>NZ_JASATR010000002.1:0-364648 GCF_038440395.1 Aeromonas sp. OTU364
CGGCCACGAGGTCATCGTGAGTTTCCTGGAAGGGGACCCGGACCAGCCCATCGTTACCGGCCGCACCTTCCACGCCACCAACAGGCCGTCCTATGAACTGCCTGCCAACAAGACCCGTACCGTGCTGCGCACCGAGACCCACCAGGGGGAGGGGTCCAACGAGCTGCGCTTCGAAGACCAGGCGGGGCAGGAAGAGATTTACATCCACGGTCAGAAAGACCTGAACCTCCTCATCGAAAACGATGTGGCCTGGCACATCAAGCACGACGAACACCGTGACATCGACAACGAGCGGGTGACCCGCATCAAGGCCAATGACCACCTGACGGTGGAGGGGGAGAAGCGGGACCAGATCAAGGGGGACTATTCGCTCACCGTGGATGCCAGCCTGCATCAGAAGCTTGGCCAGTCCCTGCTGGTGGAGGCGGGGAGCGAGGTACACCACAAGGCGGGCATGAAAATCGTGATGGAGGCCGGTGCCGAGTTGACCCTCAAGGTGGGCGGCAGCTTCGTCAAGATTGACCCGAGCGGTGTCACCCTCAGTGGCGGATCCATCAAGATGAACTCAGGTGGCAGCCCGGGGTCAGGCTCCGGCTGGGGTGGCAAGGTCCCCATTCTGCCAGGCAATGTTGAGGTACCAGCAGCACCACCGGCAACTTTGCCAGCCCCGGCCATTCACAAGAGCATGGAGTCCATGGCACCGTTGACCAAGCCTTGTCCGCTCGCGCCACCACCCGCCCCACCTCAGTTTGCCGGGGGGGCACCAGTGCCACCACCCGCTCCACCCCAGTTTGCCGGAGGGCCATCGATGCCACCGCCGCCGCCACCTGCTGCGGCCAAAGGGGAGGGCAAAAAGCCAGCAAAGAAGTGGGCGACGGTAGAGATATCCAAAGCGGATGAAGCGCTCAGATACTATTCGGCGCAGGGGTACACGCTGCTCAATAACTATTTGCGGGATCGCCCCTACAAGCAGCGAGAGGCCATCGATACCCTGCTTAGTCGCAGCTATTTGAATTATGAGCCGACATCCGCGAGTGAGTTTGACCAGGCAATGAAGGCCTATGTTGCCGATGTGGAGGCTGGTCTGGCGAAATTGCCGGCTTCACCCGATTTGTCTTTCGTCTATCGGGGATTGGCACTGGACAAGCCGGAGCTTGCAGCCCTGAAAGAACAGTTCACAGGGGTGGGCAATATCGTTGTTGAGCCAGGATTCATGAGTACCTCACCGGACAAGGCCTGGGTGAACGATACCTTGTTGAAGATCCGCTTGCCTGCCGGTCATGGTGGCCGTCTGCTGGGAGACGCTGCGCACTTCAAGGGGGAAGCTGAGATGCTGTTTCCGACCCAGACCCGGCTAAGGGTCGATCGGGTGGTTTCCTCCATGAGCGGTGATTTCGATACCTTGCTCAATACGATTCCAACCTCTGACAATGCATCGGATAACCGCAGCAGGATCAAGCGACTGATCGAGGTATCCATATTATGACGTTATCTGATTGGCTCGCTGGCGAGCAAGTGGGTAAAACGTATGCCGTCATCGATGGAGCCCAGGCAGAGTCAGCCGTGGCGGATTTCTATACCTATGATGGAGAGAATGCCAATCCACTTTTTGCCGGTACAGCTTTCGATGAACAGTCTGCGTTGGGGCCCTGGTTGCTGCCTGCGCCTTCCACTGAGTTTATGATGGTCAACCCCACCCTGAGCGGCTTCTACCTGATCAGCGACCAATCAGTGGAGTTGATCCGCCGCCATTGGCAGAGCCTGATAGAAGCAATACGCGAGGGAGAAGCAGTCTGGTTTCGTTTCTCTGACCCACGCATTTTCCTGCCCATGCTCAGCGCCATGACCCCTGATGAACGCGATAGTGTGCTGGGGCCCTGTTCCGGGATCTGGATCCATGGCAAAGCCTTCGCTCGCACGCCTCATGCCCGGTTCCAGCCCGCATTGCAAACCCCCTGGTTTCATATCCGCCCTCATCACCTGGCTGGACTCTACGACGAGAACCGTCATGCCTATATCTTGCGTCGGCATTTCTGGCAGCGCATGACAGGTATGATGGAGCTTCATCCAGACCCGAAAGGCGCTATCCTGCCTGTGCTCAAAGCGGCTAACCTGGCATGCCTGCAAGACGATGTGCTTGACGGTGTGGTGGCTGGCGTCCTGACCCTGCAGGTGGGTCTGCCTCTTGACAGCATACGGGCTCCTTTGATGTTGACCGATGATGAGATGTCTCAGGTGGCCAACTGGTTGCACAAGTATCAAGTGAAGACAGGAGTTTCTTGATGGCGGCAGATCCCCATTGCATCCCTTGCGAGCGTTACGAAAACTGGATAGAGATCGATGTTCGTGATGAGTACAATCAACCATTCAAGGGGCTCAAGGCCATCTTGACTGATGAGACAGGCAAGTCAGAGACAGTGATACTGAAAGATGGACCAACTCTGGTGCGCGGTTTTGCGGTTGGTCCCGTGGACGTGAAGATTGAGACTCAGCCCTGGCTCAAGGCGGCGCAATCCCGCGAAAAGCTCAAAGAAGGAGAACAGAGCGGAATACCTGCTTATTCCGACAAGCTGCCTGGATATGAGAATTCCAAACGGGAGCATATCAAGGTCACCACGGGGGACCTCAGCCAGAGTGAACCGCCAACCCCGCTGCCTGAGGCTCACCAGAAGGGCAAGGCTAGCAATGCCCGCTTTTTTACCAAGCATTCCTATGTCATTGAGGTGAAAGGTTATCAAATCAACACTCTGCGGATCGGGGTGTTCTTCGATGGTACTGGGAACAATACCCGCAATGCCCAAGCTGGATTACAAAAGGTTGAGAAGTGGTTGCTGGAAACCTGTTCAGACCCAGCGCAGCGAGAGAAAGAGCTACGGGGCTGCCAGATGGGACAAAGCCCGGTTGAAGGAAGCTCGGCCAATGATGTGACCAATGTTTGGAAACTTCGCGAACAATATCGGATCGGCGAGGAAACCCTAAGTGCTCGTGCTTATATTAGCGGCATTGGTACCCGTGATCCTGTATTAGGAAAGGATACCCTTGTATATCGTTCTGACGATACTTTTACTCAGGGTCTGGATCTTGACCTAGGTGGAGAAAATACATCAATTATCGGTAAGGTGATGCAGGCTTGTGAACTTAAGATTACCGAAGGAATCGAGCTTGGTTTAGGTCGAGTATTGCCTGATATAGACTGTATTCATCGCATAGAATTCGATGTATTTGGCTTTAGCCGAGGGGCTGCTGCTGCTCGCCATTTTGTCAATGTGATCGATCAGAAAGCCGATCATCCTCTAGTCAAAGCGATAGCCAATAATCCGAATATTCGGCTTAAGGCAGGTTTTGATTGGGCCAGCCGGAGAGATGTACGTTTTACTTTTGTTGGCCTGTTCGATACCGTTGTTTCCTCCTATAACTCCCGTGTTAACGTCAATCTTAAAGCTGATTGTGCGCAGCGAGTAGTGCATCTAACGGCGCAAGATGAAGTACGTAAACACTTTCCTCTGTCACGTATCATTGACAGAAATACGGAGAGCGATATACCTACTCACTTTACTGAGTTAGCTCTACCTGGGGCTCACTCTGATATAGGGGGGGGGTATTATAGCCGCTGGAGTTTGGGCAATCCTAATAGCGATTCTGCACTGATTGAGTGCATCGAGATGGAGCGCTTTATGAGCGTCGAAAGTGTCGATATAACGGAAACTGCGAGTCGTGCTTATTTGCAAGCCAAGGCCTATGCCGAAGAAAAAAGAGCTATGGGATGGGTAGAAAGCATCAACTCCAACTTACCCCGCGGCGCAGTCCCGTCGCTTGGGGTCATCAGCCTGAAACCTTATTCCTTTAGGCGTCCGGAGGGGAAAAATAGTTCTGGTCCCGGCAAAAAGTCAGTCTATGTGGAGGTACTGATGAATCGGGTGGTTGAGGGGGAATATTCTCGCATTCCATTGCATATGATGGTTGAAGCTGGACTGGCTGCGGGGGTGCCATTTAAAAAATGGAGGTCTGAAGATAGGGCACTGCGACTTGAGTCACTCTCAATCAAGCGATCAATGCTCAATTTAACAAAGCTAGATAGGCTCTGGGCTCAAGCAGCTACAAAGCAAAAAAAGGTGGAAAACTTAGCTAGTCAACTACCAGCCGATGATTATCGTATGTTACGCCGTGATTATTTGCATCATAGCGCTAGTAACCAAGGAATTGCCAATCCGGCTAATACTGATAAATCCGAGCCTACAGTTAGTAAAGAAAAACGTGAACTGATAGGAAACAAAAAAATATGATATTGAAACGATTATTTATCCTGAGTTGTTTTCTGTGGTCGTTGACCGCTTATGCTGTGCAACCAATTTATTGGGTTTATGGAACAGGTAGCAACATTGATAATATTTGGACCAGCAAAGCAGAATTTTATCGTGATGGTCGTTTAGTCGTGGGCTATCCGGGAGGGGGAGGAGGACCTGAGACCAGTGAAAAGCGTATTGTTCAAAAGAGGTATTACTGGAGTGGGGGGGATGGTGGACCAACTAATGGAGCCCCTATACCAGATAAGGCCATAGTCGAAATGGTCTCATTCCACGACAAAAAACGTTATCGCATCAAAGTAGATCTACCTGCTGATTTGGAACAGCGGATGCGGCAAGAGTACATGGTTGATGGAATGATCGAACGCCGTCATTGGCTTTACTTTGGGTTGGCACCAGGTGGTTATTTCGAAGTGCTGTTGCAAGGATTCAATATCCGGCCTGATCAGTTGCTTGTGCGTGGTATTGCCGAAGAGGTGACTGACGACTGGTATGATAAAAAAGTCCCGCTAGCTCGCCAATATGGAATAGATGACTTCGATAAAGAATATAGCGAGTTATTCAAGCAATATTCTGTGCCACACGGCATGGATTGGGCTCCCATCATGGACTCCTACCGTGCCAAGCAGCCCAAAACAGATATAAAACCAGTCAACTAGCTAGCCAGTTGCATCCACAATCTTCGCTGTTATGGCATAACCATGGGCCCGGCGACCGCGCGGGCGGCTTCGTCACCGCGCAGCACCCGTACTATCTCGAGGGCAAACTCGATGGCGCTGCCGGGGCCCTGGCTGGTGATCAGGCGATGGGCTTCATCGGTCACCACCCGCGCCGTGCTCAGTTGCGCGGTGGGCAGGCGGGCCTGAAAGCAGGGATGGCAGGTGGCGCTGGCATCGCCAAGCAAGCCGTGATGGTGCAGCACCACGGCAGGGGCGGCGCAGATGGCCGCACGCCAGCGGCCCAGCGCCGCCTGCTCCCTCAGCAGGTCGATGGCGAGGGGGGTGTCGCGGATAGCTTCGCTGCCGGGCAGGCCACCCGGCACGACCATGGCTTCGAAGTCGCGGCTGGTCAGCTCGTTGAGATGGCAATCGGCGACCAGCTGCACCCCACGGGAGGCGCGGATCTGGCGCTGCCCCGCCGGGCAGCAGGAGGCCAGCACCACCTCTATGCCGCCGCGCACCAGGGTGTCGACGATGGCGACCGTCTCTATCTCTTCCGACCCAGGGGCTACCAATACCAGCACGCTCATCCTGCACTCCTCCATCGCCCGCGTCCCGGGCTCAGCGCTTCTCTTTGACGGCCTGATAGAGGCCCTGATTGACCGGCACCGCAATGCCGTGGGTGGCGGCCTTGCCGAGCAGGAAGCCGGTGATGGCCTCAATCTCGGTCTCACGCCCCTGCTCCATGTCCTGATACATGGAAGAGTAATTGTCGGCGGTGAGTTCCACCACAGTCATCACTCGGCGCAGCAGCTCGTCGCTGCCGGTCGGCTGGCCTTCGGCCTGCATCACGTCGGCGACTTCCACGCAGATCTGTTGCAGCACATCGGCAAAACGGGGGCCGGCCAGTTCGCCATTCTTGAGCTTGTAAAGCGCCGTGAGCGGATTGATGGCGCAGTTGATGGCGAGCTTCTGCCACTGGCGGGTCAGGATCTGCTCATCCCAGCCGGCTTGGCCTAGGGCGCGAGCGAGTTCATCCGCCAGGTGGGCATGGGCTTTGGCCGCGTCGTTGACCGGGCCCAGCCAGGTTTCGCCCTTGCCGGTATGGCGGAACACGAAGTGGCCATTTTGCATGGCGCCGTGGCTGGTGACACCGGCAATGACCGGGTTGTGCGGAAACAGCTGCACCACCTGTTCGGCTATGCCCATGCCATTGTGCAGCAGCACGATGGGAACCCCTGCCGCCAGCTTGCCTGCCAGGGGCGTCAGGGCCGACACCACCTGACCCGCCTTGGTCATCACCAGCAGTCGCTGGATGGGGCCGGGCTTGTCGATGAAACCCCGCTCGATGGCGAGCAGCTGGGTGTGGCCCTCGAGGGAGGTGAAATCGATGCCGGGGTGCAGGGTGGCGCGGTGCCGCTCGCTCAGCAGCACACGGGTCGGCTGGCCACTTTGGGTCAGCAAGGAGGCGAAGACGCCGCCCAGAGCACCACAGCCCAGCAAGGACCAGTGAGGGGAGGAGGGGTGTCGGCTGTTTTTCAGGTTGTTGTCGCGTAATCCGCTTGGCATGGAGAGGCTCAATCAGGGTAGTGGCTGCGTTCCGAACAACCCGCTACCGGGGATAAGTGAAGATATCGCTAGGCGGACACTAACGGGTCTCGCCATTCCTGTGCGCAGGGGATTCTAGCAGAGCAATCCCATTGAAATCAGCAAATTTGCCGGTTTTCTGGTAGATTTGCCCCTTTGTCAGCACAACCTGAAGTACAGCATGAGGAGCCCGGCTATGCCGTCATTCGATATTGTCTCTGAAGTCAAAATGAACGAGGTGTTGAACGCCGTCGATAACGCCAATCGTGAACTGGCGACCCGTTTCGATTTTCGTGGTGTGGAAGCCAGCTTCGAATTGAACAAGGAAGAGGTGAAGCTGGAAGCCGATGCGGATTTCCAGCTCAAGCAGATGGTCGAGATCCTGCGCGGTGCCCTGCTCAAGCGCCAGATCGAGAACAGCTCCATGGAGGTGGGCGACAGCGTTCACTCCGGCAAGCGTTTCCACCTGACGGTGAAGTTCAAGCAGGGGATCGAGAAAGAGATCGCCAAGAAGCTGGTGAAGCTGATCAAGGATTCCAAGATCAAGGTGCAGGTTGCCATCCAGGGTGACGAGGTGCGCGTCACCGGCAAGAAGCGTGATGATCTGCAGGAGACCATGGCACTGGTGCGTGGCGCCGAGCTGGGTCAGCCGATGCAGTTCCAGAACTTCCGCGATTGATGATGAACGGGGGGAGGGCCCTGGCCACTCCCCTCATCGAGGAAGTGCCATAAAAAAACCGGAGCAGCTGCTCCGGTTTTTTGTGTCCGTGTGACGAGTTCGATTAGAACTTGTAGGTCACGGAGAAGTAGTGGCCGAAACCAGTGGTCTTCAGACCGTAGGAACCGTTCTGGATGCCATAGATGTCGTTGAAGTACTTCAGACCGTAACCGACGGCGTAGCGGTCGGAGTGCCAGTACAGACCGTTGAACATGGCGGTACCGTCGGTGGAAGTGTCCTTGGCATCAAACAGGTGATCCAGGTAGCCCTGATAGGCTACGAAGCTGCCGTTGGAGAAGGTGTAGAAAGGCTTGAACCAGTTCATGGAGAACTGATAGCCGTTCCAGCCCTGCTCACCGCCGCCTTCGTTGACGTGACGGGCATACAGGTTCATGCCAACCTTGCCGAACCAGGGCACTTGTACGTCTGCACCCAGACCGGTCATGGCTTCAAACAGACCATCCGGACCACCCACGTTGATCAGGTTGGCGATGTAGACTTCCTGCACCGGGCCGAAGGAGAGATCTTTGCCGGTCATGGCATCGATGGAGATACGCGGTGCGAACTTGATGAACAGGTTGTCTTGGTTGTGCTTGTCGTCGTGACGGTTCTGGAAGATGTCGAACACGTCGACGTAACCGTACAGATCGAAGATACCAGAGCGGCCACCAAACTCCATTTCGAAGTAGGTATCGTTGTAACCACCTTCAGATTCGCTGTAGGGCAGCTGATCGATGGTGTGCATCACGTTGAACTGGAACCACTTGTAGTCGTTCTTGTGGATGTCGCCGCTGTAATCGGCAGCAAAGGCCGGAGTGGCGGATGCAGCCAGCAGACCGGCAGCGATCAGAGTCTTGGTAAATTTGGCCATTTTATTGGTCTCTTGTGCGTTAGTTGAGGTTTTCCGTAGCCTGCCCACAAGGAGCGGAAGGGATTCTAGCCAAATAAATTCATCGGATAAACAAGAGCCAGGGAACTTTGTCCGGTTTTGTGAATCTAATCACCCCCAAAATGGCGCAAACGCTTGCTATTTGTCCGCTTGTGGTAACAAAGCATCGCCTCGTTTGGCAACCATGATGATCAGTATCATCACCGGGATGCCGAGCAGACTGGTGCCGACGAAGAAGCTGCTGTAGCCGATCTGTTCGACCACCTGACCGGAAAAACCCGCCAGCAGCTTGGGCATCAGCAACATGATGGAGCTGAACAGGGCGTACTGGGTCGCCGAGAAGGCGACGTTGGTCAGGCTCGACAGATAGGTCACGAAGGCTGCCGTCGCAATGCCGGCGCTGAGGTTGTCCAGCGAGATGATCAGGGTCAGCAGCTCCAGATCGTGACCCACCTCGTTGAGCAGGGCGAACAGCAGATTGGTGCTGGCGGTGAGCACGGCGCCGAGAAACAGGATGCGCAGGGTGCCGAAGCGCATCACCAGCACGCCCCCCAGGGCCGCCCCCACCAGCGTCATGATGACGCCATACACCTTGGTGATGGTGGCCACCTCCGTCTTGCTGAACTGCAGATCCACATAGAAGCTGTTGGACATCACCCCCATCACCACATCCGAGATGCGATAGCAGGCGATGAGCCCCAGGATCAACAGGGCCGAGCCGCCGTAGCGGCGGAAGAAATCGGCAAAGGGACACCAGATGGCTTCATAGGTCCAAGCGCCCAGCCCGGCCAGGGTCCTGGGCCAGCCCCGCTCGAGCAGCAGCGTCTTGCGCTCCATCTGTTGTTCGTTCTGGCGATGGAGGTCGATATCCGGCTCGTGGCTGAGCAGTGTGGTGAGGATGCCGAGGGACATCAGCCCCGCCATCAGCAGGTAGGTGAGCTGCCAGCCGCGGTAGTCGTAGCTGTCGTTGCTGCCAAGCCAGGCCGCCAGTGCCAGCGCCCCCGCCCCCGCCATGATCATGGCGAGCCGGTAACCCGTCATGTAGGAGGCTGCCATGGCCGCCTGCAGGCGCTCGGGGGCCGACTCGATGCGGTAGGCGTCGATGACGATATCCTGGGTCGCGGAGCAAAACGCCACCAGCAGGGCGAACAGGGCGAGCTGGGCGAGCTGGGTCTTGGGATCGCAATAGGCCATGCCAACCAGGGAGAGGGCGATCAGCACCTGGGAGAGCAGCATCCAGCTGCGGCGCCGCCCCAGCAGCCGGGAGAGCAGTGGCAGCGGCAGTCGATCCACCAGAGGGGACCACAGCCACTTGAAGCCATAGGCCAGCGCCACCCAGCTCATGTAGCCGATGTCGGTCAGGCTGACATCGGCTTCGCGCAGCCAGAAGGAGAGGGTGCCGAAGACCAGCAGCAAGGGCAGGCCGGAGGAGAAGCCCATGGCAAACAGGGTGAGTACCCGCGCTTCCAGATAGACGGCGAGGGCGTCTCGCCAGCTTGTGGCGCGGTCAGGGGTATGGCTGGGCGGGCGGAGATTGTTCAACTGCCTGACTCCTCAGAGAAAAGGGGGTCATTTTGTCAGGTTCGAGGGGGATAGCCAAGGCAAGCCGAACGGGGCGGCCCGGGATTCAGGGTCGTGAGCCGATGCAGTGGCGCGGACAGGGCCCCTCGGCCACGAGGAAGGTGGCGCAGGCCATCAGTTGCTGACGCAGCCAGGTGTCGGTGACGAGCTGATGCTCGTCCCACAGGTGCAGGCTGTGGAGCAGGTGCCAGAACACCCCCTCCTGCTCGGTGGCGGGCTCTTTATCCATGGGGATGGCGGGCAGCGCCTGCCAGTGGGAGAGGAGTTGCCAGCTCAGATCCTCGAGCTGTCGATAAGGAATTTCCCGTGCCAAAAAGTGACGAACCGCCTGGGCCAGCACAATGGCATGTTGGGCAATGTAATCGTGACAAGTCACCGGAACCTCCTCTCTCTGCCTGGCCATGTCCCGCACACAGGACAAGGCCAGAGTATAGAAAGGGGCGCCGGTGACCCGGGTTACGTCGTGGCGGAATGTGATCCGCCCCGCGTTATTTGTCCGCCAGCAGCACCACTTTTTTCAGGATGATGGGGCTGGTCGGCACGTCATTGGCGCGCAGTATGGAGCTGTAGCCGGTCTGGACCTGAGCCAGCTTGTCCAGCACCTCCATGCCCTGCACCACCTGGCCGAACACCGTGTAACCGGCGCCGGCATTGGCGTTGAGGTTGTCGTTGTCCACCAGGTTGAAGTAGAACTGGCGGGTGGCGCTGTCGACCGCCTGGGTACGGGCCATGGCGATGCTGCCACGCTTGTTGGGCAGGCCGCCCCTGGACTCGTTGACCACGGGGTCGAAGGTCGGCAGGGGCTGGAACTGCTGGTTGTAGCCCCCGCCCTGCACCACGAAGTTCTGGATCACCCGGTGGAACAGGCTGCCGTCATAGCTGCCATCCGCCACGTAGCGCAGGAAGTTCTTCACCGTCTGTGGCGCCTGCTTGGGGGCCAGCTCCACCACTATGTTGCCGTGGTTGGTCTCCATCTGGACTTTTTGTCCGGCGAACGCCAGGGGGGCGATCAGGGTGGCCAGTAACCAGAGAGTCTTCATTTATATGCTCCTTGCTCAGCTCGGCTGGCCTTTGAGATAACCGCGCAGTGCCTCGTCGGCCATGATCTGTTGCAGCACGCTGCCCAGTTGCTGGTTCAGGATGGACTCCAGGTCGGCCATGGTCGGCTCACCCGGCTCTTCCTTGCTGGAAGACATATTGAACTGCTTGGTCAGTCTGTTGCCCTGGAAGTCGGCGATCACCTGCAGGCTGACCTTGGACTTGGTGACATAGGTGAAGGTCTTCTCTTCCACGGTGACGGCGGCGGTGGAGATGGCCAGGGTCAGGTTGGTGGTGCCGCTGTTGCCCACTTCGAGGCCCTGGCTGCGCAACCCTTCCGCCAGTTTTTCCGCCAGCAGGTTGTTGAGGGGCTGGCTGCTGTTGACCAGCACGGGAGCCTTCTCTTTCTTCTTGATGGAGAAGACATAGGCGGCCTCGCGCTTGTCGACTCCTTCCATGGTGATGCGGTTGCCAGAGTAGTACTGCTGGTTGGAGGGGATGACTTGCGGATTGAGCAGCGCCGTCTCCGGCCAGTGGGTGGCACAACCACCCAGTATCAGGGCGGCCAGCAGCAAGAGTGACTTTTTCATCATGGTTTTCCTTTGGCGTTTGATGGCTTTCAGCGTTTGATGGCTTTCAAAATAACGAATTTGCTGTTCGACGCAACGACTTGTGCGTTGGCAAACAAGCGCTTGAGTTTGTTGTGATAGTCCAGATGACGGTTGCCTACTATCCAGAGTTCACCCCCCTGAGGCAACACCCGGTGTGCGTCGGTGAACATCTGCCAGGCGATGTGATCGGTGATCGCCTGCAGCTGATGGAAGGGGGGATTGCAGAGGATTCTGTCCGCCGCTCCGACCGCCACGCCGTCGAGACAGTTGTTGACCATGAAGTGGGCTCGCGGCAGGGCAGCCGGCAGGTTGTGCTCGACGTTGAGGCGCGCCGAGGCGACCGCCATGTGGGATTCGTCGATGAAGGTCACCTCCACCTCGCTGTCTTTTGCCAGCAGCGAGAGACCCAGCACCCCGTTGCCGCAGCCAAGGTCTATCACCTTGCGCGCGCTGTGGATCGGCAAATTGTCCAGCATGAAGCGGGCGCCTATATCCAGGCTGGTGCGCGAAAACACGTTGGCATGGTTGTGGATGAGCATGTCGGTGCCCTCCAGCGGCCAGACGGTCGGGAAGGGGTTGGTCAGGGCAGGGCGCTCGGCCTGCGGCTCGCAGTGAATGAGGCGCGCCTTCTTCCAGGCGAGCGAGGTGCGGGTCTGGCCCAGATACTTCTCGAACAGCTTGAGGGTGGAGCTGTGGATGTCCTTGGCCTTGCCGGCGGCTAGGATGCGAGTAGCCGGGGTGACCACCTCGCGCAGGGCCAGCAGTTGCTGCTCCAGCAGCGCCTGATACTTGGAGACCTTGATCACCACCAGCGCAGGGGCATCGGGCAGCGGGGCCAGGGCGTCCTGCAGGGTGATCTGTGCGGGATCCAGCCCGTTCTCCGCCAGATTGGCCAGGGTGGCCCGCTCGCTGATATGGGAGTCGCTCACGCAGACCGGGCCATGGCCGTGCAGATAGGCGGCCAGGGCGCCGAAGCCGTCGTTCATGATGATGACGGGGCCATCCTGCTCGAGCGGCTCCTCGGCCAGGGTGTTGATCAGGTACTCGTCCGCCGCATCCCAGGCCTGCAGGGGATCCTGGCTCTGCCGTGGGTAGCGATACAGGGTCAGACGACAATGGGCAGTGTCGAGCAGGGTTTGCATAAGAATGAGTCCAACGTGTTGCTGATAGATGACGCCCGCCCGCACCGTGTTGCCCGGCAGGCAGGGAAAGTGGCGCTATTCTAGCGGCGACGGAGAATTTCACCAGCCCGCAGCGAGGAGGCGCCCGGCCTCCTTCTATTTACAGCGGCCCTGATGCATCCGGCATGCAACCCTGGCTACAATGGCCGGATATCCAACGAGGGAGTCTTGCCCGTGAGCATGCAACAACAGATAGAGGCCAAACTGGCCGCCGCCTTGTCCCCCAGTCATCTGGAAGTGATCAACGAGAGCTACATGCACAGGGTGGAGCCGGGATCCGAGAGCCACTTCAAGGTCATAGTGGTGAGCCAGGCCTTCGAGGGGCAGCGCCTGCTGGGGCGCCATCGTCAGGTCAACGGCGTGCTGGCAGAGGAGCTGGCAGGGGCTATCCATGCGCTGGCGCTGCATACCTATACCGAGGCGGAGTGGCAGGCCCGGGAGCAGGCCCCCAAGACCCCGGGCTGTGTCAGCAAGTCCCCCTTTGCCTGAGCCTTTGACCTTTTCATTACCCGATTGTCGACCAATTAACAAAACCATCACGACAGGGCCGGGGCGCCAGCCGCCGGCCCCGCGTGCGTTGGATCAGGGTAATGATTACTTTTTCTAATCAACCTCTGGGATGGGTGAAATTACCTCCATATGGGTAGTAAAACAAAAAATCCTTTAAAACCACGGGTTGCAGGGATGGAAGGGAAATATTCATTGGAGGTTAATTTTGTGATAGGACGGGGATTTTCCCCATTTGGCGTGGCGACTGACTTGTCTAAGGTGGTAAACTCAGGCGCTTTTGAATGATCCTGTATGTTGCTGATTTGTTTGTTTCTTCGACAGTTTTCCGTGATGTTGACGGGCTCATTCAACAACTCGTCGTGATGTATTTCTCGGCGCTAACCAACCTGTCTTCCCTTAACGGTAGTGCAAGTGAGTATGATTACAATTAAAAGAGGACTGGACATCCCCGTGCTGGGTGCTCCGGAGCAAGTAATCTACGATGGCCCGGCCATCACCCGTGTTGCTACACTCGGCGAAGAGTTCGTGGGGATGCGTCCTACTATGTTCGTCAAAGTAGGTGATCGCGTCATTAAAGGTCAGGAGCTCTTCGAAGATAAGAAGAATCCCGGCGTTAAATTCACGGCCCCTGCCACCGGTGTGGTTTCTGAGATCAACCGTGGTGCCAAGCGTGTTCTGCAATCCGTTGTCATCGACATCGATGGTTCTGACGAACAGGTGACCTTTGAACACTTTGCGTCTGCCGAGCTGGCACAGCTCGAGCGCAGCAAGGTGCAGGAGATCCTGGTCGCATCAGGCCAATGGACCGCATTGCGTACCCGTCCATTCAGCAAGGTGCCGGCAGTGGGCTCTGCCCCGCGTGCCATCTTCGTCACCGCCATGGACACCAACCCGCTGGCTGCCAACGCCGAGATCATCATCAAGGAACAGGCCCAGGCCTTCCTCGATGGTCTGGCCGTGCTGAGCCGCCTGACCGATGGCACTGTCCACGTCTGCAAGGGCGAAGCCAGCCTGCCGCACGCCTCCCTGGCCCAGGTCAAGGAAGCCGTGTTCGTCGGCCCGCACCCTGCCGGCCTGCCCGGTACCCACATCCACTTCCTGGACCCGGTCGGTGCCAAGAAAGTGCAGTGGCACATCAACTATCAGGATGTGATCGCCTACGGCAAGCTGTTCACCACAGGTCAGATCTTCACCGACAAGGTGATCGCCCTGGCCGGCCCGAACGTGATCAAGCCGCGCCTGCTGCGCACCCGTCTGGGCGCCTGCATCAGCCAGCTGACCAACAACGAGCTGCGTGCGGACGAGAATCGCATCATCTCCGGTTCCCTGCTGAGCGGTGCCAAGGCCGAAGGAGTTCATGACTACCTGGGTCGCTACCACAATCAGGTGAGCGTGCTGGGCGAAGGTCGTGAGAAAGAGTTCCTGGGCTGGGTCAACCCCAGTGCCGACAAGTTCTCCATCACCCGTACCACCCTCTCTCATCTGATGAAGGGCAAACTCATCAACTTCACTACCACCACCAACGGTAGTGATCGCTCCATGGTGCCTATCGGCAACTATGAGCGCGTGATGCCGCTCGACATCCTGCCGACCCTGCTGCTGCGGGATCTGATCTCCGGCGACACCGACAGCGCGCAGGCGCTCGGCTGCCTGGAGCTGGATGAGGAAGATCTGGCGCTCTGTACCTTCGTCTGCCCCGGCAAGACAGAGTACGGCCCAGTCTTGCGTGAGTGCCTGACCAAGATAGAACTGGAAGGTTAAGCGATGAGTTTCAAGCAACTTCTTGAAAATATGGAACATCACTTCGAGCCGGGTGGCAAGTACGCCAAGTACTATGCCCTGTTCGAGGCGGCGTATACCCTGTTTTATACCCCGGGTTCCGTGACCCGCAATGCCGCCCACGTCCGTGATGCGATCGATCTGAAGCGCATGATGATCATGGTGTGGCTGGCCGTGTTCCCGGCCATGTTCTGGGGCATGTACAACGTCGGCAACCAGTCCATCGCCGCCATCGCCCATCTGGGCAGCGCGGCCGGTGCCGATACCTGGCAATACGCCCTGGCTACCCTGCTGGGGGCCTCGCTGGATCCGGCCGTGGCCGGCATCGGCAGCAAGATGCTGATCGGTGCGGCGCACTTCTTCCCGATCTACATCACCGTCTTCATCGTCGGCGGTTTCTGGGAAGTGCTGTTCGCCATGGTGCGCAAGCACGAGATCAACGAAGGCTTCTTCGTGACCTCCATCCTGTTCGCCCTGATAGTGCCGCCCGAGCTGCCCCTGTGGCAAGCCGCGCTCGGCATCACCTTCGGCGTGGTGCTGGCCAAGGAAGTGTTCGGCGGTACCGGCAAGAACTTCCTGAACCCGGCCCTGGCGGGTCGTGCGTTCCTGTTCTTCGCCTACCCGGGCCAGATCTCCGGCGATGCGGTCTGGGTGGCCGTTGATGGCTATTCAGGCGCGACTGCCCTGAGCCAGTGGGCCCAGGGCGGCCAGATGGCGCTGATCAACGGTGCCACCGGCGAAGCCATCAGCTGGATGGATGCCTTCCTCGGCAACCTGCCGGGCTCCATCGGTGAAGTCTCCACTCTGATGATCCTCATCGGTGCGGCCATGATCGTCTACATGCGGATCGCCTCCTGGCGCATCATCGCCGGCGTCATGATCGGCATGGTGGCGACCTCCCTGCTGTTCAACGTCATCGGTTCCGATACCAACCCCATGTTCAGCATGCCGTGGCACTGGCATCTGGTGCTGGGTGGCTTCGCGTTCGGCATGGCCTTCATGGCGACCGATCCTGTCTCCGCCGCCTTTACCAACAAGGGCAAGTGGTGGTACGGCGCCCTCATCGGCGTCATGGTCGTGCTGATCCGTGTCGTGAACCCCGCGTTCCCGGAAGGCATGATGCTGGCCATTCTGTTTGCCAACCTGTTTGCCCCCTTGTTTGACCATTTCGTGGCGCAGGCGAACATCAAGCGGAGGATCGCACGTGGCGTTTAATAAAGACTCTACTACCGGCACTCTCGCCGTAGTGACCGGTCTGTGTCTGGTCTGCTCCATCGTGGTCTCCGTGGCCGCCGTGGGTCTGCGTCCTGCCCAGCTGGAAAACAAGGCGCTGGACAAGCAAAGCAACATACTGTCCGTTGCCGGTGTCGATGTCAGCTCTGTGGCCAAGCGTGACCTGGCCCAGCTGTACGGCGACAAGATTGAAGCGCGTCTGGTGGATCTGGCCACCGGTGAGTTCGTTGACGGCGATGCCGACAACTTCGACACCAAGCTGGCAGCCAAGGACCCGGCCAAGAGTGTTCGTCTGGCACCTGCCGACGACAAGGCCGGCCTGCGTCAGATCTCCAAGCTGATCCCGGTGTTCTTCGCGAAAGATGCCGAGGGCAAGGTCGACAACATCATACTGCCGATCTACGGCCAGGGTCTGTGGTCCACCATGTATGCCTTCGTGGCGGTCGCGGCCGATGGCCAGACCATCAAGGGCATCACCTACTATGACCACGGTGAAACCCCGGGTCTGGGCGGCGAGATCGAGAACCCGGCCTGGCGCGAACTGTTCGTCGGCAAGAAGCTGTTCGATCAGGACGGTCAGCCTGCGCTGCGGGTGATCAAGGGACATGCTCCGGCTGGTTCCGAGCATGAAATCGACGGCCTGTCTGGCGCAACCCTGACCGGTAATGGCGTACAGCACACCTTCGACTTCTGGATGGGCCCCAAGGGCTTCGGTCCCTTCCTGGCCAAGGTACGTGCAGGAGAAATCAACAATGGCTGACAAGAGCGAAATGAAAAAATTGCTGTTGACGCCTGTGCTCGGTAACAACCCCATCGCACTGCAGGTGCTGGGTGTCTGTTCCGCGCTGGCCGTTACCAGCCAGATGAAGACGGCGTTTGTGATGACGCTGGCCGTTACCGCGGTCACCGCCTTCTCCAACCTGTTCATCTCCCTGATCCGCAACCAGATCCCGAACAGCGTGCGGATCATCGCCCAGATGGCGGTGATTGCCTCGCTGGTTATCGTGGTTGACCAGGTGCTCAAGGCCTATGCCTATGACATCTCCAAGCAACTGTCGGTGTTCGTCGGCCTCATCATCACCAACTGTATCGTGATGGGTCGTGCCGAAGCCTATGCCATGAAGAGCGCCCCGCTGCCCTCCTTCCTGGACGGCATCGGCAACGGTCTGGGCTATGGCGCCGTGCTGCTGACCGTGGCCACGGTGCGCGAGATCCTGGGGTCAGGCACCTGGTTCGGCATCGAACTGCTGCCGCTGGTGAACAATGGTGGCTGGTATGTGCCGAACGGCCTGCTGCTGCTGCCGCCGAGTGCATTCTTCATCATTGGTCTGATCATCTGGGGCGTACGCACCAAGGATCCCAAGCAGGTGGAGGCAAAGGATTAAGGTATGGAACACTATCTGAGTCTGTTGATTCGTTCGATCTTCATCGAAAACCTGGCGCTCTCCTTCTTCCTGGGGATGTGTACCTTCCTGGCTGTGTCCAAGAAGGTCAAGACCGCCATGGGCCTCGGCATTGCCGTTATCGTGGTTCAGACCGTTGCCGTTCCGGCCAACAACCTGATCTACAACTACGTGCTCAAAGACGGTGCCCTGGTCTCCGGCCTGGATCTCAGCTTCCTGAGCTTCATCACCTTCATCGGGGTGATTGCGGCCCTGGTGCAGATCCTGGAGATGGCGCTGGACAAGTACTTCCCGGCGCTCTACAACGCCCTCGGCATCTTCCTGCCGCTCATCACGGTGAACTGCGCCATCTTCGGTGGCGTCTCCTTCATGGTGCAGCGTGACTACAACTTCGTGGAGTCCGTGGTCTATGGCGTGGGGTCGGGTGCAGGCTGGATGCTGGCCATAGTCGCGATGGCGGGGATCCGCGAGAAGATGAAGTACTCCGATGTTCCGGAAGGCCTGCGCGGCCTCGGCATCACCTTCATCACCGCGGGTCTGATGGCGCTGGGCTTCATGTCCTTCTCTGGTATTTCCCTGTAATCGGAAAGGAAATATAGATGGAAATTATTCTGGGTGTGGTCATGTTCACCGTGATCCTGCTGGCCTTGGTGGCAGTCATTCTGTTCGCCAAGTCCAAGCTGGTGACCGCCGGTGACGTGACAATCAGCATCAACGGCGACCCGGCCAAGGCTGTGACCAGCCCGGCGGGTGGCAAGCTGCTTGGCGTGCTCGCCGGCAGTGGTATCTTCGTCTCCTCCGCCTGTGGCGGCGGCGGCTCCTGTGGTCAGTGCAAGGTGCGGGTGAAAGCCGGCGGCGGCGACATACTGCCGACCGAGCTGGATCACATCAGCAAGGGCGAAGCCCGTCACGGCGAGCGTCTGGCCTGTCAGGTCACCGTGCGTTCCGACATGGACATCGAGCTGCCGGAAGAGATCTTCGGCGTGAAGAAGTGGGACTGTACCGTCATCTCCAATGACAACAAGGCCACCTTCATCAAGGAGCTCAAGCTGCAGATCCCCGATGGCGAGAGCGTCCCGTTCCGCGCCGGTGGTTATATCCAGATCGAAGCCCCTGCCCACCACGTGCAGTACAAGAACTTCGACATTCCCGAGGAGTATCGCGGGGACTGGGATCGCTTCAAGATCTTCGAGCTGGAGTCCAAGGTCAACGAGCCTATTATCCGTGCCTACTCCATGGCGAACTATCCGGAAGAGTTCGGCATCATCATGCTGAACGTGCGGATCGCGACTCCGCCGCCGAGCAACTGGACTGCGCCTCCCGGCCAGATGTCCTCCTACATCTTCAGCCTGAAGGCTGGGGACAAGGTGACCATCTCGGGTCCGTTTGGCGAGTTCTTCGCCAAGGACACCGACGCCGAAATGGTGTTCATCGGTGGTGGTGCCGGCATGGCGCCGATGCGTTCCCACATCTTCGACCAGCTGCGTCGCCTGAAGTCCAAGCGCAAGATGAGCTTCTGGTACGGTGCCCGTTCCAAGCGCGAGATGTTCTATGTCGAGGACTTCGACATGCTGGCCGCCGAGAACGACAACTTCCAGTGGCACGTCGCCCTGTCGGATCCGCAACCGGAAGACAACTGGGATGGCTACACCGGCTTCATCCACAACGTCTTGTTCGAGAACTACCTCAAGAACCACGAGGCGCCGGAAGATTGCGAGTTCTACATGTGTGGACCTCCCGTGATGAACGCTGCCGTCATCAACATGCTGAAAAACCTCGGCGTTGAAGACGAAAACATCCTCCTGGATGACTTTGGTGGTTAATCCATGCACAGTGTTGTAAAGACCTGGCTAGCCTTCGGGCTAGCCTTTTTCTTGACTGGGTGCGGTCAGGAACAAACGGTCCAATCCAAGCCGGAGATCCACATCACCGGCAGCACCATGGGCACCTACTACTCCATCAAGGTGGCGGATGCCGCCGTCACGGATGCCGCCAAGCTTCAGGCCGAGGTGGATGTCCTGCTGGAACGGGTCAACGATCAGATGTCCACCTACCGCCCGGATTCCGAGCTGTCGCGCTTCAACCAGCACAAGGACAATACCCCTGTGGTGGTCTCCCGTGACACAGCCCGGGTGGTGACCGAGGCCATTCACATTGGCCGCGAGAGCCGCGGGGCGCTGGACGTCACCGTGGGCCCCCTGGTCAATCTGTGGGGCTTTGGGCCGGATGCCAAGCCGACCAAGGTGCCATCCGACGAGCTGATCGCCCAGACCCGGCAGAAGACGGGCCTCGGCAATCTGCATGTGGTAACCTCGGTCGACGCCGACACCCTGCAAAAGGACATCCCGGATCTCTACGTGGATCTCTCCGCCATCGCCAAGGGCTTCGGGGTGGACAAGGTGGCCGAGTACCTGGAATCCCTGGGGGCGCGCAACTACCTGGTGGAGATCGGCGGCGAGCTGCGGATCAATGGCGTCAACGGCAAGGGTCACCCCTGGCGCGTCGCCATCGAGAAGCCGACCGCCAATGCCGGCTCGGTGCAGGAGGTGATAGTGCCAGGGGACAACGGCGTCGCCACCTCGGGGGACTATCGCAACTACTACGAGCTGGATGGCAAGCGCTTCTCCCACACCATGGATCCGCTGACGGGCAAGCCCATCACCCATCGCATGGTGTCGGTCACCGTGATCCACCCCTCCTGCATGACGGCAGACGGGCTGGCCACGGCGCTGACGGTCATGGGAACGCAGAAGAGCCTGGCCTATGCCAAGGAGCGGGGTCTGGCCATCTTCGTCATCACCAAGACGGACGAGGGCTTCGAGGAGGCTTACTCGGATGCCTTCAAGCCTTATCTGGTCAAGAAGTAAGGGGTAACGACATGCAGATCTTTCTGATCACCTTCGGGGTGTTTCTGGTGGTGGTGGTGGCCATGGCCATCGGCTACATCTTCCAGAAGAAGACCATCTCCGGCTCCTGTGGCGGCCTTGGCACCATAGGGATCGAGAAGGAGTGCGACTGCCCGGAGCCCTGCGACAATCGCAAGAAGAAGATGGCCAAGGAAGAGGCCCGTCGCAAGATGCTGGTGGACAACCGCATCCTCTGAGGGCGAGCACCCGCGTGCGGGTGCATCGAATGCACGCGAGCCGACCCTGGGTCGGCTCGCGTCTTCATGGCGCTCAGTAGTCGTACTGGCTGCAGGCCTTGTTGTGAAACTCCGCCTTTCGTTTTGCCAGCTCCTCCCTGGTGCCCAGCTTGTCCCCCTGCTTGATGGCTTTCTCCAGTATCTCTATGCGCTCAAACAGCCAGCTGCACTCGGCGGTCGGATGGTCCTTGGTCATGCCCGTCAGCGGCAACAGCAGCAGGCAGAGTCCCGGCCAGATTGCTCTCATCTCTCCTCCTTGAGTCTGATGTGGATGGTGCCTTGAGAGTCTATCCGTCCCTCTCCTCCCGTGCGCTGGCAGAAATGACAGGGCTGGGGTAGCATGGGGCCTTGACTGGTTATTCATACAGTGGTGTCGCCGCCTCATCACGACAGCGGCGGTGCACCCAACCATGCGGCAGGCGCCGACGGCTCAACAGACTCTGGCATGCGCAAGATCATTCACATCGACATGGACTGCTTCTTCGCCGCGGTGGAGATGCGGGACAACCCGGCCCTGCGGGAGGTGCCGCTGGCCATCGGCGGCTCGGCCGACAGGCGCGGCGTCATCTCCACCTGCAACTATGTGGCGCGCCGCTTCGGGGTGCGCTCCGCCATGCCGAGCGCCCTGGCCAGGAAACTCTGCCCGCCGCTGGTGCTGATCCCCGGGCGGATGGCCGTCTACAAGGAGACCTCCCGCCAGTTGCAGGCCATCTTCCTGCGCTACACGGAGCAGGTGGAGCCGCTCTCCCTCGATGAAGCCTACCTGGATGTCACCGACAGCCCCCACTGCGGCGGCAGCGCCACTCTGATGGCGGCCGAGATCCGCGCCGCCATCGTCCTCGAACTGGGATTGACCGCCTCGGCCGGGGTGGCGCCGAACAAGTTTCTGGCCAAGCTTGCCTCCGAGCAGCGCAAGCCGGACGGCCTGTTCGTCATCCGCCCCCAGGAGGTGGACGAGTTCGTGCGCCAGCTGCCCCTCGGCAAGCTGCCCGGCATAGGCCGCAAGACGGCGGAGCGGCTGGAGTCCCTCGGGCTCTACTCCTGCGAGGATGCCCGCCAGCTCGGCAACGAGGAGCTGGTGAGCCGTTTCGGCAAGCTCGGGGAGATGCTGGCTGGCCGCATCTGGGGACATGACGATCAGCCGGTACAGGCCCGGCGGATACGCAAGAGCATAGGGGTGGAGACGACCCTCGCCAGCGACGTGCTAGATGAAGCCGCCTGCCGGGAGGTGCTCGGCCGGCTCATCCCCGAGCTGGAGCTGCGCTTTGCCAGGGCTTGTCCTGCGGAGGCGCTGATGGGGCAGGGGATCAAGCTGAAGTTTGCCGATTTCCACCAGACCACCGTCTATCGCAAGGGGAGCTACCAGGCGACCCGATTCCACGATCTGCTGCACGAGGGGCTGCAACGGTCTCAAGGAAAACCCATTCGCCTGCTCGGTCTGGTGGTCGGTCTGCCAGGGGCGGGGGAGATCAACCAATTGAGCCTGGATCTCAGCTGATTTAGTTAAGTTTTTGTGTCCAAAACCGATACAGTGTTCACATCTGTAGACGTTAGGAAATGTGGCATGAGTTCTCTTTCTGTTCAGGGACGGATCACCCTGATCGCCGGTTGCTGTCTGTTGGCCAGTGCCGCCGCACTGGTCGCCTCTTCCCTCTTCAACGCGGCCCGCATGCAGGAGCAGGTGCTCACCTCCACCACCCTGGAGGGGCAGCACGCGGCAGAAAACTGGATGAAGGCCATGGGGTCCACCCAGGCGGCCAGAGTGACCAGCTACCTCGACGAGGCCTATTTCAGGGCCACCCTGCTGGCGGAGGGCATACTGTTCCAGCGCAAGAACGCGGCGGACAACTTCGTTCACTCCGAGGCGCTGCGCAATGCCGTGAACCAGCAGTTGCAGGACGCGGCGGAGTCGTCGGCCAATCTGCTCGGGGTCTATGCGGTATTCGAACCCAACCAGCTCGATGGTGAAGACGACAACTATCAGGGCTCGACCGCGCTCGGGGCTAACGACAAGGGGCGCTTCTCCAGTTACTGGGCCAGAGTCGATGGCAAGGTGACCCTGGAGGTGATGGACGAGGCGCTGCTGGCCGACGACAAGCCCTCCGGGCACGGCGGCCTGGAGAATGACTGGTACAGCTGCAGCATTCGCAGCAAGGCCCTCTGTCTGCTCGATCCCTATGTGGACGAGGTGGGCACCCGGCAGGTGCTGATGACCTCTGTGACGGCCCCCCTGCTGGAAGAGGGCAATCTGCTCGGCATGGTGGGGGTCGACATCTCGCTGGCCACCTTGCAGAGCCTGGTGGAGGAGATGGACAAGACGCTCTATGACGGGCAGGGCAAGGTGCTGCTGCTCAGTCACGAGGGGCGGGTGGCCGGGGTCGAAGGGTTCAAGGTCGCCCTTGGGGATACCCTGGAGCAGCAGGGGCTGTCGGCGGATCTCAACGGCTGGCTCGCCAAGGGGGAGGTGGTCACGCGCTGGAGCCCGGATGGCGCCCTGTTGCAGACCTTCGTGCCGGTCAGCATGCGCGGGACGGATCGCAAGTGGGGCATCTACATCGAACTGCCCCGCGCCGTGGTGCTCGCCTCCGCCCTGCAACTGCAGGATGAGCTGGAGGGCCAGTCCCAGCGCAGCGTCGCCACCCAGCTGCTGATCGGCGGGGCCATCTCAGCCCTTGCCCTGCTCTGCATCTGGCTGATGGCCCAGCGCATCGTCGCCCCCATCCGCACCGTGGTGGCCCGCCTCAAGGACATCGCCAGCGGCGAGGGGGATCTGACCCAGCGGATCGACCTGCGTCGCGATGACGAGATCGGCGAGCTGGCGAAGTGGTTCAACAACTTCCTGGACAAGCTGCAGTCCACCATCAGCCAGGTGATCGATACCGTGGCCGGCACCCGGGCCAGCGCGTCGCTGGCGGCGCAAGGGGCCGAGCGCACCAGTGCCGGCATGCAGTCCCAGTATCAGGAGGTGGATCTGGTGGCCACGGCGTTCGAGGAGCTGAGCGCCACCGCCCTGCAGGTCGCGGGCAATGCCAGTTCGGCGGTGAGCGCGGCCAACCAGGCGGACATGGCGGCCCAGGAGGGCAAGTCCGTGGTCGCCGATACCCAGCAGGCGATGTCCAGGCTGATGGCGGTGATCAGCGACGCCAAGCCCGTGGTGGAGCGGCTGGCCGCCAACAGCGACAACATCAACGACATCCTCATCGTCATCCAGGGAATAGCCGAACAGACCAACCTGCTGGCGCTCAATGCCGCCATCGAGGCGGCGCGGGCCGGTGAACAGGGCCGCGGCTTCGCCGTGGTGGCCGACGAGGTCCGCAACCTGGCGGGTCGTACCCAGAATGCCATCGTCGAGATCCAGACGCTGATCACCGAGTTGCAGTCGGGCACGGAGGCTGTGGTGAAGGCGATCATGACGGGCCACAGCCAGGCGGATGTGACCCTCGGCAAGGTGGAGCTGTCGGTCAGCGTGCTGGAGCAGATCATCCATGCGGTGGCCACCATCCATCAGATGAACGAGCAGATAGCCAGGGCGGCCCAGGAGCAGAGCGGGGTGGCGGACGAGATCAACCGCAACGTCAGCAACATCCGCGACGTGAGCCACACCATCAGGGCCGAGGCGGCCACCTCGGCCGACAACGGGCGCGAGTTGTCGCAACTGGCGGACAAGCAGCAGCAACTGGTGGGGCAGTTCAGGGTGTAGAGATAAGAAAAAAGGCGCCATCCAACCGGAGGCGCCAAACACATTCAGATGACAGACTGGGTTAAATCGGTCCGATTTAGCCCTTCTTCCCGCAGAGGAAGAAACACAACACCACAATCGCTGTCGGCCCACTCACAAAAACCACATGTAAACCAACATGGAAGAGAAGGTGTGAGCCATATGGCAACGGATTGCGTGGCGAATTATGTTTATTCACTGGTCGACCCGCAACCGACAATTTATAATGCGCCCCATTAGAAAAACTCATCGTCGGCTGGTGTCATGTCTCGTCGTTTACCCCCGCTCAATGCCCTGAAAGCATTCGAAGCAGCGGCTCGCCACTTAAGCTTTACCCGCGCAGCAGAAGAGTTGTTTGTGACTCAGGCCGCCATCAGTCACCAGATCAAGGCGCTGGAGGAGTACCTCGGCATCAAGCTGTTCCGTCGCAAGAACCGCTCCCTGCTGCTGACCGAGGAGGGACAGAGCTACTTCCTCGACATCAAGGACATCTTCGCCTCCATCTCAGAGGCCACCGACAAGCTGCTGGCCCGCAGCGCCAAGGGGGCGCTCACCGTCTCCCTGCAGCCGAGTTTCGCCATCCAGTGGCTGGTGCCCAGGCTGGTGAAGTTCAGCGAGCGCCACCCCGACATCGATGTGCGGATCAAGGCGGTGGACATGGACGAGGGCTCCCTGACCGACGACGTGGACGTGGCCATCTACTACGGCCGTGGCAACTGGCCCGGGCTGCGCTCTGACAAGCTGCACACCGAGTATCTGATCCCGGTCTGCTCCCCCCTGCTGCTGACCGGCCCCAAGCCCCTGCGCACCCCGGAGGATCTGACCAGGCACACCCTGCTGCACGACACCTCCCGACGCGACTGGAAGGCCTGGTTCCGCCAGCTCGACATCGACGCCCCGAACGTCAACCAGGGGCCCATCTTCAGCCACTCCACCATGGTGATCCAGGCGGCGATCCACGGTCAGGGGGTGGCGCTCGGTCACAGCGTGCTGGCCCAGCCCGAGATCGAGGCGGGCCGCCTCATCTGCCCGTTCGAGCAGGTGCTGGTGAGCAAGAATGCCTTCTACCTGGTGTGCCAGGAGCAGCAGTCCGATCAGGGCAAGATAGTGGCCTTCCGCGACTGGATGCTGGAGCTGGTGGAGCAGGAGGAGGCCCGTCGCCGGGCTCGTCTCGCCGATGCCTGAGGGGATGGATGTGACAAGAGAGGGGGCGAGCGACGCCCCCGTTCGCATTCTGCTGGCCCACGGCGCGGGCGCCGGCATGGATCATGCCTTTCTCGCCGAGCTGTCGCGACTGCTGGCGGGGCCGGATATCGAGGTGGTGCGCTTCAACTTTCCCTACATGAGCAGGCGGGCCCTGGACGGCAAGCGCAGGCCGCCGGACCGGCAGCCCGTGCTGCTCGCCCACTGGCGCGAGATGGTGCGCGCGTTTGCCCACCCCAGGTTGTTTCTGGCGGGCAAGTCCATGGGGGGGCGAATGGCGGCCGAGCTCTATCACGAAGGGGGCGACGAGATGAATGCTGCAGGATTGCTCATTCTCGGGTATCCTTTCCACCCCCCGGCCAGCCCCGACCGCTGGCGGGGTGAGGTGCTCAAGCAGATCACGACGCCGACCCTGCTGCTGCAGGGGGAGCGCGACACCTTTGGCTCTCGCGCCGAGCTGGCCGATTTCCCCTTCTCCCCCGCCGTATCGGTCCACTGGCTGACCGATGGGGATCATGGCTTCAAGCCGAGGAAGGCCAGCGGCGTGAGCGAGCAGGAGAACCTGCGACAGGCTGCGGAGCGGATCAAGGGGTTTATCGCGGCGACCCCGTCCCGCTGCGTCTGAAGGGATGGCCACGCGCAGAGAACGAGGAGAGAGGATGCAAGTCCATCGACATTGGCTGGTGCTGGCGGGTTGTTTCGGCCTGACGGCCACCATGCTGGGAGCCTATGGGGCTCACGGGCTGGCGGCGACCGGCATAGCCCCTTCACTACTGGCGGCGTTCAACACCGCGGTGCAGTATCAGTTTTTTCACGCCCTGGCCCTGCTGGTGCTGGGGTGGTGCGGCGTGCGCAGCAAGGTGATTACCTTTGCCGGCACGGCCTTTGTGCTGGGGATCCTGGGATTCTCCGGCAGTATTTACGCCATGGTGCTGCTTGGCAGCAAGGGGCTGGGGCTCATCACCCCGGCCGGTGGCCTCTGTTTTATGTTGGGATGGGCGGCTCTGATATGGGCCGGCTGTCGTCTTGGAGGAAAAAATGAATAATCTGCTGCTTTATTGCCGCCCGGGTTTTGAGAAAGAGGCGGCGGCAGAGATCACCGAACGAGCCAGCAACATGCAGTGCTACGGCTTCGCCCGGGTCAAGGACGACAGCGGTTACGTGATTTTCGAGTTGTATGACGAGGAGCAGGCGGATCTGCTGGCACGCAAGCTGCCGTTCCGTGAGCTCATCTTCATCCGCCAGATGCTGGTGGTGACCCATGAGCTGAAGGATCTGGACCTCTCCGATCGGGTTTCCCCCATCATAGAGGCGACCCGTGACTATGCCATCTGTGGCGATCTGCGGGTGGAAACGGCCGATACCAACGAGGCGAAGGAGCTCTCTGCCTTCTGCCGCAAGTTCACGGTGCCGCTGCGCCAGGCGCTGCGTGGCAACGAGATCCTGACCAAGAAGGAGACGCCGCACCGTCCGGTGTTCCACGCCTTCTTCATGGCCAATGATCACCTGTTGCTGGGGTACTCCTACTCCTTCAACAACTCCGAATTCCACATGGGCATTCCGCGCCTGCGCTGCCCGCCGGACGCCCCGAGCCGCTCCAGCCTCAAGCTGGAAGAGGCCTTCTATGTGTTCGTGCCGCGGGAAGAGTGGGAGCTGCGCCTCACCTCCGGCATGAAGGCCGTCGATCTGGGCGCCTGCCCGGGCGGCTGGACCTATCAGCTGGTGCGCCGTGGCATGATGGTGACCGCGGTGGACAACGGCTCCATGGCCCAGTCCCTGATGGATACCGGCCAGGTCAAGCACATTCGCGACGACGGCTTCGTCTGGCGGCCAGGCAAGAAGAACACCTACTGGCTGGTGTGCGACATGGTGGACAAGCCGGCGCGGGTGGTTCACATGATCGCCGACTGGTTCCGCGAGAACGACTGCCAGGAGGCCATGTTCAACCTCAAGCTGCCGATGAAGAAGCGCTATGCCGAGGCGGTGCACAACATAGAGGTGCTGCGGGAGATGCTCAAGGAGATCGACAATGCGTTCGTGATCCAGGCCAAGCAGCTCTACCACGATCGGGAAGAAATCACCGTGCACGTCTACAACAAGTTCTGGGTCTCCAAGCTCGAACCCAAGTCCTGAGCAGGGCACCCGCGTCACCTGGTATGACGCCAAATAAAAACCGGACGGCTGACCCCGTCCGGTTTTTTGTTTTCTGGTGTCATCAGAAGCGGTAGTCGAAACGCATCATGGACTCGTCATCGGTGATCTTGAGCTCGATCTGAAGCGGAATGGTCTTGTCGGTGGGGTTGAACTGCATCTTGACGCCGTCCCCCCGGAGCTTGACCGAGGTATTGAGGCCACCGGCGTTGAACTTGATCCTGGGTTTGTGCTTTTCGAAGGAGAGGCTCACGCTCTTCTCGGCCGTCAGATTGAGTTTCTGGTAGGGCGTGACCCGCTGGGTGCCGTTGCTGTCGGTCATGATGTCCACGCCGAGGGAGAGCGGCTTGGGGCTCTTGAGCAGGTCGTTGGTGTCTATGGTGGACTGCCAGGTCTGCTTGGCCGGCGGCTCGTGCTGAGGGGGCGGTGTCAACCAGGCGTTGTCGATGGGCCTGTCTAATGCCATGGTACTGCTGCTGAAGATCAGCAAGATGAAAGTAGCACGCATGATGGATCTCCTTATCCTTCATATGAACATAGTATTCATCTGACAAGGGAGATAGGGGGATCCGGTATAAAACGAAGGGAGCCGAAGCTCCCTTTTTAAATCAATCAGTTAGATATGATTTATAGACGGTCTATGATGGCCTGGGTGAATTCGCTGGTGGAGGCCGTGCCCCCCAGATCCCGGGTCACCCGATCGCCGGACTCGATGGTCGCCCGCACTGCCTCGCGGATGCGCTCGGCCTTGTCCTGCATGCCCAGGTACTCCAGCATCTGGATGGAGGCGAGGATCACCGAGGTCGGGTTGGCGATGTTCTTGCCGGCGATGTCCGGCGCCGAACCGTGCACCGCTTCGAAGATGGCGGCGCCCTCACCTATGTTGGCACCTGGGGCCATCCCTAGGCCACCCACCAGACCGGCGCAGAGATCCGAGAGGATGTCGCCGAACAGGTTGGTGGTGACCATGACATCGAACCGCTCCGGGTACATCACCAGATTCATGCAGGCGGCGTCGACTATCATCTCTTCGTTCTGGATATCCGGATAGCGGGCAGCTACCTCGCGCGCCACTTCCAGGAACAGGCCCGAAGTGGACTTGAGGATGTTGGCCTTGTGGATGATGGTGACCTTCTTGCGCCCTTCCTGGCGCGCCAGCTCGAAGGCGAAGGTGACGATGCGTTCGGCACCGTCGCGGGTGATGATGCTCATCGCCTCGGCGCTCTGGTTGTCATCGCTGCGCTTCTGGCCGGCGCCCGAGTACATGCCCTCGGTGTTTTCACGCACCGTGATGATGTCGATGTTGTCGTAACGGCTCCTGGTGCCCTTGAAGGAGATCACCGGGCGCACGTTGGCGTAGAGGTTGAACTTCTTGCGCAGGGAGACGTTGATGGAGGTGAAGCCGCCGCCGACCGGCGTGGTGAGGGGGCCCTTGAGGCTGACCTTGTTCTTCTCAATCAAATCGAGGGTGGACTGGGGCAGCAGCTCGCCGTGCTTCTCCAGCGCGACCAGGCCGGCATCAGCGTAGTCATAGTCAAAATCACAGCCGGCGTGGGTCAGGATCTGGATGGCGGATTCGATGATGCTGGGGCCTATGCCGTCGCCCGGAATGACGGTAATTTTTCTTTTTGACATGAGACGTATCCACTTCTAGGGAACAGAGGGGGAGGATTCGGCGGTTTTATACCATTTTTGCACCACTTCCTCCATGTTTCTTTACATTTTTCCCATTTATGTCAACAGGTACGGCCTGTTTTGGGGAATAGTGTGCCGGGGATCACGCCCCCGAGTCGGGCTCGGGCGGGTAGCGGATCTCCCTCAGGTTGAAACCGAGGGGGATGTCCCGCTGCAGCCGCACCAGCCGCTGGGCCAGCAGGGCCTCCTCCTTGTGCTGGCGCAGCTTGAGCAGAGGCTTGCCCGCGTCTTCTTGCAAGCAGGCATCCAGCATGGCGGCCAGATCGCCGTATTGTTGCAGCAGCTGGGTCGCCGTCTTTGGCCCTATGCCCGGCACTCCCTTGATGTTGGAGCCGCCGATGCCGGTCAGGGCCCAGAAGTCCACCAGCTGCGCCGGGGCGACGCCATATTGCTGCCGGACGAAGGCCTCGTCCAGCCAGCGCTTGTTGAAGTAATCCCGCACCCGGATCTGCGGGCAGATGAGCTGGCAGAAGCCCTTGTCGGTGGAGATGATGGTGGCCCTGGCACCGTGCTGGGCAATTCCACTGGCTAACGTGGCGATAAGATCGTCCGCCTCGTCGGTCTGGGAGAGCAGGGCATCCACACCGCACTCCCAGAAGGCGTCCTGCAAGTCGGCCAGCCCCTCCCTCAGCTCCTGTGGCATGGGGGTGCGCCCCTCCTTGTAGGCCGGATAGATCTCCTTGCGCCAGCTGTGCACCTCGCCGTCAAACACGGCGATGACGTGGGTCGGCTCGCTGCCGGCCAGCAGTTTCTTGCAGGTATTGATGAGGTTGGCGCGGGTGGCGATCAGGGCCTGGGCCGGGGTCAGCGCCTGCTGGGCCTGCACCGCGTGCAGGCGGCGGATGAGGTTGAGGGCATCGATGATGAGCAGGTGTGGCCTGAGGTGTTGCATGGCAGGGAGCACTCTTGGCGGTCGGGACGGCCCATTGTAACAAGGGATGGGCGTCATGCTAACCCCGGGCGCCAGGGCCGGGAAGTGGAGGAGGGGCCTGGGGCCCCTCCTGTCATCACGGGCGCTGCGCCCTTATTTCACGATTTCGTAGCAGGGAATGTACTGGCTGCCAGGCAGCTTCATCCGCTGCTGCCTGACGAAGCTCTCCAGCAGCCTGTCCATCAGGTGCATCAGCTCCTTGTCGCCGTGCAGCTTGAAGGGGCCCTTCTTCTCGATGGCGCGAATGCCCCCTTCCTTGACGTTGCCCGCCACTATACCGGAGAAGGCGCGCCTCAGGTTCGCCGCCAGCAGCTGGGGCGGCTGGTTGCGGTGCAGATCCAGGCTCGCCATGCTGGCGTGATCCGGCTCGAACGGCAGCTGGAACTCCGGCTCTATGCGCAGGGACCAGTTGAAGGAGTAGGCATCCCCCACGGATTTTCGGTACTCGCGGATCTTCGGCATCGCCTCCTTCATCACCCGCGCCACTTCCGGGGCATCCCCGACGATGATGCGGTAGAGGCTGGTGGCCGGCTCACCCAGGGTGGCCTTGACGAAGTCGTCGATGGCGCGGAAGTAGTCGGCGCTCTCCTTAGGACCGGTCAGTATGATGGGCATGGGCTGCCGCTCGTTGGCCGGGTGCATCATGATGCCGAGCAGATAGAGCAGCTCCTCGGCGGTGCCGACCCCGCCCGGGAAGATGATGATGCCGTGGCCCAGGCGCACGAAGGCCTCCAGCCGCTTCTCGATGTCCGGCAGTATCACCAGCTCGTTGACGATGGGGTTCGGCGGCTCGGCGGCGATGATGGAGGGCTCGGTGAGGCCGATATAGCGGCCGTTGCGCACCCGCTGCTTGGCGTGGCCGACGGCGGCCCCCTTCATGGGCCCTTCCATGGCACCCGGGCCGCAGCCGGTGCAGATGTTGAGCTCCCGCAGGCCCAGCTCGCTGCCCACGGCACGAGTGTACTGGTACTCCACCTCGTTGATGGAGTGACCGCCCCAGCAGACCACTAGGTTGGGATCGGCGCCGGGCAGGATCGCCTTGGCGTTGCGCAGTATGGCGAACACCACGTTGGAGATGTGGGTGGAGTTGGTCAGGTTGACTAGGCGATTGGACTCCAGCTGGGTCGAGACATAGAGGATGTCGCGCAGCACGGAGAAGAGGTGCTCCTGGATGCCGCGGATGATCTCGCCATCGACGAAGGCGTGCTCGGGAGCATTGAACAACTCGAGTTTGACCCCGCGCTCGCGCCGGATCACATGAATATCGAAGGACTTGAAGCGCTCCAGTATCTCTTTGGAGCTGTCGGTGTGGCTGCCGGAGTTGAGCACCGCCAGCGAGCAGTTGCGAAACAGTTGATAGATATCGCTGGAGGCGGTCTGCTTGAGGCGATCCACCTCAAGTTGGGACAGCAGGTCCATGCTGCCCACGGGATTGATGTGTGTAATCATAATTTCCCCTTTCACTCGCTTGTTATCGTTGTGCTTTCCCTGGGGAGAAAACGGGATGCCATGGCATCCCTCGAGTTCGATAGTAGAGGCAAGGGGTGGGGCAGGGGAATAGGGGGGCGGTGCGTTTGCCTGTTTTTTAGCCGCAGTTCAACCCGGGATCAGGCCAGATTGACCTGATCCCGGCCCAGATTCTTGGAGCTGTAGAGTGCCTTGTCGGCGCGCTCGAATGCGTCCGTAGTGTGGTCCCCTTCGCGAAACAGGGTGGCGCCGATGGAGATGGTGATCTCGACCCTGGCGTCTCTGAACCTGAACGGAATGCTCTTGACCGTCTGGCGCAGGTTCTCCAGGGGTTTTTGGAACTTGTCCGGATTGATGTTCGGTAGCAATACCACGAACTCCTCCCCACCGAAGCGGGCGATGAAGTCGGTGTCGCGCAAGGCGTTCTGCAGGGCCTTGGCGACCACCTTCAAGGCCTTGTCCCCGGCCATGTGGCCGTAGTTGTCGTTGATGTTCTTGAAGTGGTCTATGTCGATGATGGCCAGACACAGCGGGGTGCCGTACCGCAGCCAACGCTTGTACTCGAGCTCGAGCCGCTCGTCGAGGGCCGCCCGGTTGTGCACCTGGGTCAGGCTGTCGAGGAACAGCTTGTGCTTCTGGATGGTGAGCCGCTTCTTGTACTCGGCCGTCTCCTCCTTCATCAGCCGCAGCTTGGCTTCCATGTTGGAGAGGTGGGTGAGCAGGTGACGCTCGCGGCCGGCCATGGCCTCCCGCTCCTGCTGCAGGCGGCGTATGGTGTCCAGATGGCTGGAGATGGCTCCCTTGAGGGACTGCGGGGAGTTGTGGGTCGCCATGGTGCGATCGATGGCGGCGAGCTCTCGCTCCAGCGCCTGGCCGCTGAGGTGGGCGGCATTTTGCAGCGCCCGCCCCTCGTCCAGGGACTCGGTGAAGTTGAAGTGCACCGCCGAGAGGCTCTCGTTGAGGGAGCTGAGGAAGGCCTGGGAAGATTTACGCTCCTCCCGGGTCCCCTCTATGATGAGCTCGATGATCTGCAGGCAGATCTCCGCCAGCAGGGGCGGGGTGATCCCCCCCAGCAGCTGGCGACGGATGTCCGCCAGGCTCTCCCCCACGGCGCCGGCAAAGTCGAGCTCTGTGATGAGCCGCTGCAGCTCATCGGAGATCTGGGCGTGGGCCTTGATATCGAAGGAGTCGGTGGGCACCGGGTTGGAGAGCTCGGTGGCCATCTCGGGGGCGAGCAGGGGCTGGCGTGGCAGCAGCTGGATCTTGATGGCCTGCTGGTAGAACTCCAGCAAGCGGATCACCTTCCTCTGGTGATCGCCTATGCCATAGCCCTCGGGGCTCGCGAGAAACTCCTTGAGGGAGCGACGGGTATCTTCCGGAAAGCCCTTCAAGGACTTGAGCTGCTTGCTGCCCAGTTCGATGGCGGCCCGGGTCAGACTGATGGACTCCTCCATGGCGTGGCCATGTTGCTGCAACAGCTTCTCGATGACGGCGAGATCGGCGTCGAGCGAGGAGAGGGGAGGGTTGCCATCGAGCTTCTGCTTGAGCTTGGCGAGCCGGCTGTCCAGTTCACGATCGTGACCACGGCAGGCCTGCATCAGCTTGCCGATGAACTGGATGCTGCGGGTGCGTTCGGCATCGGAGAACGTGGCCATGCCATCGAGCTCCTGCTGTTTTTGCTGAAGGGATTCCCTGAGTCTTGCCAGTTGTCCTGTTACGGCAGCGATATCATTCATTGTTCAGGTCGCCCTGTTGTCATTATCGTTTTTGTGTCGTCCAGCAACAGTAAGCCAATGAAAGACCCCGTTGAGTACCTTTTTGTTATGGGTTATCCGGCACTTTCGTCCGTGAAAGCAAAAGCCAATTAACCCATTGCTTTTCATGAGAAGAATTTACTTTTACCAGTCCCTTGTCAATTGCCATCAAGCAGCATTGCCACACATCGCCATTAAAAAATGCGGCCTGTTGGCAATCGATGGCTGCCAGCTCCAGCCAGACGCTCTGCTGGTATTTTTCACTGAGTTGCATGGCCCCCGAGAGCGCCAGATAACAGAGGTCGAACAGGCCGTGATGATCGAGGGCCATGGCCGCCTTGGGCAGGAAGGGATGGCTGACGATGCCGAGGCTGATGTGCCTGTCCAGCGGGTAGTCGCAGGGGAAGGCGGCCAGGGTGTCCAGCAGCTCCTGTGCCAGCTGGTGCAGCTGGGCCACGTGGCGTTGGGGCACCACATAGAGCAGGTGTCCCTCGCGCAGATCGTAGATGCGGCCATCCTGGGGGGTCAGCTGATTGATGTAGTGGCCGAAGGCCTGCTCAATCTCGCGGCTGACCTGATATCCATGCTGCTCCAGGCTGTTGACCAAGAAGGGCACCCGGAACAGCAGGTAGTGGAGCTTGTCGTCAAATTCGCTGGTGGGGCGCTCGCTCAGGTACCAGCGATCGGATTTTTGCTGGCGCTTGGCCATCTCGCGCGGCCAGCGGCTCATCAGTCGCTGCCAGTTGGCCAGGCCGCTGCGCGGCTCGATGAGCAGGGCCTCCCCCAGCTGTCTGGCATTGAGGCGGGCGACCCGCAGCTTGAGCCAGAGGGTGAAGAAGAGGTAGATGAACAGGACCAGCAGCAGGCCAGTGCTGACGCTGGTCCAGAGATAGCGCTCCTGCTGATGCTGGCTCTGGTCGAGGCGCTGCTCCAGCTCCTTGACCTGCTGGGCGCGCTCCACCTGGGCGTAGTTGTCGCGGACCGCCTCCTGCTCCAGATCGAGCTGCTGCTGGCGGACCAGCTCGCTGCGCTGGTGATAGTTCTTGTAGCTCTCGAGGGCCTGCTGGAGGTAGCCCTTCTGCTCGTAGGCGATGGCGAGCAGCCGGAAGATTTCAAACTGGCGGCGGATGTCGCCAATCCGGTTGGCCAGGGTCAGGGCATTCTCCAGCTGCAGGATGGCAATGCCCGCCTCCTGCTGCTTGAGGTGCAGCTCCCCCAGCAGCAACAGGGTATCGATCAGCGACTCCTTGTCGTCCCCCAGCTCGTGGGACTGGCGCGCCGCATTGAGGTAGTTGCGGGCCAGGGTCAGGTTGCCGGTCTGCAGGTAGGTCTTGCCTATCTCGAACTTGAGGTGGGCGATGCGGGTGCGGTTCTTGCTCTCGTCCAGCAGATCCAGGGCGTTGAAGAAGTAGACCAGCGCCATGTTCATCTCTCCCTGATCCCGGTTGAGGCGGGCGAGGACTATCAGGGCGTCGCTCAGCAGGGAGGGGTTGCCGAGGGCATGGAAGTAGTTGGCCGCCTCGTTGGCATACTGCAGCGCTTTTTGCGGCTCCTGCTCCGCCTGATAGAGGCTGATCATCTGGTTCGACAGCAGGCCGAGGAAGAGGGGATCCTGCAGATTCCTGGCCTGCTGCTGGGCGTCGATGTACTCCCCGAGGGCGAGCTGGGGCTGCCCGAGCGCCTGATAGAGATCCCCTCCCACGGCGCTGACCCAGGCCCTGGCCAGGGGATTCTTGGCCTGCTCTGCCCATTGACGCGCCTCGGTCAGCTGGCGTTTGGCCAGATCGAACTGCCGCCCCGCCATGCTGGCGTTGACGTGCAGCAGTCGGCTGTATACCTGCAGCTGACTCTCTTTGAGGCCGGGGTTGGTCAGCAGCTTGTCCAGCTGTTCGAGCGCCATCGTGCTGGCGCCAGGGGCATGCTCCTGCATCTCCCGGCTGCGGATCTTGAGATAGAGGCCATGGGCCTGCAGCTCGAACTGCTGCTCCTTCTCGGCCATGGCGATGCCCTTGTCGAAGGCGTCCTGGGCCGGCTGGCTCTGTCCCAGCTGTTGCAGGCACTCGCCCTGGAGCAGGTAGGCCCCCGTGGTCTGGGTCGCAGTGCCATAGCTCAGGATCGGCTCACGATAGCCGTATTCCTGGCGGTTGCTGATGATTTGCTTGGGGTTATTGGCCGTGCGTTCGAGGAAGGAGGTGGCAATCTGGACACATCTGGCGGGATCGGTCAGCACCAGGGTCTGTGCCTGCTGCAGATCGATAGACAACTGCTCCTTGGCCAGATCCAGATCCGGAGCCGACAGGGAGGACATCATCATTGCCAGAAAAAACAGTTGATTCATTGGATTAAGAACGGCACGGAGGTGCAGGCATGTTATCCAAGCCCACCCCCGCCCGTCCAGAGTTCATTGCTGACATGGGTGATGGGCCTGATCCCCCGGCTTGTGGCGCCGGCTTTACTGGCGGATGAGGCGCAGGTTGGCGGGCACCGGCTCCCAGTCACTGCGGAAGGGGTTGATGTCCAGGCCCCCGCGGCGGGTATAGCGGGCATAGACGGTCAGCTGCTGCGGGGCGCAGAAGTGCTTGAGATCGATGAAGATGCGCTCTATGCACTGCTCGTGGAACTCGTTGTGCTGGCGGAAGGAGATAAGGTAGCGCAGCAGCTTCTCCCGATTGAGACGCGGGCCGCGATAGTGGATCACCAGGGATCCCCAGTCCGGCTGGCTGGTGACCAGGCAGTTGGACTTGAGCAGATGGCTGTGCAGTGTCTCTTCCACTATGTCCGCCTCTGCGGCCCCTTGCAGCAGGGTCTGGTCAAACTCGTAGCTGTCGATCTCGATGTCCTGCTCGTCGATGCACTCACCCGGCAGCAGCGCTATCTGGTGAGGGGCCTGATCGAGGGGGAACAGGGTGACGCTCACCTCTGCCCCGGCACAGGCGCTCAGGTCTTTGGCCAGCAGTGCCTGCACCGCCGCCAGAGAGTCGCAGCGGGTCTGGTTGAAGGAGTTGAGGTAGAGCTTGAACGACTTGGATTCGATGAGGTTAGGGCTGGTGGCGGGCACGGCCACTTCGCCGAGCGCAACCACGGGCTTGCCCTTGGCATTGAGCCAGGAGAGTTCGTACAGGGTCCAGACGTCGCAACCCTGGAAGGGCAGCGTCTCGCCAAGGCCGAGATCGTCGCGATTCAGACTGCGTGGCACGGGTTGCAGCAGGGACGGGGTGTACTGGCTGATGTAGGCAGACTGCTGCCCCAGGCTCAGGCCCTGCAACGCGCTGGCGCCTGCGTATCTCTCTTGTTTGCTCATGCTTGTTTGCTCACGCTTGTCTGATAAAGGGTTTGATGGTGCAATGCCCGGATTTTTCGGTCAGGTTCTTGCGGCGATCAGAGGCCGCTATTGTGGGGAATATCGATGTCGGATCAAGTCCTGTCTGCCCTGGAGCAGTTCTTTTTACGCTGGCAGCGCGATGGCGAGGCGAGGCGGGGGCTGCCTCTGTGCGAGTGGGAGGCCGACTGGCGCTCCCCCTGCGAGCTAGATGAGCCCAGAGAGGGTCGGGTGGCCTGGCGTCCCCACCGGCGCCCTGTGCCCGCCGACTTTGCGGCCATGGCCGATGCCCTCGAGCTGACCCTGCACCCGAGCGCCCTTGCCCTGTTTGGCCACTGGTTCAGCCGCCCGCTCCCCTGCTCCTACAAGGGACTGCGCATCGAACTCATACTGCCATGGAACGAGGCCGATCTGGATCTGCTCAAGGAGAACCTCATCGGCCACCTGCTGATGCTGCGCAAACTCAAGCGCACGCCGTCGCTCTTCATCGCCACCACCCGCAACGAGATGACGCTGGTGTCGCTCGACAACGAGAGCGGCCAGGTGTGGCTGGAGTGGCTGGATTCCGGTCGTCGGCTGGTGCTGGCCCCCTCCCTGCCGGCCTTCCTCGCACGGCTGGAAACCTTGCCGCAGTAAACAGACCCGTTTTCCCTAGCCAAGCATGAAAGAAGGGCCTTGCCATCTGGCAAGGCCCTTCTTTCATGGGATGAACGGCGCAGGCGGAGCTAGTCCTTGAAGTCCCAGGAGAGGTTGGAGACCAGCCGGCAGGGATCGCACTTGAAGTCGAAGATCTCGTGCAATGGCGCTGCCAGTGCCCAGTCGTTGCCACAGCCCGGGCAGGGGCGTGCCAACTCCGCCGCCTTGCTCAGGCCGCCGACCCTGTAGAGGTAGTAGTAGGTCGGGATCCCGCAGAGCCCCTCCAGCCGTCTGGCCAGATCGCTGCCCCGGCGCTGCAGGCGGCTGCCCACCTCGCCGATTTCGTGCAGCACGGCGTGCTCGGCGATGGAGCCGTTCATCTGCAGCTGATCGCAGGCCTCCCAATCCTCCTGCCACTTGATGATCTGCTTGTGGTCGCCGTTGGCGATGGCAGGCAGGCGGTAGAGCGGAATGGGGGCGAAATGATCGCCGCAGCGCAAGGGAGAGCAAGTGTGCACAAAGCTGGTGTAGAGCAGCATCCAGCTCGGCCGTTCTCCCTGCTCGCCGCAAGGATCCGTGCTGTCGGAGAGCAGATCCATGCCGAGCAGCTGGGGCTTGGGGGCCAGCAGCCCCGCCTGGTGCAGGCCCTGTTCGGCCAGCGCGACCTGCTCGCTCTGGTTGTCCGGGTGCAGGCTGTCCCGCTCCGGGCAGACCACCCGGCTGACGAAGCAACCATCCTGCATGCTGGTGGGAAACTCCCGCCCCAGGATCTGCCCCTGGTAGCGCAGCATGTCGAGGTAGTTGACGATGGCCGGTTCGGCCTCGCCGAGGGAGGTGTCACGGTAGCATTCAAAATTGAGTTCGAGGATATACATGGGGAGCCATCAATCCTGCTGCTGTTTGAGCAGCAGTGCGGTCAGGCGATCGACCTTCTGCTCGAGGCGATTGAGCTGCTCGCCCAGCTGTTGCAAATCGACGGCCTGGGCCCGGGCGGCAACGGTGGGGGCGCTGGCCGGGACCGGGTCTGCCGACTGGGGCTGTTGCTTCCACTGGCTCAACACCTTGAGCAGCTCGGCCATGGGCACGGGGTGACTGAGGCGGGCCTTGACCATGGCGGTGGAGGGGGTGATCCCCCTGGCACTCAGTTCGTTGGCTATCTGGATGATCTCTTGGGCTGACATCTTGGCTCCTGCGCGGCGCTCTTGCTGCTTGCGGATGGTGGCACAGAGCTTAATCAAAGCCTGCCCATCAGGAAAGCGGAGCTAAGGGGGGAGGCCCAGATTGTTGAGGTGGAGAAGCCAGGGGGAGATCTGATGGGTGGCACAGAGCTCAAACCCCGGCCCTCGGGAAAGCGGGGGACGCGGGCCGGCTCAGTTTGCCTGGCGCAGCATCACGTCCAGTTGATCGATGGCTTCGGACCAGTCGGAGTCGTTCCAGAGCGCGTCACGCAGGAACACGGCCTGGGAGGGGCTCCAGAAGCTGGCCTCCGGCAGCAGGGTCTGGTTGTCCAGATGGTGCTCGCGGATGAAGCGGTGCAGGCTTATCTCGTCATTGGCCAGGCCCAGCTGGGCGAAAAGGGCAGGCATGTCATGGGTCAGCAATTCCATCTCGAGTCTCCTTGAAGGGCGATTGTCGAGAATTATAGCCAGCCGCCACGGCCTTGCCCCATGGGCTAGGAGGGGAGGCGATGGGGCGGCAGCTCGACCCCGGCGACATGCAGGCCCTGCATGCAGAGCTGGCCCTGGTAATGGCTCTCCCCGTCGCTGGAGAACTCGAACTGGTAATAGGTCAGCAGGCGCAGGGGCTTGTGCCCAAGGGCGCGATGGGTGCGGGCCAGCGACAGCAGTTGCAGATCGTGGTGCTGGCAGTAGCGCCGCATATATTGCCAGGCCAGCTCCGCCTGGCGGCGTTGTTGCCAGAAGGCCCAGCCGATGGCGCCAAGCAGCAAGATTCCAAGCATTTCTCCCATCAGCGGGTTCCTTCTGTGATGTATGGCCTGGGCCGTGCTTCCCGGGGAGAGCACGGCCGCACCGAGAGTGGTTATACCGAGGCGAACAGTCGGCCTATGGCCTGGCCGAGGGCCTCGCTGCGCTCGGGGTCACGCAGTCTTGCCAGCATATCATTGCGCAGGGCGGGCAGTGTCACCAGCTCGGCAAAGACCTGATTGAAGAACTGGGTGGGCTGCAGGGCGAGTTGCTCCAGAAACAGTCCGAGCAGCTCGGGGTTTTTCAGATCGGGCCAGAGACGGCCTGCGATGGCGAGCAGCAGGGCCGGGCTTGGCCGGGTGTGCAGCAGGGTCAGCAGCTTGTTGCTGCGCAAGGCATTGCCGGAGCAGGAGGCCAGCGCCCGGCACAGGTAGGCCAGGGTCTCGGCATTGGGGTCGGCGCACTCCTGCTCCTTGCCGATGCGCTCGAGCAGGGCACCCTGCAGCGCCGGCGGCAGGGGGGCGTTTTCCAGGCTCTGGCACAGGGCGTAGAGCGGCTCCAGAGGCAGCCTGGGCAGCGCCTTGCACACAAGGGCCAGATTGCGTTCATCCTGCAACCGCTCCGCCAGATCGGCGAAGCCTTGCAGCCCCAGGGCCTGCCACCCCTCTTCCCCTGGCGCCGCCAGGTAGTGGCAGAGGGCCTCGTAGTAGGCGGAAGGGGCCTGCTCCAGCTGACGGGCCAGCTTGGCATGCAGGCTGGCCATCTTGGCCTCGGCCGGCCGGAAGGTGTAGGGGTTGTCGGCCAGTCGCTGCGCCTTCTCCTCGTCCAGATCGCCGGTGAGCTTGTAGCCCAGGGTCTCGACCACCTGATCCATGAAGTGCTTGGGGCCGCTGGCGATGAGCAGGCCATGCTCGTCGAGGGCAAACTTGAGGAACCAGAGGTAGTGCCTGGATTCGGCTGGCTGGAAGAAGTGCACACCGAGCCAGGCATGCTGTTGCAGTGGCCAGGGGTAGGGCTCCTGCTGCTGTTCGATGCGAACGAAGAGATCGCTCGCCAGCGGGCGCACCTGGCGGCCCATGTCGAACAGCTGGAACTGGGTCTCGGCCTGGGTCAGAAATTCGGTCAGGGTATTGATGGCAGACATGAGGGCATCCGGCAAAATGTGATGCGGGCGATTATAAGGAGGCTGCATCAGATAGCCAGTGGTGCAGGTGCGTGCCATGAAAGTGATGGCAGCATGGTAGCCACCCCGGGGGCGGTGTATAGTAACGCCCCTTTTTGGCACGCATGTTTGAAGAAGACGGGATCCCTGCCCTCTGGCAGCGGGATGGACGTCGAGACGAGGAAGAGGACGAGATGAATCAATATTTGCTGGTCGCCGGTCTGCTGGGTGAACTCACCGCCGAGTTGCAACGCCTCGAACGCTGGCAAGCCGAGCATCCTGGGGCAGAGGCGCTGGCGAGCGAGCTGCCGTTTTGCGTCGATACCCTGAGCTTCGATCAATGGTTGCAGTTCGTGCTGATACCGCGCATGGAGCAGCTGGTGCTGCTGCAGGCGCCGCTGCCCACCAGCGTATCCCTCTATCCCATGGCGAGCGAAGCCTACAAGGACGAGCTGGCCGAGGTGGCCGGCCTGCTGCGCCTCATCGGTCGTTTCGATCTGTTGCTGACCGGAAAAGTGGTGGATCAATGATCAATACCCTGCCTGCCCAGCCACGGGCCCTGGCCGCGGCGCGCTGCATTGGCGATACCCGGGTGACGGCATGAAACTGACCCTGCTCTATCAGGATGACTGGCTGGTGGCGGTCAACAAGCCGTCGGGCCTGCTGGTGCATCGCAGCTGGCTCGACAAGGCCGAGACCCGTTTCGCCATGCAGATGACCCGGGATCTCATCGGGGGGCGTCACGTCTACCCCGTGCACCGGCTGGACAGGCCCACCTCCGGGGTGTTGCTGTTTGCGCTGGATCCGGCGGTGGCCCGGACCCTGACCGAGGCGTTTGCCGCCCGTCGGGTGCACAAGGAGTACCTGGCCCTGGTGCGGGGCTGGGCCCCGGAGCAGGGGCTGATCGACTACCCCCTCAAGGAGCAGCTGGACAAGATAGCCGATGCCATGAGCGACCCCGATCGCCCCGCCCAGGAGGCGGTGACGGCGTTTCGTCGTCTGCATCGGGTCGAGCTGCCCCACGCCGTCTCCAAGAAGCATCCCACCAGTCGCTACAGCCTGGTTAGGCTCTTCCCCAAGACGGGCCGCAAGCACCAGCTGCGTCGTCATCTGGATCACCTGTTCCACCCCATCGTCGGTGACACCACCCATGGTGATGGCCGCCATAATCGCTTCTTTCGCGAGCACTATGGTTGCGAGCGGCTGCTGCTGGTCGCCCACCGCTTGAGCTTCGAGCATCCTGTGCTCAAGGTGCCGATGCGGATCCAGGCGCCACTCGGCCCGGAAGTGCTGGGCCTGTTCGCCAGGCTGGGGTGGCCCGCCAGCGAGAGCGACTACGGCGCCTGATACCTGTCATCATTTGTGGCCTCTGACCGGGCTGTGGCATGCTGTAGGCCACGTCTGTCAGAGGAACCACTTATGGCTCAACGAGATACCCCGCTAGCAACCCCGCACACCCAGACCCTGTCCGGGGCCAAGACTCCGGGCGCAGTGCCAGAGTCGGGCCCTCTCCTTCGCTCGAGGAGCCGCTGATGGCCGAGATCGATATCCTGGTCGGCACCGTCTACGGCTCGGCCATGCTGGTGGCCGAGACACTGCGGGATCACCTGCAGGCCCAGGGGCATGTCTGCCAGCTCTTCGACGAAGCCGAGCTGACTGACATAGACGCGTCCCGCTTCTTGCTGATCGTCAGCGCCACCACGGGGCAGGGGGATATTCCTCCCAATCTGCAACCCTTCGCCACGGCCCTGGCCGATCGCGCTCCTTATATGAAGGGATGGCGTTATGCCCTCATCGCCATGGGGGACAGCAGCTATGAGCATTTCTGCGGAGCCGGACGCAGGCTCGATGAGCTGCTGCAGGAGCTGGCTGCCGACGCCCTGGTGCCGCGTCTGGAGATAGACGCGACACTGGAAGATGAGCCTGAGGTTGCGGCGCTGGCCTGGTTGAAAAGCTGGGAAAATAGGCTGTAGCCGGATTGCCTTCGTATTTTAAATTTCGCCCCCGTGAGCATGCTCACGGGGGCGTGTTATTTTGGGATTCACCTAATCTTCCTTGAAATATATCCCGCACTTTATCGGGTTATTTTCCCCCACCAGATCGGATTCCTCAGACCCATATTCATCAGAACGGCGACACATCAGAAAATTAAAAGTTCCGCACTGAAAGCGATTTCAATCATGTTTTCGTCACGGCGCGACGGGTTAATCACTTAATCCTCATCGCAAATTAATACTTGAAAGCGCTTTCTTTGGTTTGTTTTTGCTTTAAATTGTTATCTGTTGGTCTGTTATTGCTTGTTTTCTCCTTTTTTACCTTGATATGCGTCCTCCGGGGTGGGGGCGCGCGATTTGTCACCGTTTTGTGAATCAGCTCATGTTTGTCGCGAAATTGGCTACATATAATCGACCCCGGTTATCGCTGAAACGTTTTTCAGTGATAAGAACTTGAATATCAGGATCACACTCCCAGCGGGAATAAGGAAAATGAAAATGAAAGCAAAGTGGCTCCCGATTGCAGCAGCAGTAACCGCTGCCCTGGCTTCCCAAGCCGCCTTCGCCGTTGATTTCCACGGCTACTTCCGTTCAGGTGTCGGTGTTTCCGGTGACGGGGACATGGTTAAATACAACGTCAACAAGGTTGGCCGTCTGGGTAACGAAAATGATACCTACGGCGAAGTGCAACTGGGTCAGGAAGTCTTCAACAAAGATGGCAAGACTTTCTATGTAGATTCCATGTTTGCCATGGCATCCAACGGTTCCAATGACTGGGAAGGCACCGGTACCGTCTGTAACTTCGACGCCAAACAGTGCAACGGCGACTCCGATTTCGCACTGCGTCAGTTCAACGTACAAGCCAAGGGCCTGCTGGGCTTTGCACCTGAAGCCACCCTCTGGGCCGGTAAGCGTTACTACCAACGTCACGACATCCACATCTCTGACTTCTACTACTGGAACATCTCCGGTGCCGGCGCCGGTATCGAAGGCATCCAGGCTGGTCCTGGCAAGGTCTCCTTCGCCTGGGTTCGCAACGACCGCAGCGCGGCCGATGTGTTCGGTCAGTACACCCAGACCGGTGTAGATGCCAACGGTGATCCGACTTATCAGAAGAACGAAGATCTGAACGTCAACACTCTGGACCTGCGTTATGCCGGTATCCCGCTGTGGCAAGACGGCTCTCTGGAACTGGGCGTTGACTATGCCATCGTCAACGAGACCGAAGCCCAGAAAGATCTGAAAAACGACAACATGAAAGACGGCGTCATGCTGACTGCCGAACTGACCCAGGGCATCTTTGGTGGCTTCAACAAGACAGTGCTGCAGTACGGCACCGAAGGTTACTCCAAGACCATGGCCTACTACGGTGACGGCTCCTGGTACGGTGCCGAAGCCAAGGGCGGTGCCGACGGCTACCGTATCATCAACTGGGGCGTCATCCCGATGGGCAACTCCTGGGAGATGGGTCACCAGCTGGTCTACGGTGTAGGCAACGAGATGTGGAGTGGTCACGACGAGACTCAAACCTTCTCCGCCGTTGTCCGTCCGATGTACAAGTGGGATGACTTCAACAAGACCATCTTCGAAGGCGGTATCTTCAAGGACAAGACCAGCTACACCAGTGGTGGCAGCGACAAGGATGGCGGTTACAAGCTGACCCTGGCGCAGGCCTGGTCTGCCGGCTCCAGCTTCTGGGCCCGTCCGGAAATCCGTGTGTTCGCTTCCTATCTGGCTGATACCGAAGCCGATGGCTCCGGTAGCAAGAACAGCTTCGAAAGTGGCACCTCTGATGACACCTGGCAAGTTGGCGTCCAGGCAGAAGCCTGGTGGTAAGCAATATCTTCAGTTAAGTTAGTCACTGCCCCCTGATGGGGGCAGTTTTGTTTAGCAGGATTTGGCAACCGGGTTATGGAGATAAGAAGAATGAAACTGGTAAAGATGTCTATCGCGGCCGTGGTTACCGCGCTGTTGGCCGGTTGTTCCGGTAGCATGGTGGTGCCCGTACAGGAGCACGCCTCCATCCTGAGTAATGCCGATCAGGCCAAGCAGGCACTCGCTCAGACGACGAGCTGCTGCAAGGCATTCAACGAATTCAATTATGTGGCTCTGCCGGAGGGGGACACGCTGTTGACCCTGGATGGCAAGCAACCCAGTTATCAGTTTGACGAGGGGATGAGCTACTTTGCCGCCTATCGTCTGCCGGCCAATACCGGCAACCTGGCCATCACCCTGGCCTCCCAGGTGAGCAAGACGGTACTCGTGCCCAAGGTGATCATGCTGGATGCCCAGTTCAAGGTGACCCGCGTGCTGGGTGAATCTGTCTTCACGTATCAGCCAGCCCACCTGCTCGACAATGACAGGATCGAAGGCAAGGTGTTCGTGGACCGCAGCATGCCGGGCAACCCCGCGACCGAAACCTACATGGTGATCTACGCCCCGGCCGACGAGCTGTCCGGCAGCACCACCATATTGCATCCCGCCAAGGCGTTCGCCCGTGCCAATGGCACTGTCGAGCCGGATATCAAGGATCCCGTCATCCCCCATTCTCCCTGGGGCCTGCTGCAACTCGAGGTCGTCGACATGGCCAAGGGGCAGGGCCTGGAAGCCGTGTTCAAGCCCGAGTATTCAGACAAGGTGGCGATGAGTCAGGCCAAGCCCGCCACGACGGCCGTGGCTGCGACGGCGGCGACCACTGCCGTTGTTGCCGCAACTCCCAGCACACCGGCTCCCGCCATGCTGAGCGAGACCGAGACCTTCTACAACAGCCAGATCGAGAAAGCGGTCAAGGCCGGGGATATCGACAAGGCGATGCAGCTGGTGAGTGAAGCCGAGCGGGCCGGTTCAACCAAGGCGAAATCCGTCTTTATTGATGCGGTGAAACGTTCACAAAAAAACTGAATGACTGAATTTATGTAGACTTATATTTATTTCAGGCCTCCCTTGTTGGAGGCCTTTTTAATCGGTAGACTGGATAATATAAAACATCAATGTGTTACATTGAGTTACAATGAGTTTCATTGGGTATTATATCGTTTCTCGGTGATTTATTTTGAAGTGATTCATTTCTTTTTGCCGCGCGACTATAACAATACGAAATAATATTCAAGATTCCCTCCCTTCCCCTTATTTGATTATCTTGTGATCTCTCCTCCAAATTTATTATTCCCTTGGGTGCGGCGCAGGCATTTTAAAAGCTGCTGGGTTATATTCTGTTGGTCAAAATAAGCAACCCGGGAAACGCATCCAGTACAACGTCAGATGAAGAAGGTCGTCATCTATAGCTGCACTGAGTCGTTGACGGAAAAAAATCCATTCAGGAGCGCACACATGTTAAAAAATGCTTTCTCTAATCTGCAAAAGGTCGGTAAGGCGCTGATGCTGCCCGTATCGGTCTTGCCCGTTGCAGGTATTCTGCTGGGGGTGGGCGCTGCTCACTTCAGCTGGTTGCCGGAAATTGTCTCCCAGCTGATGGAGCAGGCCGGTGGTTCAGTATTTGGTCAGATGGCCCTGCTGTTTGCCGTCGGCGTGGCACTTGGCTTTACCAATAACGACGGTGTATCCGGTCTGTCCGCCATCGTGGGCTACGGCATCATGGTCGCGACCCTGAAGGTCATGGCACCTGTGATGGGCGTCGAAAGCATAGATACCGGTGTGCTGGGGGGTATCCTCGCCGGTGGTGTCGCTGCCTGGGCGTTCAACCGTTTCTACAAGATCCAGCTGCCCGAGTACCTTGGCTTCTTCGCCGGTAAGCGTGCCGTGCCCATCATCACCGGCTTCGTCTCCATTGGCCTGGGTGTTGTGCTCTCCTTCATCTGGCCGCCGATCGGTGGTGCCATCGGTGCCTTCTCCGACTGGGCTGCCAACCAGAACCCGGTACTGGCCTTCGGTATCTACGGCGTGGTTGAGCGCTCCCTGATCCCGTTCGGTCTGCACCACATCTGGAACGTCCCCTTCTTCTATCAGGCGGGTACCTGTGTCAACGCCGCTGGCGAAACCGTACACGGCATCATGACCTGCTTCCTGACTGCTGATGACGCTTCCCGTGCTGCCGGTAACGGCTTCGGTCAACTGGCCGGTGGTTACCTGTTCAAGATGTTCGGTCTGCCTGCTGCTGCGTTTGCCATCGCTCACGCTGCCAAGCCGGAAAACCGTGCCAAGATCGTAGGTATCATGGCCTCCGCTGCCCTGACCTCCTTCCTGACCGGTATCACCGAGCCTATCGAGTTCTCCTTCCTGTTCGTCGCGCCAGTGCTGTATGCGATTCACGCCCTGCTGGCTGGTCTGGCCTATGTGCTGACCAACTCCCTGGGTGTCGTACACGGTCACACCTTCTCCAACGGCTTCATCGACTTCGTGGTGCAATCGCCCCGTGCCGACAACATGCTGCTGCTGGTCGGTCTGGGTCTGGTCTACGCCGTCATCTACTACGTGGTCTTCACCGTGGTGATCCGTGCCATGAACCTGAAAACCCCGGGTCGCGAAGACGAAGCTGCCGAAGAGACCGTTGGTCAAAGCAAAGACGAGATGTCTGCTGCCCTGGTGTCTGCCTTCGGTGGTAAAGAGAACATCGCCTCCCTGGACGCCTGCATCACCCGTCTGCGTGTCGGCGTGAAGGATGTGGCCAAGGTTGACCAGGCTGGTCTGAAGAAGCTGGGCGCCGCCGGTGTGGTGGTTGCTGGCTCCGGCGTACAGGCCATCTTCGGTACCAAGTCCGACAACCTGAAAACCGAGATGGACATCTGGATGAAGAGCAACTAATGGTTGCCTGACATCGAGAGTTCCGAAAAGGGAGGCGAAAGCCTCCCTTTTTGCTGGGCGCTTGTCAGCCAGCTGGACGGGGCTGAGCAGATCCGGGGGAGGGGGTTGGCAGCTTCCCTGTGGATCGGCATTAAAAAAGGCGCCTGATGGCGCCTTGTGCAGGATGGGAAACTGCCTAGAGTTTTTCCAGATCCCGCTCTATCTCGCTTATCTTGTTCTGCACCACTTTTTCCAGATGGCGCAGGTCGCGCAGGATTTTCTGCTTGATGTCCTGATCGATCTCGACCTGTACGCCCTGGGTCAGGTTATCCAGCTCATCCACCACGTACTTGAGGTTGGCGTTGATCTCGGTGACATCCTTGTACTCATGGGTGCCCGAGTCTATCAGCATGGTCTTGCGCTGACGGGGATACTTGAACTTGACGCTCTTGGCGAAAAACTCCCCCTTCTGCTTCTTGAAATAGATCTTGAGGATGTCGTGGTTGGCCTCCTGGCGCAGGGTATAGCTGTCCACTGAGGTGGGCTCCTGGATCCCCAGGCTCTTCAGATTCTCGTACATCGGGCTTCCTCGGTTTGAAACGATCCTGACCCATCTATCTTAACCGAGTCACGGTGGCTTGCCTGTGACAGGAGCGCCAAAATCACCAGGGTCCCAAAAGATCCCTTTTTTCGCTGCTCGGTCGTGCATGAGGGCCACCCAAAATAGTGTGGCTGGCTCACCACCATCAAAAAGGGCGCCATCAGGCGCCCTTTTATTCACGGCAACGCGGATTACTCGTCGATGGAACGCAGCAGGGCGTTGATACCGACCTTGGCACGGGTCTTGGCATCCACCTTCTTGACGATGACGGCGGCATACAGGCTGTACTTGCCGCACTTGGAGGGCAGGGAGCCGGAGACCACCACCGAACCGGCCGGCACGCGACCATAGTGGATCTCGCCGGTTTCGCGGTCATAGATGCGGGTGGACTGGCCGATGAAGACGCCCATGGAGATGACGGAGCCCTCCTCGACGATCACCCCTTCAACCACTTCGGAGCGGGCACCGATGAAGCAGTTGTCCTCGATGATGGTCGGGTTGGCCTGCAGCGGCTCCAGTACGCCGCCGATGCCGACGCCGCCGGAGAGGTGCACGTTCTTGCCGATCTGGGCGCAGGAGCCCACGGTGGCCCAGGTATCGACCATGGTGCCTTCATCGACGAAGGCGCCGATGTTGACATAGGAGGGCATCAGCACTGTATTGGGGGCGATGAAGGAGCCCTTGCGAGCGGTGGCCGGCGGCACCACGCGCACGCCCGCCGCCTTGAACTGCTCGGCGGTGTAGTCGGAGAACTTGAGGGGAACCTTGTCGTAGTACTGGGCGTCGTCGCCCTTGATGATGCCGTTGTCATTGATGCGGAAGTAGAGCAGCACGGCCTTCTTCAGCCATTGGTGGACGACCCACTCACCGGCAATCTTCTCGGCGACCCGGGCCTTGCCGGAGTCCAGCAGATCGATGGCCTCCAGGATGGCGGCCTTGGTGGCGGCATCGACGGAGCCGGGGGTGATGGAATCACGGCGCTCGAAGGCCGCTTCGATGGTCTGTTGCAACTGGGTCATGACAGGTTTCCTTTAAAAAATTCTGTTTGTTGTATCACACTTTTCCAATCGTTTTTAAGGGCTCTGGCCGATTTCTTCAAAAGAAAGGCGATTTATTGTACTTAAGTGGCCCAACCACTTGTTCTGATTGATAAATCAGAACGATAAACGGTGTCTTGTGAAGCCTTGTCCGGGCCTTATCGCCCCTCCTCGTCCCCCTGCTCCTGCGGGTTGAGCTGATTGACCAGCCGCTCCTCCAGCGCCTGCTGTTCGGCCTGGTTCAGCGGCTCGCCGGCCAGGGTGGTGAGGCTGAAGAAGTCTTCCACCCGCTCGCCTATGGTGGTGATCTTGGCGGCATGCAATTCGATGCCGCACTGCTGGAAGACTGCACCGATGCGGGCCAGCAGGCCCGGGGTATCCAGGGCGGTCAGCTCCAGCAGGGTGTGGCGGCTCTCCCCCTTCGTGGGTGAAGAGCGGGGCAAGAAGACCACCCGGGTCGGCACGCTGAACTGGCGGTGGCGCCTGGACAGGGGCTTGTTGCGCAGCACCAGCTTGCCCGGCTCCTGCAACGCCTTCTCCAGCGCCTTCTTGATGGTGGCGGTGCGGTTGGGGCTGATGGGTTCGCCATTGGGTTCGAGCACGATGAAGGTGTCCAGCACGTAGTCGTTGCGCGAATTCATGATCTGGGCGTCGTGGATGTTGAGGTTCTTCTGATCCAGCGCCGAGGCCACGGTGGCGAACAGATTCGGGGTGTCGCGGCAATAGATGAACACCTCGCTGCCGCCCCGGATGGGGTGCTTGCCGATGAGCACCAGGGGGGCCGGATTGTCGCCGTGCGCGATGATCTTGCGGCAATGCCAGGCGATCTGCTCCGGGCTGTGGCGCAGGAAATAGTCGGCCTTGAAGTCGTTCCAGAGGGCGCTGACGGCCTCCTCCGGCACCTCGCGCTGGGCCAGGATCTGCCTGGCCTGACGCTGGTTCTCGCGGATCTTGAGCCGCATGTCCGGCGGGTTTTCCAGCCCCTGGCGCAGCGCCTTCTGGGTGGCGAAGTAGAGTTCGCGCAGCAGGGTGCCCTTCCAGTCGTTCCACAGGGTGTCGTTGGTGGCGCAGATATCGGCCACGGTCAGGCAATAGAGCAGATCCAGGTGCAGTTCGTCGCGCACCTTGTGGGCGAAGTCGGTGACCACTTCGGGATCGTAGATGTCGCGGCGCTGGGCGGTGACCGACATCAGCAGATGGTGGCGCACCAGCCAGGCCACCAGGCGGCTCTCGTAGCGATCCAGCCCGTGCAACTGGCAGAACTCCAGCGCATCGACGGCGCCGAGTTCGGAGTGATCTCCCCGCCGTCCCTTGGCGATGTCGTGGAACAGGGCGGCGATGCTGAGCAACTCCGGCTTGCGCAGCTGGGCGAACACCTCGTGGCAGAGCGGGTGGGTCTGGCGGCTGGCCGGGTTCGGGAAGCGATGGATGTTCTGGAGCAGGCGATGGGTGTGCTCATCCACCGTGTAGGCGTGGAACATGTCGAACTGCATCTGGCCGACGATGAGGTTCCACTGGGGCAGATAGGCCGCGAGGATCCCGTACTTATGCATAAGAGTGAGGGGCTGGCCGATGCCGTTGGGGTGGCGCAGCAACGCCATGAAGAGGCGACGGCATTCGGGCAGGTCCTGCAGCCAGCAGCTGAGGGTGCGTCTGGCCTCCCGCAGCTGGCGCAGGGTGGCGGAGTGGATGCCGGCGATGTCCGGGTGCTGGGCTATCTGGTAGAAGAGCCGCAGTATGGCGGCGGGGTCGCGGCCAAACAGCTCGGAATCCACCGCATCGATGAGGCGGCCACGGAGCTGGAACTCGTCGCTGATGCGGCGCACATCCATGGCGGTGTTGCCGAGGATGGCCTCGTCAAACAGCTGCAGCAGCATCTCGTTGAGCTCGGCCACCCGTCTGACCGTCTGATAGAAGCGTTTCATCATCTGCTCGACCGGGCCGTTGCCTTCCCCCTCGAAGCCCAGCATCTGGGCCACGGTGCGCTGGCGGTCGAACAAGAGGCGGTTGTCCCCCTTGTTGATGGCCATGTGCAGGGCGAAGCGCACCTTCCACAGGAAGTTCTGGCAGTCGAGCAGCTCGCGGTACTCGGCCCGGTTGAGGAAACCGTGGCTGGTCATCTCGAACAGGGTAGTGGCGCCGAAGTGGCGGCGGGCGACCCAGGCCAGGGTCTGGATGTCGCGAAGGCCCCCGGGATTGTTCTTGAGATCCGGCTCCAGCTTGTAGGCGGTGCCGAGAAACTGCTGGTGGCGCAGGCTCTGCTCCTCGCGCTTGGCGCGAAAGAAGGCCTCGCTCGGCCAGAAGTGCTGGGGCTGAGTGGCGGCCTGCAGCTGTTCGAATCCCGCCTGGCGTCCGGTGATGTAGCGCGCCTCGATGAGGTTGGTGGCGACAGTGATGTCGCTGCGGCCCTGCTCGATGCACTCGCTCACGTTGCGCACCGACTGCCCGACCTCCAGCTTGAGATCCCACAGCAGGGTGATGAACTCGCCGATGCGCAGCCCCAGCACCTCGTCCAGCTCGTCCCCTTCATAGAGGATGAGCAGATCGATGTCGGAGTGGGGGTGCAGTTCGCCCCGGCCATAGCCCCCCACCGCGATCAGGGTCAGGTTGGTCTTGTCGAAGCCGAACTTGTGCCAGAGCCTGGTCAGCAGCGCATCCATGTACTCGGAGCGGGTGGCCACCAGTTCGATGATGTTGTCACCGGCATCGAAGCGCTCGTGCAGCCAGACAAGAAAGCGGCTCAGATACTCCTTGCAGTTGTCACGGGTGAGCTGGTCGTCGGGTAACAGGTGGGGGGAAAGCAGACTGGCATCCATGGCATCTCACACACAAGTGGCAGGCAAACGGCTGGAACGGGCAGTAAAAACCCCGGCGCTTTTGAGGTCAGGGCCGGGGTTCGATGTTAGCTGTGTTTGATGACGCGGTCGATAGTGTCGTCGGGGCGCAGGGTGAGCACCTCGCAGCCATCCTCGGTGACCAGCAGGGTGTGTTCCCACTGGGCGGAGTCGCCGCCATCCTTGGTGGTGACAGTCCAGCCATCCTTGGGGTTGATGCGGCAGTGGTACTTCTTGCTGTTGACCATGGGCTCTATGGTGAAGCACATGCCCGGTTTGAGCTCCAGCTTGCCGCCATTGCGGTAGTGGAGGATCTGCGGCTCTTCGTGGAACTCGCTGCCGATGCCGTGGCCGCAGTAGTCACGTACCACGGAGAAGCCGGCCTGCTCGACGATGGGCTGGATCACGGCGCCGATCTCGGTGATGCACATGCCGGGACGCACCCGCTTGATGGCGGCGTACAGGCTCTCTTGCGCCACCTTGCACAGCTGGCGACGCAGGGGCGTGGTCTGGCCCACGATGAACATGGCGGAGGTGTCGCCGTGGTAGCCATCCTTGATGACGGTGATGTCCAGGTTGATGATGTCCCCTTCCCGCAGCTTCTTGTGATTGGGGATGCCGTGGCAGATCACATCATTGACCGAGGTGCAGATGGACTTGGGGAAGCCGTGATAGTTGAGCGGCGCGGGGATGGCCTGCTGTACCTCGACGATATGGTTGTGGCACAGGGTGTTCAGCTCGTCAGTGGTGACGCCAGCCTTGACATGGGGGGCGATCATGACCAGCACATCGGCGGCCAGCTGGCCGGCAATGCGCATCTTTTCAATCTCTTCCGGTGTCTTGATTTTAATGGACATGGGATCTCTCTTGGGGCCTGACTGCGCATCCTGCCGATGCCCAACAATCAGGTAATGAAAAATAGATGCGTTTGCAATCAGGGCAAAATTTTATCCCCAACCCCCGTTTACTTCCAGTGTGATCGTCATCGCAACGTCATCCAGCGGTCGCAGCCCTCGCCAGGATCCATTTTTAGCGGCCCAGCTGGTGGTGTCCTGACCAAAGTTATGGTATAAAGCGCGCCGGAATGGGGAACTTGTGCCCCCTTCTATCACCCTTACTCAATAACACACACACATCGACACCTGTACCGGGGTGCCCCTTTGGGGTCGGTTACATGGGATGTGTGGAGGCCTAACCCCAATACAGAGGTATAAAATGGCTAAAGTTTCTATGCGCGACATGCTGCAAGCCGGCGTTCACTTCGGTCACCAGACTCGTTACTGGAACCCGAAAATGAAGTCCTACATCTTCGGCGCCCGCAGCAAGGTTCACATCATCAACCTGGAAAAAACCGTTCCGATGTTTGACGATGCCATGAACTTCATCAGCTCCGTAGCTGCCAAGAAGGGCAAGGTCCTGTTTGTAGGTACCAAGCGTGCCGCGTCTGAAGCCGTAAAAGAAGCCGCTGAGCGTTGCGACCAGTTCTATGTTAACCACCGCTGGCTGGGCGGCATGCTGACCAACTGGAAAACCGTTCGTCAGTCCATCAAGCGCCTGAAAGATCTGGAAACCCAGAGCCAAGACGGTACCTTCGACAAGCTGACCAAGAAAGAGGCGCTGATGCGTACTCGCGAAATGGACAAGCTGGAGAAGAGCCTGGGTGGTATCAAGAACATGGGCGGCCTGCCTGACGTTCTGTTCGTTGTCGATGCCGACCACGAGCACATCGCTATCAAAGAAGCCAATAACCTGGGTATCCCGGTAGTTTCCATCGTTGATACCAACTCCAACCCGGACGGCGTTGACTATGTCATCCCGGGTAACGACGACGCTATCCGTGCCGTACAGCTGTACCTGAATGCTGCTGCTGACACCGTACTGGAAGCTCGCGCTCAGGACATCGTTGTTCAAGCCGAACAAGATGGCTTCGTTGAAGCTGAGTAATTGATAAGGACTGTAAAGCCCTTATTAACCAAGCTGATGTAATTGGTTAGCAGGGGCCCTTGTGGCCCCTGTTTCTTGTCAATTCAAGACCGAGGATACTGGACATGGCTAACGTTACTGCCGCCCTGGTAAAAGAACTGCGCGAGCGCACCGCCGCTGGCATGATGGATTGCAAAAAAGCACTGGAAGAAGCCGCTGGCGACATCGAGCTGGCAATTGAGAACATGCGCAAATCCGGTCAGGCCAAGGCCGCCAAGAAAGCGGGCCGTATCGCCGCTGAAGGCGTGATCTTCGCTCGCACCGAAGGCAACGTTGCCGTCATGATCGAGCTGAACAGCGAAACCGACTTCGTCGCCAAAGACGCCAGCTTCATGGCCATGGGCCAGAAGATCGCCGACATCGCCGCGACCCAGAAAATTGCCGACATCGACGCCCTGAAGGCCGCCGATTTCGGTAACGGTGAGTCCGTTGAGCTGACCATCACCAACCTGATCGCCAAGATCGGTGAGAACATGAACCTGCGTCGCGTGATGCTGGTTGAAGGTGACAACCTGGGTACCTATGTACACGGTTCCCGTATCGGTGTTATCACCAAGCTGACCGGCGGTACTGCCGACCTGGCCAAAGATCTGGCCATGCACGTCGCTGCCAACAGCCCGCAGTTCGTCAAGCCTGAAGATGTGTCTGCTGAAGTCGTTGCCAAAGAGCGCGAAATCCAGATCGACATCGCCATCAACTCCGGCAAGCCGAAAGAGATCGCCGAGAAGATGGTTGAAGGCCGCATGAAGAAGTTCACCGGTGAGGTTTCCCTGACTGGTCAACCCTTCGTGAAGGACCCGTCCATCACCGTGGCCGAGCTGCTGAAGAAAGAAGGCGCTGACGTTGTCTCCTTCACCCGTTTCGAAGTGGGCGAAGGCATCGAGAAGCAAGAGACCGATTTCGCGGCTGAAGTTGCAGCCCAGATCGCGGCCGCTCAGAAGGCCTAATCGAACCGGTTTTTCCGTTTCCCCAGACCGCGACTTATGTCGCGGTCTTTATATGACCAGGAATCAGTGACATGAGTACCAATCCCAAGCCTGCATACAGACGTGTTCTTCTGAAGTTGAGTGGTGAAGCCCTGCAAGGATCCGAGGGTTTTGGCATTGATCCAGCGGTGCTGGAGCGGATGGCCCAAGAGATCAAAGAGCTGGTTGAGCTGGGTGTTCAGGTCGGTCTGGTCATTGGCGGCGGCAACCTGTTCCGTGGTGCCGGTCTTGCCAAGGCGGGCATGAACCGCGTGGTGGGTGACCACATGGGCATGCTGGCGACCGTCATGAACGGCCTGGCCATGCGTGATGCTTTGCATCGTGCTTATGTGAATGCCCGTCTGATGTCTGCCATCTCCCTGCAGGGTGTCTGCGATTCCTACAGCTGGGCCGAGGCCATCAGCCAGCTGCGCGCCGGCAAGGTGGTGATCTTCTCCGCCGGTACCGGCAACCCCTTCTTCACCACCGACTCCGCAGCCTGCCTGCGCGGCATCGAGATCGAAGCCGACGTGGTGCTCAAGGCCACCAAGGTCGATGGTGTGTTCACCGATGATCCGGTCAAGAACCCGGATGCAGTGCTCTATCAAGAACTGAGTTATGATGAAGTCCTTGAAAAAGAACTCAAAGTGATGGATCTTGCTGCTTTTACCCTGGCCCGCGACCACGATCTGCCGATCCGGGTGTTCAACATGAACAAACCGGGCGCCTTGCGTCGGGTTATCATGGGTGAGCCGGAAGGTACCCTGATCCACCACGTCAGCAAGTAAGACAAGCCTGAGCCGCCTGGCGCGCTTGTCCATTACGCCAGTAAACAAGATAGATACGGGCCGCATGCCGGCTCGTTCGCCAAAAGGAAAACCACTGTGATCAACGAGATTAAAAACGACGCCAAGGACCGCATGGCCAAGAGCGTAGAATCGCTCAAGACCCAGATGTCCAAGATCCGTACCGGCCGCGCTCACCCGAGCCTGCTCGACGGTATCCAGGTGGAGTATTACGGTGCCGCCACTCCTCTGAAACAGTTGGCTAACGTAGTGGCAGAAGATGCCCGCACCCTGTCCATCTCCATCTTCGATCGCTCCATGATCCAGGCGGTGGAAAAAGCCATCCTGACCTCCGATCTGGGCCTGAACCCGTCCAGCAATGGCCAGACCCTGCGCGTGCCGCTGCCCCCGCTGACCGAAGAGCGTCGCCGCGATCTGACCAAGATCGTCCGTGCCGAGGCCGAAGGCGCCCGGGTTGCCGTGCGCAATATCCGTCGCGATGCCAACGCAGACCTGAAGGCGCTGCTGAAGGACAAGGAGATCTCCGAGGATGACGACCGTCGTGCCCAGGAAGAGATCCAAAAACTGACCGACGCCTTCGTCAAGCTGGTGGATGAAGCCCTGGCCGCGAAGGAAAAGGAGCTAATGGAAATCTAAGCCTCCGACAGGTATATTACGAGCGCCGTGTAGTGCCCCTGCACGGCGCTTTTGTCTTTGTGGGAGAAATGAATGTCGCTTTTGGCAGCGCTAGGCGATAGCGCCAGCTCGTCCTTGCCTCGTCACGTCGCCATCATCATGGATGGCAATGGTCGCTGGGCTCAGAACCGTGGCAAGATGCGGGTCTCTGGCCACAAGGCGGGCGTGAAATCCGTGCGTGAGGCCGTGGCCTTTGCCGCCCGTGCCAAGATGGAGGCGCTGACCCTGTTCGCGTTCTCCAGTGAGAACTGGCGCCGCCCGGAAGGGGAGGTCAATGCCCTGATGGAGCTGTTCATGACGGTGCTTGGCCGCGAGGTGAACAAGTTGCACAGCAATGGCATCCGGCTCAAGGTGATCGGCGATACCGCCCGTTTCAGTGAACGGCTGCAGGCCAAGATCGCCAAGGCCGAGGCCCTGACCGCCGGCAACCAGGGACTGACCCTCAACATCGCCGCCAACTATGGTGGTCAGTGGGACATAGCCCAGGCGGCCCGCAAGCTGGCTCGCGCCGTGGCAGCGGGCGAGCTGGATGCAGAGGCGGTCGATGAAGAGGCACTGGCACGTCAGGTCTGCATGGCCGACCTGCCTCCGGTGGATCTGCTGATCCGCACCGGCGGGGATCATCGCATCAGCAATTTTGTGTTATGGCAGCTTGCTTATGCCGAGCTCTATTTTACCCCGGTCTTGTGGCCCGACTTTGACGAGGCCGAGTTCAGCGGGGCAGTTGCCTCCTTCGTTGCTCGCGAGCGTCGCTTCGGGTGTACGGGTGAACAGATACGGGAATTGATCGCCGCGCAACAGACCGGCTAAACCCCGCTCCCAAGAGAGAGGTTTCTTTTGCTAAAACAACGAATTATTACCGCATTACTGTTAGTACCCCTGGTGTTGGGGGCACTGTTTTTCCTGCCATTGAAATTCTTTGCCCTGCTCGCTGCCCTGGTCTTTCTGCTGGCCAGCCGTGAGTGGAGCGCCTTCGTCTCTGCCCAGCCGCAACAATGGTTGCCGCTGGTGTTCTGTCTGTTGCTCGGTGCCAGCCTGTTCTGGGTGCCCGTAGAGCAACTCTGGATCCCCCAGCTGCATCCGCTGGTGATGGGGGTGCTCTGGACCGCCATCAGCTGGTGGCTGCTCGGGTTGCTGCTGGTGCTGCGTTACCCCAGAAGCGCCAGGCTGTGGAAAGAGTCCGTCTGGCTCAAGTCCCTGTTCGGTCTGGTGACCCTGGTGCCCTTCTTCTGGTCCCTGGTGGCCATCCGTGGGTACAACTTCTATCACGATCCCATGATGGGGGCCTGGATCCTGCTGTTCGTGATGGGCCTGGTCTGGGCGGCAGATTCTGGCGCGTATTTTTTCGGCAAGGCGTTCGGCAAGCACAAGCTGGCCCCCGCCGTCAGCCCGGGTAAAACCATAGAGGGCATGCTGGGCGGCCTCTTTACCGCCAGCGTGCTGGCCATAGGCGTGACCTGGTTCATGGGCTTCGTGCCGGCCAAGATGGGGGTCGTGCTGCTCTGCTCCCTGCTGGCGGTGCTGGCGTCCGTGCTCGGCGACTTGACCGAAAGCATGTTCAAGCGGGAGGCCGGCATCAAGGATTCCGGTACCCTGCTGCCGGGCCACGGCGGCATCCTCGATCGCATCGACAGCCTGACGGCGGCGCTGCCCGTCTTCCTGCTCAGCTATCTGCTGCTCGGTCAGGAGTTCTGATGCGCAATCTGGTCATTCTGGGAGCCTCTGGCTCCATCGGTCAGAGCACCCTGAAAGTGCTGCGGCAGAATCCGGGGCGCTGGCAGGTGCTGGCGCTGACCGCGGCTCGCAGCGTGGACGCCATGGTGCGGGACAGTCTCGAGTTCTCCCCCCGTTTCGCCGTCATGGTGGATGAGAAGGCCGCCAGCGATCTGGCTGGGCGGCTCAAGACCCACGGCTGCCCCACCCGGGTGCTCTGTGGTCAGGCAGCCCTGTGCGAAGTGGCCGCTCACCCTGATGCCCACAGCGTCATGGCAGCCATCGTCGGTGCGGCGGGTCTGGCACCCACCATGGCCGCCGTGCGTGCCGGCAAGCGGATCCTGCTGGCCAACAAGGAGGCCCTGGTGATGTCCGGCGCCTTCTTCATGGAGGCGGTGCGCCATCACGGCGCCGAGCTGCTGCCCATCGACAGCGAACACAATGCGATTTTCCAGTGCCTGCCCGAGGCCATCCAGCACGAGCCTGGCTTCTGCGATCTGGCAGGGGCGGGCATCAGCAAGATATTGCTGACCGGCTCAGGCGGCCCCTTCCGCTATACCGACATCGACGAGCTGGCCAGGGTCACGCCGGCCCAGGCGGTGGCGCACCCCAACTGGTCCATGGGGGCCAAGATCTCGGTGGACTCCGCCACCATGATCAACAAGGGGCTGGAATACATAGAGGCGCGCTGGCTGTTCAACGCCCTCCCGGAGCAGATCCAGGTGGTGATCCACCCCCAGTCGGTGATCCACTCCATGGTGCAGTACAAGGACGGCTCAGTGCTGGCCCAGCTCGGCAACCCGGACATGTGTACCCCCATCGCCCACGCCCTGGCCTACCCGGCCAGGATTGAGTCCGGCGTGGAACCTTTGGATTTCTTCAGTGTCGGAGAGTTCAGCTTTATCCGCCCCGACTACGCCCGTTATCCCTGCCTGGCACTGGCCATGGCGGCCTGCCAGCAAGGGCAGGCGGCGACCACCTCTCTCAATGCCGCCAACGAGGAGGCCGTCGCGGCTTTTCTTGCAGAGCGCATTGGATTTATGGATATTGCCAGAGTCAACGAATCCATCATGACGACACTGGGCACCAGTGCCGCAGGTTCGCTGGAGGATCTGATTGCGCTGGATGGCAGGGCCCGTACCCATGCCCAGCAACTGATAGAGGAGCTTGCTCGATGAACGGACTGTGGTGGCCAGCGGCCTCTCTCTACGCCTTCGGGAATGATGTCGAGGTGAAGCTCTGATGGGCGGCGTGTTGTGGAACATAGGCGCCTTCATCGTGGCCCTCGGGCTGCTGGTGGCGGTGCATGAATTTGGCCACTTCTGGGTAGCCCGCCGCTGCGGCGTCAAGGTCGAGCGTTTCTCCATCGGCTTTGGCAAGGCGATCTGGCGCCGCATCGGCAAGGATGGCACCGAGTATGTGCTGGCCCTGATCCCGCTCGGCGGCTACGTCAAGATGCTGGACGGCCGGGTCGATGAACTCAAGCCGGGGGAGGAGGCACAGGCCTTCAACCACAAGAGTGTCTGGGCGCGGATGGCCATAGTCGCGGCCGGCCCCATGGCGAACTTCGTGTTCGCCCTGTTCGCCTTCTGGCTGATGTTCATGATAGGGGTGCCGAGCGTCAAGCCGGTGGTCGGCGAGGTGCGCCCTGCGTCCATAGTGGCGACGGCGGGGGTCGAACCTGGCATGGAGATCGTCGGCGTCGGCGACGAGGCCACCGGAGACTGGGAGAGCGTGACCTATGCCCTCATCAGCCACCTGGGTGACAAGTCGGTACAGCTCAAGCTGAAGGCGCCTGGCGCCAGCTACGCCGTCGACAAGACGCTGATGCTGGACAGCTGGAGCTTCGATCCGGACAAGGAGTCCCCCATCGGCAGCCTGGGGATAGTCCCCCTCGGCGGCAAGGTGCTGCCCGTGGTGCAGGCCATAGTGCCCTCGAGCGCGAGCGAGAAGGCGGGTCTGCAGGTGGGCGATCGCATCAAGGGCGTGGATGATCAGGCGATCACCGAATGGACCGAGTTTGTCGAGAGGGTGCAGCAATCACCGGAGCAGCCACTGCAGGTGACGGTGGAGCGCGAGGGCAGCGATCTGACCCTGACCCTGACCCCGGATGTGAAAAAAGTACGGGGCCAGCTGGTCGGTTTCGTCGGCCTGTCGCCGCAACTGGTTCCATTACCGGATGAGTATCGAGTTCTGTTACAGTATGGGCCTTTGCAAGCCCTGTGGCATGGGGTCCAGAAGACCTGGAGCCTGATCACGCTGACCTTCGACATGATCGGCAAGCTGATCGGTGGCATCGTCTCCCTGGACAACCTGAGCGGCCCCATCTCCATCGCCAAGGGGGCTGGCAGCAGCGCAGATTACGGGTTGGTCTATTTCCTCGGTTTCCTGGCGCTCATCAGCGTCAACCTGGGGATCATCAATCTGTTCCCCCTGCCGGTGCTGGATGGGGGCCATTTGGTCTACTTCCTCATCGAGGCAGTCACCGGCAAGCCGGTACCAGAAAAAATTCAGGAAATTGGGTTCAGGATAGGCGCCGCCATTCTGATGTTACTGATGGGCATTGCGCTGTTTAATGATTTCGCTCGCCTCTGAGGCTAGAGCATCAACAAGGACACATAAGAACAAAATGGCTGTTAAAAAAGCATTGGTGTTGAGTTGCCTGCTGGGAGCCAGCTTCCTGGCTCAGGCGGCCCCTGCCTCTTTTGTGGTGCAAGACATTCAGGTCGAGGGTCTGCAGCGGGTGACCCTGGGCGCCGCCCTGTTGAATCTGCCGGTCCGGGTCGGTGACTCCGTGGACTCGGTGGCCCTGGCCAACGCCATCAAGAAGCTCTATGCCTCCGGCAACTTCGAGGACGTCAAGGTCTATCGTGACGGCCAGGTGCTGCAAGTCGTGGTGAAGGAACGCCCGACCATCTCCAGCATCGAGTTTTCCGGCAACAAGGACATCAAGGAGGAGCAGCTGACCCAGAGCCTGGAGTCCTCCGGCATCCGCGTCGGTGATCCCCTGGATCGCACCGTGCTGAGTTCCCTCGAGAAGGGACTGGAAGATTTCTACTACGGCGTGGGCAAGTACTCCGCCAAGGTCAAGGCCATCGTCACCCCGCTGCCCCGCAACCGGGTCGACCTCAAGTTCACCTTCGTGGAAGGGGAAGCGGCCAAGATCCAGCAGATCAACATAGTCGGCAACCAGGTGTTCCCGGAAGAGAAACTGCTGGCCCAGCTCTCCTTGAAGGACGATGTGCCCTGGTGGAACTTCACCGGCGATCAGCGCTATCAGAAGCAGAAGCTGGCCGGTGACATCGAAGTGCTGCGCTCCTACTACATGGACCGCGGCTACATCCGTTTCGCTCAGGAGTCCACCCAGGTCTCCATGACCCCGGACAAGAAGGGCGTCTACGTCACCCTGAACATCAAGGAAGGGGATCAGTACAAGGTCTCCGGCGTGCAGCTCAAGGGCGATCTCATCGACCGTGGCGGCGATATGAAGGGGCTCATCCCCATAGAGGCAGGCAGCGTCTACTCCGCCAGCCAGGTGACCCACACCGAAGAGGTGCTCTCCAAGTTCCTCGGTCGTTATGGCTACGCCTATCCCAAAGTGGTCACCTTCCCCCAGGTCAATGACCAGACCAAGGAAGTGGAGCTGATCGTCAACATAGAGCCGGGTCCCCGGGTCTATGTGCGCAACATCAACTTCAGCGGCAACGTCACCACCAAGGACGAAGTGCTGCGTCGCGAGATGCGTCAGATGGAAGGCACCTGGCTCTCCTCCGACAACGTCGAGCAGTCCAAGACCCGTCTCAACCGCCTCGGCTTCTTCGAAACCGCGGAAGTGGACACCAAGCGGGTGGCAGGCAGCGACGACCAGGTCGATCTGGACTTCAAGGTCAAGGAGCAGCCAGCAGGCTCCATCAACGCCGGCATCGGCTACGGTACCGAGTCTGGTCTGAGCCTGCAGGCGGGCCTGCAGCAAGACAACTTCATGGGGACCGGCAAGAAGATCGGCATCAACGCCAGCACCAACGACTACTCGAAGAACATCGATCTCAGCTACAACGATCCCTACTTCACCGTCGATGGGGTCAGCCTGGGCGGCCGCCTCTACTACAACAAGTTCAGTGCGGCCGATGCCAACATCGTCGACTACGAAAACACCACCATAGGCTTCCGTCTCTCCAGCGGTTTCCCGGTCAACGAGAACAACCGTCTCGACTTCAGCCTCGGCTACGAGAACAACAAGCTGTCTCAGCCCAACCCCTATGTGCAGGTGGATGAGTTCTGGAAGGTCTACCAGGCCAACCTGGACGGCGACAACCGCATGGTGTTCAACACCGTGGACGTCACCGCAGGCTGGACTCGCTCCACCCTCAACAAGGGTCAGTTCCCGACCGCTGGTGACCGTCAGCGGGTGAACGCCAAGGTGACTGTGCCTGGCATGGATCTGCAGTACTTCAAGCTCAACGCCGAAGACTCCCATTACTTCCCGTTTGATGCCGACCACCAGTGGGTCATGCTGGCCAAGGCCCGCGCCTCTTACGGCAATGGCTATGGCAGCAACGGTGACTACGACCACGTGCTGCCCTTCTTCGAGAACTACTACGCCGGTGGCTTCGACACCCTGCGCGGCTTCAAGAGCAACACCGTCGGTCCGAAGGCGCTCTACTACTACAACCTGGGCGGTAACGACGTGATCCAGGGCACCGACAGCTCTGTAGGGGGCAATGCCCTGGCGGTGGCCTCCCTCGAGATGATAGTGCCGACGCCGTTCGCGTCTGAAAGCTACCAGCCCCAGCTGCGGACCAGCTTCTTCATCGATGCCGGTACCGTGTGGGATACCACCTTCGAATATGGTCAGTACCAGAACCGTTGCTTCAGTGGCTGTAACTATCTGATGGACTATTCTGACCCCACCAATATCCGGATGTCGGCGGGTCTGTCACTGCAGTGGCTCTCCCCCATGGGACCCCTGGTGTTCGTGCTGGCGCAGCCGCTCAAGAAATACGAAGGGGACGATACCGAAGTCTTCTCCTTCAACATCGGCCGTACCTTCTAAAGGCGGGCCCGCCCCCACCAGGGGGTATTCAATGATGGGACGCGCAGCTTGCGTGCCTCACCAGGTAACAAGCCGGTCCCAGAGATCGCTTGCACAATCAGGTAAATCAGGTAGCCCTCGACCGAGGGACCAAGGAGTAAGTGTGAATAAAGCGTTGAAAGTAGCTGGTTTGAGTTTTGCACTGATGGCTGCCGGTATGGGCTCCGCCTGGGCTGAGACCAAGATCGCCGTGGTCGACATGGGCGAAGTCTTCCAAAAGCTGCCCCAGCGTGAAGCCGTGGCCAAGAAACTGAAGGGCGAGTTCGAGCCGCGCATGCGCGAGCTGCAGAAGCTGGAATCCGACGGTCAGGCTCTGGTCGAGAAGTTCAAGAAGGACGAAGCCTTCATGAGCAACGAGCAGAAGAAGCAGAACCAGGAGAAGCTGGCCAAGCTGCAGATGGAGTTCAACCAGAAGCGTCAGGCGTTCGAGCAGGACAACGGCCGTCGTCAGGCTGAAGAGCGCAACAAGATCCTGACCAAGGTACAGGCTGCCATCGACGCCATCGCCAAGAGCAATGGTTACGATCTGGTGCTGGAGCGCAATGCTGCTCCCTATGCCGCCAGCAAGCTGGACATCTCCAGCCAGGTTATCTCTCAGGTAAGCAAGAGCAACTAATTGATGGCATTCACTCTCGCACAGCTGGCCCAGCAACTGGGGGCCGAGGTCCATGGGGATGGGACCCGGGAAATCCGCAAGGTAGCGACACTGGAAAAAGCCGGGGAGGGGGAGATTGCCTTCCTGTCCAACAAGAAGTACCGGCATTTCCTGGAGCAGAGCAAGGCGACTGCCGTGCTCATCACTGAGGCTGACCTGCCGTTTTGCCCCACCAATGCCCTGGTGCTCAAAGACCCCTATGTGGGCTTTGCCCGGGTAGCCCAACTGCTGGACACCACACCGCAGCCGGCCACGGATATCCATCCGAGTGCCGTCATCGCGGCGGATGTGCAACTGGGCGAGAGAGTGGCCATCGGCGCCAATGCGGTCATCGAATCCGGCGTCGTGCTGGGGGATGATGTCCGCATCGGCCCGGGCTGTTTCGTTGGCAAGGATACCCGACTGGGAGCGCGCTCCCGGTTGTGGGCCAACGTCACCCTGTATCATAACGTGACCCTGGGCACGGATTGTCTGGTGCAAGCCGGCACCGTGATCGGGGCCGACGGTTTCGGTTATGCCAACGAGCGTGGCGAGTGGATCAAGATCCCCCAGCTCGGCGGCGTGACCATAGGCAACCGGGTGGAAATCGGTGCCTGCACCACCATAGACCGCGGTGCCCTGGAAGACACCCGCATCGCGGACAACGTCATCATCGACAACCAGTGCCAGATCGCCCACAACGTCGAGATTGGTTACGGCACCGCCGTGGCGGGCTCGACCGTGATGGCCGGTAGTCTCAAGGTCGGCAAATACTGTATCATTGGCGGCGCTTCCGTCTTTAACGGGCACATGGAGATCTGCGACCAGGCCACCGTCACCGGTATGGCCATGGTGATGCGACCCATTACCGAGCCCGGAATCTACTCTTCAGGCATCCCCCTGCAAACCAATAAAGAGTGGCGCAAGACCGCCGCCCGGGTGATGCGTATCGAAGAGATGCACAAGCGGTTGAGCCGACTTGAGAAAAAGCTGGATCAAGAATAATCACGATTGGTATAGGGTACTGTTTTGACTACTGAAAAGAAAAGCCTGGGGATCCAGGAAATCATGGATCTGCTGCCCCACCGTTATCCGTTCCTGATGGTGGACAAGGTGGAAAATTACGAGATCAGCGATGAGCGCAAGACCCTGCGTGCCATCAAGAACGTCTCGTTCAACGAGCCGATCTTCCAGGGGCACTTCCCGGCCAAGCCGGTGTTCCCCGGCGTGCTGATCCTGGAAGCCATGGCCCAGGCGACCGGTATCCTGGCCTTTACCATGGTGGGCAAGCCGTCCCCCAACGAGCTCTATTACTTTGCCTCCATCGACAACGCCCGCTTCAAGCGTCCGGTCGGCCCTGGCGATCAGCTGGTGCTCGACGTAGAGTTTCTGAAGGAGCGTCGCGGCATCGCCAAGTTCACCGGCGTTGCCACAGTCGACGGTGAAGTGGTCTGTACTGCCGAACTGATGTGCGCCAAACGCGAGGTGTAACCGTGATTGACCAGACTGCCATCATCCACGATACCGCCATCGTCCATGAGTCTGCCGTGATCGGTAAAGGGGTGGAAATCGGCCCCTTTACCGTCATCGGTGCCGAGGTGGAGATAGGTGACGACACCTGGGTGGGTTCCCACGTGGTGATCAAGGGCCCGACCAGGATCGGCCGTGGCAACAAGATCTTCCAGCACACCTCCATCGGTGAGGATTGCCAGGACAAGAAGTACGCCGGCGAGCGCACCTTCCTCGAGATCGGCGACAACAACGTGTTTCGCGAGAACTGCACCGTGCACCGCGGCACCACCCAGGATCAGAGCCTGACCCGGGTCGGCAGCGGCAACCTCTTCATGGTCAACGTACACGTGGCCCATGACTGCATGATTGGTGACAACTGCATCTTCGCCAACAACGCGACCCTGGCTGGCCACGTTCACATCGGTGACTTCGTGATCTTCGGCGGTCTGTCTGCCATTCACCAGTTCGGCCGCGTCGGCTCCCACGCCTTCGTCGGTGGCTGCGCCGCCCTGAACAAGGACGTGCCGCCCTACGTGATGGCCGCCGGCAACTACGCCAAGCCGTTCGGGGTCAACTCCGAAGGGCTGCGTCGTCGCGGCTTCACGTCCGAAGCCATCTCGGCCGTCAAGCGTGCCTACAAGGAGATCTTCCGCTCCGGCAAGACCATCGAAGAGGTGCTGCCGGTACTGAGCGAGATGGCGGCCACCGAGCCGGCTGTCCAGCTCTATGTGGATTTCCTCAAGGGCAACGAGCGCGGGATCATCCGTGCCTAAGCCCATCCGCATCGGCATAGTCGCCGGAGAGACCTCCGGCGACATCCTGGCTGCCGGTCTGGTGCGCGAGCTGCTGGTTCGTTATCCCGATGCCCAGTTCGAAGGGATCGCCGGGCCGCGCATGCAGGCCCTGGGCGTCAAGGCCCTGTTCGAGATGGAAGAGCTTTCCGTCATGGGCATCAGCGAGGTGCTGGGACGTCTGCCCCGGATCCTCCAGGTGCGCCGCGAGTTGCTGCGCCACTTCATTGCCAATCCCCCGGACATCTTCGTCGGGGTGGATGCACCGGATTTCAATATCGGGGTGGAGCTGAAACTGCGCCGCGCCGGAATCAAGACGGTCCACTACGTCAGCCCCTCGGTCTGGGCCTGGCGTCAGGGCCGCATTCACAAGATCAAGGCCGCCACCGACATGGTGCTCGCCTTCCTGCCGTTCGAAAAAGCCTTCTACGACCGCTTCGATGCCCCCTGCCGCTTCGTCGGGCACACCATGGCGGACGACATTCCCCTGGTGCCGGATCGGCAGGAGATGCGCGAGACCCTCGGCCTCGAGCCGGGTCGTCGCTGGCTGGCGGTGTTGCCGGGCAGCCGCAGCGCCGAGGTCGGCTTCATGTCCCCCGTCTTCCTCGAGGCGTGCAAGCACCTGACGGTGCACTGCCCGGATCTCGGCTTCATCGTGCCGCTGGTGAACGAGAAGCGGCGCGAGCAGTTCCTCGCCATCAAGGCCGAGGTGGCGCCGGATCTCGACATGGTGCTGCTGGACGGTCAGGGTCGTGAGGCCATGATTGCCGCCGACGTGGTGATGCTGGCGTCCGGCACGGCCGCGCTGGAGGCCATGCTGGTGAAGCGGCCCATGGTGGTGGGTTACAAGCTCAAGCCGCTCAGCTACTGGCTGGCCCAGTGGCTGGTGAAGACGGAGTACGTCTCCCTGCCGAATCTGCTGGCAGACAGGATGCTGGTGCCCGAGCTCATCCAGCATGAGTGCACTGCGGCCAATCTGGTGGAAGAGGTCAGCAAGTTGCTGGAGCACGACAACAGCGAGCTCATCGCCACCTTCACCAAGTTGCACCAGAAGATCCGCTGCAACGCCGACGTGCAGGCCGCCGAGGCGGTGGCCGAGCTGCTCGACAGTTAGGGTGGCTGGCGGCGCGCTGTTGGCGTTATGTTGTGCTGATACTGGCCCTGCGGGGCCGGTTTTGATTCAAGGCCTGTGATATGACGATCGATATTCCACAAGACAAGCGGGTTGCCGGGGTTGACGAGGTGGGTCGTGGCCCCCTGGTGGGTGACGTGGTCACCGCCGCGGTGATCCTGGATCCCGCCAATCCCATCCTTGGCCTCGCCGACTCCAAGAAGCTCTCCGAGAAGAAGCGCCTCGCCCTGTACGGCGAAATCAAGGCAAAGGCCCTGGCCTGGTCCATCGGCCGCGCCACCCCGAAGGAGATCGACGAGCTCAACATACTGCACGCCACCATGCTGGCCATGCAGCGCGCCGTGGCGGGCTTGTCCATCACCCCCGAGCTGGTCTTTATCGACGGCAACCGCTGTCCAAGTTTGCCGATGGAGGCCCGTGCCGTGGTCAAGGGGGACAGCCTGGTGGCCACCATCAGCGCCGCCTCCATCCTCGCCAAGGTGACCCGCGACGCCGAGATGACCGAGCTTGACGGCCGTCATCCCGAGTACGGCTTCGCCCGCCACAAGGGCTATCCGACCGCCGAACACCTCGCCATATTGGCCGAGCGCGGCCCCCTGCCCGAATATCGGCAGAGCTTCAAACCGGTGCGCCGGGCGCTGGGGATCGAATAGATGGCCGATCCTCGCTTCGTCCACCTGCGGGTCCACTCCGACTTCTCCATGGTCGATGGCCTGCAGAAAATCGGTCCCATCGTCTCGGCGGCCGCGGCCAACAACATGCCGGCGCTGGCCCTGACCGACCAGATGAACATGTGCGGCCTGGTGCGCTTCTATGGCTCGGCCCACGGCAAGGGGATCAAACCCATCGTCGGGGCGGATTTCTGGGTGCAGAGCGATGAGCTCGGCGACGAGCAGTTCCGCCTCACCCTGCTCGCCATGGACAACGACGGCTACCAGAACATCACCTTGCTCATCTCCCGGGGCTATCAGCGCGGCCACGTGCAGGGGCGGCCTGTCATCGACAAGGGCTGGCTGGTCGAGCACGCCAAGGGGGTGATAGTGCTCTCCGGCGGTCGCGAGGGGGATCTCGGCAAGTTCCTGCTCAAGGGTAACCGCCAGATGGTGGAACAGAGCCTCGCCTTCTACCGGACTCATTTCCCGGATGCCTACTACCTCGAGCTGCTGCGTACCGGCCGCCCAGACGAGGAGGTCTACCTGCACATGGCGGTGGCCATCGCCGCCGAGTTCGAGCTGCCGGTAGTGGCCACCAACGAGGTGGTGTTCCTCGGGGCCGACGACTTCGATGCCCACGAGATCCGGGTCGCCATCCACGACGGCTACACCCTGATGGACAAGCGCCGTCCGCGCCGTTACAGCCCGCAGCAGTACCTGCGCAGTCAGGAAGAAATGTGCGAGTTGTTTGCCGACATCCCGGAGGCGCTGGAAAACACGGTGGAGATCGCCAAGCGCTGCAACGTGACGGTGCGTCTGGGGGAGTACTTCCTGCCGAACTTCCCGACCGGCGACATGACCACCGAAGATTTCCTGGTGATGAAGTCCAAGGAGGGGTTGGAAGACCGTCTGGCCTTCCTGTTCCCGGATCCGCAAGTCCGCGCCGCCAAGCGTGGCGAGTACGACGAGCGCCTCGACATCGAGCTCAAGGTGATCAACCAGATGGGCTTCCCGGGTTACTTCCTCATCGTGATGGAGTTTATCCAGTGGTCCAAGGACAACGGCATCCCGGTCGGCCCGGGCCGGGGCTCGGGGGCGGGGTCGCTCGTGGCCTATGCCCTCAAGATCACCGATCTGGATCCGCTGGAATTTGACCTGCTGTTCGAACGTTTCCTGAACCCCGAGCGGGTCTCCATGCCCGACTTCGACGTCGATTTTTGCATGGACAGACGGGACGAGGTGATCGACCACGTCTCCGAGATGTATGGCCGGGAGGCGGTCTCCCAGATCATCACCTTCGGCAGCATGGCGGCCAAGGCGGTGGTGCGGGACGTAGGCCGGGTGCTGGGCCACCCCTATGGCTTCGTGGATCGCATCTCCAAGCTCATTCCGCCGGATCCGGGCATGACGCTCGCCAAGGCGTTCGAGGCCGAGCCCAAGCTGCCGGAGCTCTACGAGCAGGACGAGGAGGTCAAGGACCTCATCGACATGGCGCGCCGGCTGGAAGGTGTGGTGCGCAACGCCGGCAAACACGCCGGTGGTGTGGTGATAGCCCCCACCAAGATCACCGACTTCGCGCCGCTCTACTGCGACGATTCCGGCCACCACCCGGTGACCCAGTTCGACAAGAACGACGTGGAGTACGCCGGCCTGGTGAAGTTCGACTTCCTGGGGCTGCGGACCCTCACCATCATCGACTGGGCCCTCGGCATGATCAACCCGCGCCTGGCCAAGGAGGGCAAGCCGCCGGTCGACATCGCCGCCATCCCCATCGACGACAAGAAGTCGTTCGCGCTGTTGCAGCGATTCGAGACCACGGCGGTATTCCAGCTCGAATCCCGCGGCATGAAGGATCTCATCAAGCGGCTGCAGCCCGACTGCTTCGAAGACATGATCGCCCTGGTGGCCCTGTTCCGTCCGGGCCCGCTGCAGTCCGGCATGGTGGACAACTTCATCGAGCGCAAGCATGGCAAGGAGGCCATCTCCTACCCGGACGAGAAGTGGCAGCACGAGAGCCTCAAGCCCATACTCGAGCCCACCTACGGCATCATCCTCTACCAGGAGCAGGTGATGCAGATAGCCCAGACCCTGGCGGGTTACACGCTGGGGGGGGCGGACATGCTGCGCCGGGCCATGGGCAAGAAGAAACCCGAAGAGATGGCCAAGCAGCGGGCCGGGTTCGAGGAGGGCGCCATCAAGAATGGCGTCGACGGCGAACTGGCGATGAAGATCTTCGATCTGGTGGAGAAGTTTGCGGGCTACGGCTTCAACAAGTCCCACTCCGCCGCCTATGCGCTGGTCTCCTACCAGACCCTCTGGCTCAAGACCCACTTCCCGGCCGAGTTCATGGCGGCGGTGATGACCGCCGACATGGACAACACCGACAAGATAGTGACCCTGGTGGACGAGTGTCAGCGGATGGGGCTCACCGTCATACCCCCTGACGTGAACACCGGCCGCTATCGCTTCTCGGTCAACGAAGATGGTCATATCGTCTACGGTATCGGCGCGGTGAAGGGGGTCGGCGAGGGCCCCATAGATGCGATTCTCAGTGCGCGGGATCAGGACGGACCCTTCCGGGATCTGTTCGACTTCTGCAACCGGGTCGACATCAAGAAGCTCAACAAGCGGGTGATGGAAAAACTCATCCTCTCCGGCGCCATGGACCGGCTCGGCCCCCACCGCGCCGCCCTGATGGCGACGCTGGAAGAAGCGATGCGCGCCGCCGAGCAGCACGCCAAGGCCCAGGCGGTGGGGCAGGTCGACATGTTCGGGGTGCTTACCGAGGAGATAGACGACGTCAAGAAGGCGTTCGCCAACGTGCCGCACTGGCCCGACAAGGTGTGGCTGGAAGGGGAGCGGGAGACCCTCGGGCTCTACCTCACCGGCCACCCCATCAACCAGTACAGCGGCGAGCTGCGTCGCTACACCTCGGGCCGGCTGTGCGATCTGCATCCCACCTCCCGGGATACGGTGACCACGGCGGCGGGGCTGGTGATCGCGGCACGCAGCATGGTGACCAAGCGCGGCAACAAGATGGGGATTTTCACCCTGGACGACAGATCCGGCCGTCTGGATGTGACCCTCTTCAGTGAAGCGCTGGAAAAATACGAAGAATTGATGCAAAAAGACCGTATTTTAGTGGTTTCTGGACAGGTCAGCTTTGATGACTTCTCCGGTGGCCTTAAAATGTCGGCCCGCGAATTGCTGGATATCAACGATGCGAGGGAGCGTTTCGCCAGGGCGATCCGCATCTCCCTCGATGAACAACGCATTGACGAACGCTTTTTCCCGCGTTTGTGCGAGATTTTGGAGCCCGCCCGTGCCGGAGTCTGTCCGGTTCAGGTAAACTATCGTCGGCCCGGCTCCCGGGCGCGATTGACGCTCGGTACCGAGTGGCGGGTGACGCCCACCGATCAACTGATAGATGACTTGCGAGTCCTGCTTGGACGAGAGCGGGTTGAATTGGTTTTTGATTAGAGGATCTATTGTCCCTATGAGTCTTTTTCTGGATTTTGAACAGCCGATCGCCGAATTGCAGGCTCAGATCGATGAACTTCGCCATGTGAGCGAGCACAACAGTGCCGTGGATCTCAGCGAAGATATCCGTCGGCTGGAGAAGAAAAACGAAGAGCTGACCAAGAAGATCTTCGGCGATCTGGGTGCCTGGCAGGTGTCCCAGATGGCGCGTCATCCCCAGCGCCCCTACACCCTCGACTACATCGAGCAGATCTTCACCGACTTCGACGAGCTGGCCGGCGATCGCGCCTACGCCGATGACAAGGCCATCGTCGGCGGCATCGCCCGCCTGGACGGCGAGCCCGTCATGGTAATTGGTCAGCAGAAGGGTCGCGAGACCAAGGAGAAGATCCGTCGCAACTTCGGCATGCCGCGCCCGGAAGGGTACCGCAAGGCTCTGCGCCTGATGCAGATGGCCGAGCGCTTCAAGATGCCGATCATCACCTTCATCGACACCCCGGGCGCATACCCCGGCGTGGGTGCCGAGGAGCGTGGCCAGTCCGAGGCCATTGCCCGCAACCTGAAAGTCATGGCCGGCCTGACCGTGCCCGTGGTCTGCACCGTGATAGGTGAAGGCGGCTCAGGCGGCGCGCTGGCCATCGGCGTCGGCGATCGCGTCAACATGCTGCAGTATTCCACCTACTCCGTCATCTCGCCGGAAGGTTGTGCCTCCATCCTGTGGAAGAGCGCCGACAAGGCGCCGGTGGCCGCCGATGCCATGGGCATCACCGCCCAGCGGCTGAAGGAGCTGAAGCTCATCGACAGCATCGTCGAAGAGCCCCTCGGCGGCGCCCACCGCAACGTGGAGCTGATGGCCCAGCGCCTGAAGGATCGCATCAAGCAAGACCTGGCGGCCTTGCGCCCGCTGGACAGCGACCAGTTGCTGGAGCAGCGCTACCAGCGCCTGCTGGGTTACGGCTACTGCTGATACCCGGCGATCATCTCTTGTGAAAAGTCCCCGCATTGCGGGGACTTTTTTTATGGACGGCAGAAAACCTGGGATCTCATCTCGTCATCACCTCCTCCCTCACCTGTACCAGGGGGCGGAGCGGGTGGCGGGGGGCCTTGGCCTGCGCGAGGCGACGCCACTCCCGCCACAACAGCCAGCAGAGCGGCGGGGTCAGCAGCAGCACGGTCGCGGGCTGGGCCAGCAGCACGCCGTCGCGGCCCCACCAGAGCGGCAGCAGGAAGATGAGGGGCAGCAGCAGCGCCGTCTTGGCGGCCGAGATGACCAGGGCCTGGCGGGTGCGCGCCATGGATTGCAGCAGCACTATGCCGAACATGATGATCCCCTCCAGCGGTATGGCGGCGAGGTTGAGGGTCAGGCTGCTGATGGCGGCGGCCAGCAGCTCGGTATCCTGATCCCCGGTGTAGAGCATGGCGACCTGGCGGGGCAGCAGCTGGATCAGCAGCCAGACCCCCATGCCATAGATCAGCGTGATCTTGAGCCCCATGGCCATCAGAAATCTGAGATCCCGCTGGCGCCCGGCCCCGGTGGCCTGGCTGATCAGCGGCTGGATGCCGAAGGCCAGCCCCTGCAGGATCACGATGAACACCGCCTCCGTGTAACCCGCCACCGTGAAGCCCGCCAGATCCTTGACCGAGCCGTGCACCATCAGCTGGCTGTTGTGCAGCAGCAACAACAACCCCAGGTTGAACTGGGCGATCAGGCTCGGCAGCCCGGTGAACAGCAGCCTGGGCATGGCCGGGAAGCTGGGTACCAGCTGGCGCCATTCCAGCCGCAATCTGGCGCGGGAGGTAAAGAAATAGCCAAGGCCAAGCAGGCTGACCACTCCTTCCGAGATGAGGGTGGCCTGGGCCGTGCCCACCAGCCCCAGCCCCAGGCGGCCGACCATGATGTAGTTGAGCAGTATGTTGAGCAGGGCACCGCCGCTCACCAGCACCATGGCGAGGCGGGGTCGACCGTCGTTGCGCAGCAGATAGGGCACCGCCAGGTTGCTGGCCAGCAGCAGGGTGCCGCCTCCTATCCAGCCAAGGTAGTCGCTGGCCTGTTGCCAGGTCTCGGTATCCGGTGTGATGCCCAGGGCCAGCAGGATGTCGATGTGCCAGTGGTGCAGCAGCAGCGGCGCCAGGGCCCCCAGCAGCGCCAGCAACCAGAGCGCATTGACCAGGGCCTGGCGGGCCAGGGCGACGTTTCTGGCCCCCTGCTGGAGGGAGATGGCGGTCGCCGCCCCCATGGCGATCATGACGGCGAGGCCGATCAGCACCATGATGACCGGGTAGACCAGATTGATCCCGGCGAGACCGGCGGCCCCCACATAGTGGCCGACGAAGATGCCATCCACCAGGTAATAGGCGCCAGAGACCAGCATGGCCATGATGGAGGGGAGGGCATAGCCCCAGAAACGGCGGGTCATGACCCGCTGGCGGCGAATGAAATAGGCTGACATATCTGTGCTTCTGCCGGGTCGGGGATCGAAGCCACAGTGTAGATTCTTATCTTTCCATTGATAATCCGGTGTTTATTTGATGCATTGATGAGTAATGCTCATCAGTCTCGCGGGCTGTGGTGGGCCTTCAACATGTCTATCAGGGCCCGCAGGCCGTGGCCCAGCTGGTGGCGGCTGGGGTAGAAGAGATGGAAGCCGGCAAAGGTGGGGCTCCAATCGGCCATCACAGTCACCAGCCGACCCGCCGCCAGGGCGTCGCTCACCTCTTCCTCGTAGCAGTAGGCCAGTCCCAGACCCGCCTCGGCCGCCCCCAGATAGAGGGCGGGGGTGCTGGTGGTCAGCGGCCCGCTCACCTCTATCTCCAGCAGAGTGCCGTCGGCGGCAAAGGCCCAGCGATAGTGGTGATGGGGGGTCAGGCGATAACCGATGCAGTCGTGCTGGCTGAGCTCGGAGGGGTGCCGGGGGATGCCGCGCCTTGCCAGATAGTCGGGGGAGCCCACCACCAGATAGCGCTGCAACGGACCCAGGGGCACGGCTATCATCTCCTGGGGCAGCAGATCGCCGTAGAAGAGGGCGGCGTCATAGCCATCCTCGATGAGACGGGGCATCAGCTCCTGCTCCACCACCTCCACCTGCATGCGTGGGTAGCGCACCAGATAGTCGATAAGCACAGGGGCCAGCACCTCCTGAATGGCGGCCCTGGGCGCACAGATCTTCAGCCTGCCGACCGGCTCATCCCCGTGGCGCGTCAACTCCTCCAGCGCCTCCTCCAGCTGACCCAGGGTCGGCAGCAACTGCGTCAGCAGGCGCTCCCCCGCCTCGGTCGGCACCACGGCCCGGGTGCTGCGATTGAGCAGCCTGACTCCCAGACGACTCTCCAACCCCTTGAGGGAGTGGCTCAGGGCCGAGGCCGAGACCCCGAGTTCGAGGGCGGCCCTGCTGAAACTGCGGTGGCGGGCGACGGCGGCAAATACCGCCAGTTCGGCAAGATCGGTGCGGGTGATGGTCATGTTCAGCAAGGGGTAGTGGGGGAAAACCAAGGGTACGCCAAGGGCGGGCGGGAGACAATCGGCACGCTGTTGCGGGAGTTGTAACGGCTTTGTTGCTCTTTCAGGGGGGCCTAAAACCACCATGCATTTTTGATTTGTTAAAAAAATTTCGCAACATGGCGTACGTAATGTGATCTTGCTCGTTTGAAAGGCGACTGGAATCAAACTTTGGTTGATTAATTCAAAAAAACGCTGTGATTAATAGGGGCTTTTAACTAGAGTCAGCTCATCGGATGAGGTGGCCGTTGCCAATTTGTTAAATGGCGCGAGCGACACCCTCAGCATCACGATCTCATGCCTTCGTTTGTTGCAATTTGGTTGTCACATGGAGTGATGGCCGGATAGCCGGGGCATGAGAATAAAAAAGGACGAACAGCAGGTGTTCCAGGGAGAGGGAACCGGGCCCATGCCCACCGACTAGTAAGAATCCACTTTCCTTGATGACAGGAACATCCCTATGTCTGACATGAATATTGCAGTTGAAGGCAGCTTGAGCAAAGCCTCCTCCCGTGGCATCAACAAGGCCGATCTGGTCTGGATGCTGGGCCTGTACGGTACCGCCATCGGTGCCGGTGTCCTCTTCCTGCCGATCAATGCCGGCGTCGGTGGCCTCTGGCCGCTGGTGGCCATGCTGGTGCTGGCCCTGCCGCTGACCTTCTTCGCCCACCGCGGCCTGACCCGCTTCGTGCTGTCCGGCTCCACCCGTGATGGCGACATCACCGAAGTGGTGGAAGAGCACTTCGGCAAGACCGCAGGCAAGTTCATCACCCTGCTCTACTTCTTTGCCATCTACCCCATCCTGCTGATGTACTCGGTGGCCATCACCAACACAGTCGAGAGCCTGATGGTTCACCAGCTGGGCATGACGGCGCCTCCCCGTGCCATCCTGTCCCTGGTGCTGATCCTGGGTCTGATGGCGATCGTTCGCCTCGGCGGCCAGGTGATCGTCAAGGCGATGAGCGTGCTGGTGTTCCCCTTCGTGATCACCCTGATGGGCCTGGCGCTCTACCTGGTCCCGCACTGGAACGGTGCCATTGTGACCGAAGCGCCTGCGCTGTCCGAGGCCTTCAACGGTGACTTCATCAAGACCCTGTGGCTGGCCATCCCTGTCATGGTGTTCTCCTTCAACCACTCCCCGATCATCTCCTCCTTCGCGGTGGACAACAAGGGTCGTTACGGTGAAGGTGCCGAGAAGAAGTGCAGCAACATACTGCTGGGCGCCCACGTCATGATGGTGATGACTGTGATGTTCTTCGTATTCAGCTGCGTACTGAGCCTCTCCCCGGCGGATCTGGCGGCGGCGAAGGAGCAGAACATCTCCATCCTCTCCTACCTGGCCAACCACTTCGACAACCCGGTGATCGCCACAGTGGCACCGCTGATCGCCCTGGTTGCCATCAGCAAATCCTTCCTGGGTCACTACCTGGGTGCGCAGGAAGGCATGAACGGCCTGATGGCCAAGGCGCTGCGCGAGAAGGGCAAGAAGGTCGAGATCAAGCAGCTGAACAAGGTGACCGCGCTCTTCATGATCCTGACCACCTGGGCCATCGCCACCATCAACCCGAGCATCCTCGGCATGATCGAAGACCTGGGCGGCCCCATCATCGCCATGCTGCTGTTCCTGATGCCGATGTACGCCATCGCCAAGATCCCGGCCATGCGCAAATACGCCGGCAACATCAGCAACGGCTTCGTGACCCTGATTGGTCTGATCGCCATGTCCGGCATCATCTACAAGCTGATTGCCTGATCATTCCGGTTACGCCGTTGAATGAAGAAGCCGCCTCCCAAGAGGCGGCTTTTTTATTTGCGGCGCAGAGTGCTTAACAAAGCCGTGGCAGCGGCCTAACATGGCGGGATGTTTTTCTAGACAGGACAAAAGGATATGTCTGGGTTGAAAAAGGATCTCGGGCTCTGGCAGGGGATGGGGCTGCTCGCCACCTCATTGCTCGGCACCGGGATCTTCGTGGTGCCGGCCACCGCGGCCTCGCTGGCGGGAGGGGCCTCGCTCTGGGCCTGGGTGCTGCTCATCGTACTGGTGCTGCCCATCGCCTTCACCTTCGCCCGGCTCGGGCGCCGCTACCCCCATGCGGGCGGGGCGCCGCACCTGATTGGCCTCGCCTTTGGCAACGGCGCCGAGCGCTTCTCCGCCTTCCTGTTTCTGGCGGTGCTGCCGGTGGGGCTGCCCGCCGCCCTCACCATAGCCGCCGGTTTCTGGCACGCCCTGTTCGACATGGGGGAGTGGACCCTGTGGGCCATCCAGCTGCTGACCCTGCTCGGGGTCTTCCTGCTCGGGCTGAGGGGCGCGCGCTCCTCCGGCAACCTGCAACTGCTGATTGCCCTGGCCATATTGGGGCTGACCCTGCTCATCTGGTTCAAGGGGGATCTCAGCTGGCGTGACGCGGCCCAGCCGCTGCCGACGGCCGCCGAGTGGCCCGCCATGGGCACGGCGCTGGCGGTGATGTTCTGGTGTTTCGTCGGGCTGGAAGCCTTCGCCCACATGGGGGAGGAGTTCAAGCGGCCGGAGCGGGACTATCCCCTGGCCCTGCTCGGCGGCGTGCTGCTGGCGGGGCTCATCTACTGGGTGCACTCCCTGGTGGTGCTCAAATACGGTCTCTATGGGGACGAGGCGACCAATGCCACCGCCATCCCGGCCCTACTCTCCCTGCTGTTCGGCCCCACCGCCAAGTGGCTGGTGGCGGTGCTCGGCTACCTCTCCTGCTTTGCCAGCATCAACATCTACCTGCAAGGGTTTGCGCGCCTCATCTGGAGCATGGCGCGGGAGGGCAAGCTGCCCGCCTCCCTCTCCCGGCTCTCGGCCCGTGGGGCGCCCCTCAATGCCCTGTGCTGGGTGCTCGCCATCTGTCTGGTCTCCATCACCCTGATCCTCTGGCTCAAGCTGCCGCTCGATGAGCTTATCCGCTACGCCAACGGCAACTTCGTGCTGGTCTATCTGCTCTGCATGGCGGCGGGCTGGCGCCTGCTCGGCGGCATGGGCAAGGGGCTGGCGGGGGTGAGCGTCTTGCTCTGCGCGGCCGTGCTGGTGGCGCTCGCCTCCCAGGTGCTCTATGCGGTGGTGCTGAGTGCGGGCTACGGCTGCTTCTCCCTGTGGCGACGCAGGCGCCGTCGCTCGGCATCAGGCGAGCGTGTCTGCGCCATCAAGTAGCCGCCCAAAAAAAGCCCCGCAGTGCGGGGCTTTTTGCTGGCTATCAGATGTGGTGGTGCTTAAAGGTCTGGCAGGTCGCTGCGCAACAGGGCGTAGTGGCGCAGGGAGATAAAACCATCCCCCTTGCGCTCGCACTCCCGCGCCGTGCCTTCGTAGCGAAAGCCGGCCCGCTCCAGCAGGCGGGCGGAGGGGAGGTTGGGCTCCTCCACCACCGCCAGCAGCCGGTGCAACTCGGTGGTGCGGTAAGTGAGCGGGAGCCACAGCCGCAGCGCCGCGCTCATCACCCCCTTGCCCCAGTGCTCGGGATAGAGCCAGTAGCCCAGCTCGGCCCGCCGGTGCTGAAGGTCGGCATCGTTGTAGCCGATGGCCCCCAGCGGCTCTTTGGTGTGCTGGTTGCGAATCAGGTGCCAGGCACCGCGGCCCGTGATGTTCAGCTCGGCGTACCAATCCATCTGGGCCTGGCATGCCGCCAGGCTGTCGTAGCTGACGCCGTAGCAGGCGATGACTCGCGGATCCGACAGGCCGCGATAGACGTGGGGCAGGTCGGCCTCGGTGACGGGATCCAGCCTGATCTCTGACGGTGAAGTTGAAGTCATGAGGGCTCCTTGCGGCCAGCCGTGGCTGGCCGCTTGTGTTGAGTCAGACAGGGGGGATGGCCAAGGTGGTTCATGGCTGCGCTCATGATTCGACCAGCCCGAGCAGGCCGGCCAGCCTTGCCAGCTCATGGCGCCACTCTTGCTGCAGCCGCGGAGTCTGGTGCCTGGGCTTGCGGGCGAGATCGGCGGCCAGCAGGGCATCGAGCTCATACCAGCGGGCCAGCAGGGCCTCTTCGTTATCCGGCGGGCCGGCCGAGGCCTGCCCCATGGCGGGGGCGGCCAGGCTTGCCTTGTCTGCAGCCAACGAGGGCGCATCGCCGAGCAGCTCGGCATAGGCCCGCTCGGCACTGTGGGCCTCCTGGATGCGCCCGTCTCTGATCAGCCAGAAGCGGTTGCAGCTGCGCTCGATCAGATCCCGGTCGTGGGAGACCAGCAAGACGCCCCCTGGGAAGGCGTTCAAGGCCTCGGCCAGCTCCTCCTTGCCCGCCAGATCCAGGTGGTTGGTGGGCTCATCGAGCCAGAGCAGATGGTGGCTCGCCAGGGAGAGGGCGAGGAACAGCAGCCTGGCCCGCTCACCCCCGCTCAAGGCGTGCACCCGCTGGCCATGGCGGGAGTAGGGGAAGCCCGCGCGGATCAGCGCCTGGCGCCGTGTCACCTCCGGCAAGGGGGCCAGGGGATAGAGGGCGTCGCTCAGGGTGGCGTCGCCATCCAGCTGCTGCAGGGACTGATCGTAGTAGGCGATGCTGGCGCCTGGGTGGCGATACCAGCCCTCACCCGGCCCTTGTTCGCATACCTCGCGCCAGCACTGGCGCAGCAGGGAGGACTTGCCGGTGCCGTTGGCGCCGAGCAGGGCGACCCTGTCGCCGGCCCGCAACCAGAGATCCTCGGCCCGCAGCAGGGGTGGCAAGCCGGGGGCGGGGCGCACCTCGAGGGCTTCCAGTCGCAGCAGGGCATCGGCGGGCAGTGCCTGCCCGTGCAGCTCGAGGCGCCAAGGGGCTGGCGCCGCGACCTGGCTCTGCTCCTCCTGCAGGCGGGTGATGCGTTTCTCCATGGACTTGGCCTGGCGCACCAGCTTCTCGTTGTCATGCTCCCGTCCCCAGATGGCGAGGCGCTTGCTGCTGGCACTCAGGCGATCTATCTCCTTCTGCTCGTCGGCCCGGCGCAGGCGGGCCTGCTCGTCCTCTTCGGCCAGCGCCACCCTGGCCTGACTGCAGGGCAGGGCGAAGCGATGGAGTCGCCCGTCCCGCAGGATCAGGGTCTCGCGGGTCACCCGATCGAGCAGGCGGGCATCGTGGGAGACCAGCACCAGGGCGCCCCGCCAGCCCAGGAGGAACTGCTCCAGCCAGAGCAGGGCGGGCAGGTCCAGGTGGTTGCTGGGTTCATCGAGCAGCAGCAGGTTCGGCTGGCGCAGCAGGGCGCGGCCTATCTGCAACCGGGTATGCTGGCCGCCGCTCAGGGCGCTGGCGGGGAGCTCGGCCTGCTCTTCGAGCTGCAACTCGGTCAGCATCTTGTCCACCTGCCAGTCGGCGGCAGGGTCACCCCCCAGGGCATCCTGCAGCACGGCCCGGGTGCCGAGCCCTTGCAGCCTGGAGGGCAGGTGCTGGGCCACGAACTCGCAGCGGCAGGGGGCGGCCTGCTGCACCCGTCCGTCATGGGGTTGCAGCTCACCGGCCAGCAGGGCGAGCAGTGTGCTCTTGCCGCAGCCATTGGCGCCAATCAGGCCCAGGCGATCGCCGCTCTGGATGCCGAGATCGAGGTGGTCAAACAAGGGGAGGTGTCCCGCAGTCATCTGCAGGGAGTGGGTACTCATCAGTGTCGTCATGCTCTTGCTCTCTAAAATGGCGGGATCGGAGATCCCTGTCATCAGGAGCGCTGGCGACAACGGTCGAGAAAGGTCTCGGTGTGGAAGGAGTCGGCTTTGCTCGAACCCGCTATCGCAGCGCGATGGTATGCAGGCAAGAGCGGGCGAATGTGCCGAACAGGCGAGCCGAGAACATCGGACACGCTTGGATAACCATTTTTTACCTCCTTGTGTATAGTGATGGCCGGGTGAGGCGATTATAAGCGCATAAAAAACAGCCGTCTATCGGAGGGCCAGCCTCAGGATCGCTGGGGGGATCCGGTGAAAAGAGGGGTGGTAACAGCAAAACGCCCCGCGGGGCGGGGCGTTGTGATGGCGGTGGCGGCTCAGTCGCGGGGTGTCTTGAGCGCCTGGATCACATCTTCATTGGGGGCCAGTCCCTCCACGTGGTTGAAGCTCTCCAGCCCCTCCTGCCCATTGATGGTGAAGGCGTCGGCGCTCTGGTAGCTGCCGCTGCCGGCGCTCTCCACCAGGACGATGAGCTCGGGCTGCTTGTCACCGTTGAGATCCAGCAACTTGAGCGCCTTGATGCTGCCATCGCGGGGCATCACCTTGCCGTCGATGAACTGATCCAGCGGAAACTGGGGGTTGGCGCCTGAATAGAGACGCACGTCGTAGCTGCCGGTGGAGGCGGGTTCGCCGCGCCCCTCGCCGACTGTGAGCACCTGGCCCGTGGGCAGCGTCAGCTGCTGGAAGAATCCCTCCGCCGCCTGGGTGGTCAGGGGCAGGCTGAGCAGGCCGAGAGTAATGAGTAAGGCTTTCATGGATGTGACCCTTGTTGCTGCTTGTCTTGCTGTGTCAGTGGGCAGGGGCCTGGCCCCCGCCCTGTCTGTGGCCGACCCGGGCCGGCGCTCGGCCAGCCCCTGTCGACCTCGTGTTTACCATATCTTGACCCGTTTGGCCGGGTCCAGATAGAGCTTGTCACCCGGCTGGATGTTGAACGCCTCGTAGAAGGCGGGGATGTTCGGCACCACGCCGTTGACCCTGTACTCGGGCGGCGAGTGGGGATCCGAGGCGAGCAGCATCTGCATCAGCTCGGGGCGATACATGCCCTTCCACACCTGGGCCCAGCCGAGGAAGAAGCGCTGCTCCCCGGTGAAGCCGTCCAGCACCGGGGCCTCCTTGCCATCCAGCGACAGCAGGTAGGCCTTGTGGGCTATGGTGAGGCCGCCGAGATCGCCGATGTTCTCCCCCAGGGTGAACTGGCCGTTGACGTACTGCCCCTTGATGGGCTCGAAGCGGTTGTACTGGGCCACCAGCCGGCTGGTGCGGAAGCGGAACTCCTTGAGATCCTGGGGCGTCCACCAGTCGCGCATCACGCCGTCACCGTCGGACCTGGCCCCCTGATCGTCGAAACCGTGGCCCATCTCGTGACCGATGACCCCGCCGATGGCGCCGTAGTTCACGGCGTCGTCCGCGCTCATGTCGAAGAAGGGGGGTTGTAGTATGGCGGCCGGGAAGACGATCTCGTTGTTGCTCGCGTTGTAGTAGGCGTTCACCGTCTGGGGCGACATGTGCCACTCGTCCCTGTCCACCGGCTTGCCGAGGCGAGCCAGGCTGTCGGCATATTCGAAGGCGCGGGCCCGCTGCAGGTTGCCCACCAGATCATCGGCGCGGATCTCGATGGCGCTGTAGTCCTTCCACTTGTCCGGGTAGCCTATCTTGGGCCTGAACTTGGCGAGTTTCTCCAGGGCCTGGGTCTTGGTGGCCGGCGACATCCAGTCCAGCTCCTGGATGCTCTGGCCGTAGGCGGTGCGCAGGTTCTCCACCAGCTGCTCCATGCGGGCCTTGGCTTCTGGCGGGAAGTAGCGCTCCACATAGAGCTTGCCCACCGCCTCCCCCAGGTTGTTGTCCAGTACCCCCAGGGCCCGCTCCCAGGGGGCGCGCTGCTTGGGGGTGCCGCTCAAGGTAGTGCCGAAGAAGGCGAAGTTCTGGGCATCGGTCTGGCTGTCGAGGTAGGGGGCGAAGTCGGTGATGAGCTGCCACTTGAGGTAGGCCTGCCAGTCGCCCATGGGGGTCTGCTTCATCACCTCGTCCAGGGCCGTGAGGTAGCTCGGCTGGCCTATGATGAGGCTCTGCTGGCCGCTCAAGCCGGCCTGATCCAGATAGCTGTTCCAGTCGATGCTGGGGGCTAGGCGCCTGAGCTCGCCGACGGGGGCCTTGTTGTAGTTCTTCTGCCGATCCCGCAGGGCGACGTTGTCCCACTGGATCTGGGCGAGCCGGGTCTCCAGGGCCAGGATGCGCTTGGCCTTGGCCCCCGCATCCGCCTCGCCGAAGCGGCTCAGCATGCCGGCGATGTGCTGCTCGTATTTCTGGCGCAGCGCCTGGCTGGCGGCATCCTGCTTGAGGTAGTAGTCCCGGTCCGGCAGGCCGAGCCCGGATTGATAGAGGTAGACCGCATAGCTGTCCGGCGCCTTGGCGTCCGCGTCTATCCAGAAGCCGAAGGGGGCGCTGCCCCCCAGCTTGCCGGCGCGGGCGAAGGCCTGGGCCAGCCCCTGCTGGTCATGGATCTGATCGATGTCGCCGAGCAGGGGCAGCAGGGGCGTGGTGCCCCTGGCGTTGCGGGTGGCCTGATCCAGATAGCTTTGGTAGAGGTCGTGGATCTGCTGGGCCGGGGTGCCGGTGGCGGCCTTGCCGTCCAGCCCTTCCACCAGCACCCGCACGTCTGCCAGGGACTTGTCCCGCAGCAGGTAGAAGGCGCCGTCGGCGGGCCTGTCGTCCGGGATCTTGGCGGTGGCCAGCCAGTGGCCGTTCACGTAGCGGAAGAAGTCGTCACCGGGCTTGACCCTGGTGTCCATGTTGGCCAGCGCGAGGCCGGAGTGCTTGTCTGCCTGGTCCGGTCCCTGACTGCAACCGGCCAGCAAGGCCAGCCCGATGAGGCCGGCAAGTATGCTTTTCTTATTGTTCATTGTCTGATTCCAATTCGGGTTACTCAGCGTCCCGGCCCAGGTCGGGAGGAGACTCACTCTAGCAGTCGGGTTAGCGCTTGATAAGCCCGAGTCTGCTAAGATCGGCCTGGTCGTATTGGGGAAGCCTATGATTTCTCGTGTTTATTCTCGTTTTTGTCAGACTCTGCCCGCGCCGGAAGGTTCCCGGGGCCTGCTGGTGGCCTTCAGTGGCGGGCTCGACTCCACGGTGCTGCTGGTGCTGGCGGCGCGTTTTGCCCGGGAGCAGGGCCTTGCCCTGCGTGCCCTGCACGTCCACCACGGCCTGAGCCCTCACGCCGATCACTGGGTGGCCCATTGTGAAGGGGTGTGCCGGCAACTGGGAGTGCCTCTCATGGTCGAGCGGGTGCAACTGCAGCGGGGCAGCGGCGACAGCCTGGAGGCCCAGGCGCGGGAGGCCCGCTACCAGCGCCTCGCCGCATGCCTGGGGGAGGGGGAGTGGCTGCTCACCGCCCATCATCAGGACGATCAGCTGGAGACCCTGCTGCTGGCGCTCAAGCGCGGCGCCGGACTGCGGGGGCTGGCGGGCATGGTGCCGGACCAGCCCTTCGCCGGCGGCCGCTTGCTGCGCCCGCTGCTCGAGGTCAGCCGGGCCGAGCTGGCGGCGCTGGCCGAGACCCTGCCCTATGGCTGGGTGGAGGATGAGAGCAACCAGGATGTGAGCTACGATCGCAACTTCCTGCGCCAGCAGCTCATTCCCCAGCTCAAGGCGCGCTGGCCCGCCATGGCCCAGACGGCGGCGCGCAGCATGGCCCTGTGCGCCGAGCAGGAGGCCCTGATCAACGAGCTGGCGGAGGCGGACTGGCAACAGGCCGGGGAGCGCGATGCGCTGCGCATCGAGGCGCTGCGGCCGCTCTCTCCGGTGCGGCGCAACAACCTGCTGCGCCACTGGATCCGCCGCCAGGGGGGGGAGATGCCGTCCCGGGAACTGCTGGGGCTGCTGTGGCAGGAGGTGGCGCTGGCGCGCGAAGACGCCAACCCCAGGCTGAGCCTGCAGGGACTGGAGTGCCGCCGCTTTCAGGGGCGACTCCATCTGGTGCCGCCCGGCCTTGTCCCCCGTGAGGAGGTGCTGCCCATCCGGGTGGGAGAGACGCTCTGCCTGCCGGACGGGCTGGGGACCTTCAGGCTGCTGTCATCGGATGGGGCAGAAGGGCTGCGCCCGCCACGGGCGGACGAGCCCCTGTCGGTGCGCTTCCAGGTGGCGCCAGGCGTCATGCTCAAGCCGGTGGGGCGGGTGGGCAGCCGGCGCCTGAAGAAGCTGCTGCAAGAGTACGGGGTGCCCTCTTGGCAACGGGGGCGCATTCCCATCCTCTATTACGGGGAGCAGGTGGCGCTGGTGGCCGGACTCTTCGTCTGCGACGGATTTCTGGCGTCCGGGAGGGGCATCAAGGGAGACTGGCTACGGGCCGTCACCCCGGAACTTGACTGAACGCCGCCGAGGGAGTGCCAGGCCGCCCTATTCGGACGGCCCTGTCACGCCGGCCTTCTTGCGGGCGTAGAGGTGGGCATCCGCCGTGGCATAGAGGCGCTGCACGTCCATGCCAGAGTGCCAGCTGGCGGCCCCCAGGCTGCAGCCCACCGAGAAGGCGCTGAGCTCCTTGTGGCTGTGCAGCACATGTTGCAGCCGCAGCCAGACCGGGCGCCAGGCCTCGGGATCGGCGGGTTGCAGCAGCAGGGCGAACTCGTCGCCACCGAGGCGAAACGCCTGATCCGTACCACGGATGCAGCCCTGCAGCAGCTGGGCGAAGCGGCTCAGCACCAGATCCCCCACCGGATGGCCCCAGGTGTCGTTGACCTGTTTGAAGCGATCGAGATCCAGCAGCACCAGCACCAGACCGTGGGGCTCCCGGCAGTGTTGCTCCACCGCCCGGCCTATGGCCTCGTCGAAATAGGAGCGGTTGCCAAGCCCGGTCAGGTGATCGAGCCGCACCTGCTGTTCCAGCCGACTCAGCCGCAGATAGAGCGGCAGGGGCAGGCAGAACAGCTGGTGATATTGCCCCAGCTGCCGCCGCTGGCTGTCGCTCAGGGGCTGCTCCAGCTCGTATTGCAGCTGTCCGAGCAACTGCTCGTGCTGGCCGCGCAGCTCGAAGCGATAGCTATGCAGCACCTGCCGGGCCTGGGGGGCGTGGGCGATGAGGCTGTGGGGCTGGCCGCAATCGAGGTGGAGCGTGTGGATCCGGACAATCTTTGCCACCCGCTCGGCAAAGATTGCCAGCAGGGCGTCAAGATCCCGTTGCCTCAGCAGCTCCTGAAGCTGCTGATAAGTATCCTGCCCGGTCAGCGGCGTGAGCCGCTCCATCTGCTGAACCCACTGCTCTATGCCATGTCCGAAGCCGTTCAAAGACGATGTGTTTTCCACGTTGCAGCCTTACACCTCTCCACTCATTGACCGGTTTCGTGCAATCTCCGTGCCCAAAATATGTTCGATGGAAAACAAAGGGGCTGGCTAGGCTTAGCAACATGAAACGAGAGGGGAAATAACCCCTGTGCGCCGCTGGCCGCGTGCCCGTGGCCAGGTCGGGATCCTGCCCCGCAGCGACGAGGGCCGGAGAGTGCCAGGGGCCAGAGGCACCGCTTCTTCGGGCCATGGGGACAGATAAGAGGGAGGGATGTGTGTACGCCGATGTGTTGATCCTGCTGCTCTCTGCCGTTCTGCTGGTGGCCATCTTCCGACGCCTCGGCCAGCCGGTGATCCTCGCCTACCTGTTCGTCGGCATGCTGCTCGGCCCCCACGGCGCGGCCATCGTCACCGGGCAGGCCATGATGCAGACCATAGGGGAGCTCGGCATCGTCTTCCTGATGTTCTCCCTCGGCCTCGAGTTCTCGCTGCCGCGCCTGCTCGCCATGCGCAAGCTGGTGCTGGGGGTCGGCGGCCTGCAGGTGCTGCTCACCTCATTGCTGTTCTTCTGGCTCGGCTGGTGGTGGGGCCTGAGTCTCCCCCAGGCGCTGGTGGTGTCCGGCACCCTGGCCCTCTCCTCCACCGCCGTGGTGATCAAGCAGCTCGGGGAGTTGCAGCAACTCCATACCCGGCGTGCCCAGCTCGGGGTGAGCGTCCTGCTGTTTCAGGATCTGGCGGTGGTGCCGCTGCTGGTGATGATCCCCATCCTGGCCCAACCCGAGGTGCAGGGCAGTGCCCTGCTGGCGGAGGTGGCCTGGGCCTCCCTCAAGGGGCTGTTCGCCCTGTCGGTGCTGCTCGCGGTGGGAAAGTGGCTGCTGCCCATGGTGTTTCACGAGGTGGCGCGGGCGCGCTCCGACGAGCTGTTCGTGCTCAGCACCCTGCTGGTGGCTCTGCTGGCGGCCTCCCTCACCCAGTGGATGGGGCTCTCCATGGCACTCGGGGCCTTCCTGGCCGGCATGATGCTGGGGGAGTCCCACTACCGCCATCAGCTGGAGGTGGACATCAAGCCGTTTCGGGACGTGCTGCTGGGGCTCTTCTTCATCACCATCGGCATGACCATGGAGTGGACACTGGTGGCGAACGCCTGGTGGCAGGTGCTGCTCTGCGTACTCGGGCTCATCCTGTGCAAGTCGCTGCTGGTGCTGCTGGCGGGCCGGCTGATGGGGGAGCGCAAGCGCGATGCCATGGCGGCCGGCATCATGCTGAGCCAGGTCGGCGAGTTCGGCTTCGTGCTGCTGGCGCTGGCGAGCCACCATGGCCTGCTCGGCCACGAGATGGTCTCCCTGCTCATCGGCGTCGGCGTCATCACCATTTCTCTTACCCCCTGGCTGGTGCAGCGGGCCCTGGGGTTGGCCCACTCCCTCACCGACGCGGCCCTGCTTTCCCGCGCCGGGGTCGCCCAGTCAGGGCTCAGCAAGCACCAGCACGTCATCATCGCCGGCTTCGGGCGCACCGGGCAGACCTGCGCCCGCTTCCTCAAGCTCGAGGAGATCCCCTTTCTCGCGCTGGATCTCGATCCCGAGCGGGTGAGCGAGGCCAAGCTGGCGGGGGAGCAGGTGGCATTCGGTGATGCCAGCCGGCGCGACATCCTGCTGGCGGCCGGTCTGATGCGGGCCCGCCTGGTGATCATCACCTTCGACGACCGCAAGCGGGTCGATGCCATGCTGATGCAGATCCGGGCGCTGGCGGGGGATCTCAAGGTGCTGGTGCGCACCCGGGACGACAGCTTCCTCGAGCACTACAAGCAGGCCGGGGCCTTCGAGGTGATTCCTGAGTCCCAGGAGGGGGCCCTGATGCTGGTCTCCCACCTGCTGGTCAACTGCGACGTCCCCCTAGGCCGGGTGATCCGGCGCATGGAGCACGAGCGCAGCAGCCAGTACCGCTTCCTGCACGGCTTCTACTGGGGGGATCAGAGTGCGGGCAACCTGGAGACGGATCAGTTGCTGGAGCGGCTGCACCCTGTGCTGCTGCACGATCAGGCCTGGGCTGTGGGGCGCCGGGTGCGGGAATTGCCCCTGGGGGAGGTGCGTATCAAGGCGGTACATCGCGGGGAGCGCAGCCTGGAGCCGAGGGCCGATCTGAGGCTGGTGGCGGGGGATCGGCTGGTGCTGTTTGGGACGGCCGTGGCCATGGAGCAGGCGGAGCAGCGCCTGCTGGAGGGGCACTAGCTCTACCTTCAACAGGCTTGAGGGCCCGAGCCCAGGTGGCGGCTATCCCTGGTGACGTAGCCTGTTCAGGCCTCCTCGCGGATCCGCTCTTCAATGTCGAGGAAGGACTCGATGTGCTGGCGCTGATCCAGCGCATCCTGATACCCCAGACTTATCAGCTGCTGGCAGTACCCCGGGTGAAACATCAGGAAGCTGGCCAGGCTGCTGCTCTCCTGGCCGTTCACCCCCAGCACCCGCAGCAGGCGACGCAACTGGGTCGGCAGCCTGGGCAGGTAGTCGAGGGCGATGAGATCCAGATCCTGGCTCGGCCTGATGACGCAGGTCTCCACCTGGCGCAGCTTCAGACGGTTGCGCTCCCGCGCCGGGATGAGGGAGAGGGTCTGGTTGATGCGCCCCAGCCGCTCCAGATCCGAATTGAGGGTGTCGGAGAAGACGGTGTTGAGCAGGTGGCTGGCAATGTTGGAGCTGGTCAGGTGGCTCTGACGGGGGGGGGCGCCCTCCTGACGGGGGGAGTCCAGGGTCACCAGCAGGATCCGCTCCGCCCCCAGGTGAATGGCGGGGCTCAGCGGGCTCAGCTGGTGGATGGAGCCGTCACCGTAGAAGCGCTCGCCGATGGGGGTGGCCGGAAAAACGAAGGGCAGGGCCGATGAGGCCAGCAGATGATCCGAGGTGAGCAGGGTGCGCAGGCCGCGCCGCCTGGCCCGCTCCCAGGGCTGATGCTCGGCCCGCCCCTGGAAGAAGGTGGTGGAGAGGCCGTCGTCATAGTCGGAGGCGGTGATGGCGATGGCCTCCAGACTGCCGTAGAGGATGTTGTCATCGATGCGGTGATAGTCGATGAGCTGATCCAGCAGGCGGCGCAGGGGGGCGTTGTCGAACAGGTGGAAGGCGCGGTTGCTCTGGGGGCTGATGAGACCGGCCGAGCCCTGATAGAGGGTGCGCCACAGTAGCTGGCAGGGATGGAAGTCGAAGATGTGATGGGTCTCGAAGCGGCGCCAGACCCACTCCAGCTTGCGCACCCCCAGGTGAAAACAGGAGGCGTAGCAGGCCAGTGCCGTGATGTTGAGGGCCCCCGCCGAGGTGCCGCACAAAATGGGGAAGGGGATGCCGAGGTTGCGGGGGTAGAGCTCGGCCACCGCCTTGAGGACGCCGACCTGATAGGCGGCGCGAGCACCACCACCGGTCAACAGGAGAGCTGTATTGGGTTTGGCCATGCTGCTGCGCCTTATTGTGATTGCAAGGGCGGGTTGCCACCGCGCAATTTAACTATAAGACGTTGTATCCCGGATAAAAATGGGCCGCCTCATCATTTTTTGAGGCGACCGGTGCGCCGGGATCAGGCCGTGCCCCTGGGCTGGGTCAGCTGATCGAAGGCGGCGAAGACGGGCGGGCTCGCCAGGATGCGACCATGGCCTAGCCCACGGGTACTGACCAGCCGGGTACGGCCATCCTCTACCGCCCGCAACGAGTCCTTATGGGGGGCGAACCTGTCCTCCTCGTCGTGAACGATAAGGGCCGCCCCCTGGCGACGGGCGAGGCGACCCAGGGGATCGACAGTGCTCAGGGGATGCTGGTATTCGTGCTCTATCTCCTTGACCACAGCATCGAACAGCCGGATGGAGTAGCCGGAGCGGGCCACCATGCCATAGAGCTGGGGCACGTAGTCGAGCACGGGCGAGATGAGCAGCAGCGGCAGCGCGTCGAGGGCGGGGTGGTGGCTGCTGAGGGTGACGGCGCCCCCCATGCTGTGGGTGATGACTCCCTGGACCGGGCCGACGCGCGCGAGGATCTCGTCGAAGGCGCGCACGAAGCGGGGCAGGTGCCCCGTGCTGCCCTCGCTCTGGCCGTGGGCGGGGTGATCATAGGCCAGCGCCGTGAAGCCCTGGGCCGCGATGTGGTTCATCAGCGGGTAGAACTGGCTGGCACTGCCGGACCAGCCATGCATCAGCAGCCAGACCGGACCCTGGCCGAGCCGATAGCTCATCAGGGTGCCCTCGCCGGTGTGGATGGCCTGCTGCACCAGACCGGCGGGGGCGACGACCTCCCGGGTGGGGCGCTGGGGGGTGAGCAGCAACTTGCTGGCGGTGCGTTTGGCGTGGGCCGGAGCCAGCGCATGGTGCAGACGGGTGCCAAGCCCCAGCAGCAACTTGCTCGGGCTGACGCGGCGGGTGTTGAAATAGATCTTGCTGCTCATGGTCATCCTGTGGTTTTTATGTGCGAACGGTCGTGCTTTTTTGTCTGTTTTTAAAAAGAAGGGCCAGCACCTCAGCGCCAGCTGGTCAGCAGATCTTCCACCTCGGGCCAGAAGTGGCGGGCCGGATCCTGACACAAGTCCAGGGCATTGAACACCTGATCTCCCAGATAGAGGCCATAGAGCCGGTAGACGGCGCGCCAGGGATCCAGATCCCTGCGCCACTCTCCCTTCTCCTGGCCCTGTACCACCTGGCGAGCCAGGTAGTCGAGCCAGAAGCGCACCAGCTGGCGGGCCGCCTGTTGCACCTCCCCCTCCTGGGCCGAGGTCCAGGCGTCGAGGAACATGCAGCGTCCGGCAAAGCTCTGGTTCCAGGCCAGCCAGGCCCGCAGCAGGGCCAGCAGTTTCTCCTGCTGGGTGCCGTGTTGCTGCTGGCGCACCGGCTGGATCACCCGCTCCCTGAACACCTCGGCGGAATGGGTGAGCACGGCGATCTGCAGGTTGTCGCGAGACTGGAAATGGGCAAACAGGCCGCTCTTGGACATCTCGCACGCACTGGCCAGGGAGCCTATGGTCAGGCTCTCCAGCCCTTGCTGGCTCGCCTGCTCGAAGGCTGTCTGCAAAATGGTGTCGCGGGTCAGGCGGCCCTTGCTCATCGCACTCTCCTCTCTGGGTTCTGCAGCATAAAGTACGATCGTGCTAATTGTCGAGCCATAAACCGCCATAGTGGTGAAGACAAGGGGCTCAGCTGTCCTTGATGCCCATCTGCTGCAGGGCGATGACCGCCTGGGTGCGGTTCTTGACCCCGAGCTTGCGGAAGATGGCGGTGATGTGTGCCTTGATGGTGGCTTCGGAGACGTTGAGCTCCCAGGCGATCTGCTTGTTGAGGCTGCCGTCCCGCAGCATGATCAGCACCTTGTATTGCTGGGGGGTGAGGTTGGCCAGCTTGCTGGCGAAATCGGGGCCATCCTCGGACTCGGGGTGGAGGGAGATCCCTTCCGGCACCCAGTTATCCCCTCCGATCACCGTATTGAGGGCGCTGACCAGCTCCTTCATGGGCACCGACTTGGGAATGAAGCCGAGCGCGCCGAGTCGCAGCACCTGCTGGATGATGGCAGCATCTTCCGAGGCGGAGACCACGACGATGGGGAGATCCGGGTACTGGCCACGCAGATAGGCCAGCCCCTCGAAGCCGTTGGCGCCGGGCATCTTGAGATCGAGCAGCAGCAGATCGACTTCCGGGTGCTCCGCGAGCAGGTGGGTCAGGCTGTCGATAGAGTCGGCCTCCAGCAGCCTGGCCTCATCGATGGCCATGTGCACCGCTTGATAGAGGGCGCCCCGAAACAGGGGGTGGTCATCTGCGATGACGATGGTAAATTGGCTGTCCATTGCTCACATTTTTTCTAACTGATTGTTTTGAAAAATCAAATTAGCACTGCTCCCCAAGGGGGTCAAACCCGCGGGTGCGCAAATGTGAGGCGACCGTCGGATGTCGTGCCAGCGGGGCCGACGGGATGGTCATGAACAACCCAACGCAGGAGGCAATCCATGGGATCCCTGGTATTGACGGTAGGCACTGGTTCCACCTGGGCGATGCGGGCGTCGCTGGTGCTCGCCATGAGCGGTCTGGAGTGGCAGGAGCAGGTGTTCGATCTGGAGGATGCCAAGGCGTTGGCGCGGCTCAAGCGCACGGCGCCGGCCGGGCTGGTGCCCTGGCTGGATGACGGCGAGCTGCGGATCCACGACTCCCTCGCCATCGCCGAGTATCTCCACGAGCTGTGCCCGTCGCGCCACCTCTACCCCCTGGACCGGGCCGAGCGGGCATTGGCCCGCAGCCTCTGCGCCGAGTTGCACTCGGGCTTTGGCCAGATCCGCAGCCGTCTGCCCTTCTTCCTCGGCGCACCGGCCCAGAGCGAGCCCCCGGTGGAGACCCTGGGGGAGCTGGCCCGGCTGCAGACGCTCTGGTCACAGGCTCGGGGGCCCTTCTACTTTGAGGAGGCGGGGATCCTCGATGCCTTCTATGCCGTGATGGCCTATCGGCTGGCGAGCTATGGCATTTCGCTGCCCGGTCAGGCGGGGGCCTATCAGCAAGCCTTGCTGGCCTGGCCCCTGTGGCAGGAGACCCTGGTCAAGGCGCGGCTGCAGTGGCCGGCCATCGCCCGCCAGCCGGCATGAGGTGAACGTGCCTGCGCAATGAGAGAGGGGAGCCACTGGCTCCCCTCATCGTTTGTCCGACACTGGCCCGGTTATGGCTGCCGGCCGGCGAACACCACCACCACCTTGTCCTCCCCCTTCTCCCGCACGAAGGCGTAGGGGGCATCAGACAGCTTCTTGTGGCTGCCTGCCGCCACCGCCGGGTGGGCGGCGCGGAACTGGCCGAGTTGCTGCCAGTGCTTGACCAGCTCGGCCTTGTCGCCACTGGCCAGCTCCTGCCAGTTCATGTCGGATCGCACGCTCTGATCGAACACGCCGCCATCCTTGGCGAGCCCGCGGCCGGACTCGTCCCCGTAGTAGAGCTGGATGCCCCCCGGCAGCAGCATAAAGCTGTTGGCTACCCGTCGTTGCAGCGGCACGTCCTGGTAGTCGCCAAAGAACAGCTTGGTGTCGTGGGAGCTGATGTAGCTCAGCACGTTGAACTCGGGATCCTGGTTGATGCGGCTGGCGTAGCTGGCATAGGTGGGCTCGGCGCCCGCCATGCACTGGGCCTGGGGCAGGGCAAATTCCCGCTGATAGTCGAAGTTGATCAGGGAATCGAAGCCGTTCTGATACCAGAAATCCTTGGCGACCCCGTGATCCCACACCTCGCCCACCATGTAGAAGGGCAGATCATCGAGGGCCTTGTCCGGGTTGGCGGCCTTCCACTCCTTGAGCGCCGCCGTGCCCGCCTGCTTGAGTTTGGCCCAGACCGCGGGCTCCAGATGCTTGACGGTGTCGGCCCGGAAGCCGTCGATGCCGAAGCGGCGCACCCAGTCGGTGTGCCAGGCGATGAGGTAGTCGCTCACGGTGGCGTCGGGCAGGGCCTTGGCCCGGGTGTCTTTTTTCGCCGCCAGCAGCGGCGGCAGGCCCACCGGCTTGCTGGATTCGGTCAGGAAGTCCGGCAGCCCCGCCACCGAGCCGGTGACGTCGTCGGTGCCGGGTTGCGGGTAGCCGGGCAGACCGGCGCGCACCCAGTCAGGGCCCCACCATTGGCTGCTCCAATCGCTCGATTGATAGTCGAAGAACTGGTTGTAGCCATGCCAGTTGAGGCCGCCGCTCGGGCGCCATTCGTTCCAGCGGCTCGGCAGTTTGCCGCTGTTCTGGGTCAGATCGGTGAGCCCCAGATCCTGCAGGTCGGCCAGGGTGGCGTAGCCTGCGTGGTTCATCACCACGTCCAGGATGATCCGCATGCCGCGCTTGTGGGCCTCGTCCACCAGGGTCTTCAGGCTCTCCTCGTCGCCGTAGTTGGGGTCAATCCTGGTGAAGTCCAGCGCCCAGTAGCCGTGGTAGGCGTAGAAGGGGAAGCTGCCTTGCTCGCCGCCGCCGATGAAGCCGTGCACCTGCTCCACCATGGGGGTGATCCAGATGGCGTTCATGCCGAGGGACTTGATGTAGTCGAGCTTCTCGGTCAGCCCCTTGAAGTCACCGCCATGCCAGGTAGCGACCTCGTCCTGGCCATCCTTCTGGCGGCCGAAGCTGTGATCATTGCTCGGGTCGCCGTTGTGGAAGCGGTCGGTCAGGAGGAAATAGACCCTCGCCTGATCCCAGCTGAAGGGGGCGGCCTTGGCCGCCTCGACCGGCTCGAGCAGCAGCAGGCCGCCGCTCTCCTTGCTTGGCGTCAGGGTCAGCTTGCCCTGTTTGACCACGGCCTCTTGTTTCGAGTAGGCATCCCGCAGCCGGGTGCCGTCGGGCCAGACCCCCTGCAGCGACACCGTCACCGGGCCGCCATCCCAGCTGATGCAGGGCTTTGTGGGGGGTTGGCGCTTGAACTCGCTCTTCTTGGTCGCCCGCAGCACCTTGAGGCTGGGGGTATCCGGGTTGAAGGTGAACTCGTAGTCACCGGCCAGCATCACCCTCAGGGTGAAACTCGCCTCCTTGCTGCACTTGTCCATGGGCTGGGCTGTGCCGAAGGGGAGGGGCCTGGCCTCGGTCGGCCCGAAGCTGGTGCCGCAGCTGTTGCCCGCATCGCTGATGCGGATCTGGTGGCTCCCCTTGTCCAGCCTGTGGGTCAGGGTGACTGTGCCCTTGTCCAGCGTCAGCGCCTCGGCCACCGGTTTGCCATCCACATGGAGATGCACCTCGGGGGCGGCCAGCGCCTGACCGACGAACAGCGGCGTGGCCAGCAGGGCGAGCCACAGGGAGGATGGGCGGAGATCGAAACGAGGCGAGGGACGCATAGGCCATTCCTTGAGCTGAGTGAGGAGATCGGGTTCCGTTGAGGCACTCATTCTAGGGGCCCAGCGGGTGGGCTTGGACCGGCAAAATGCCGATTTGTGAGGTCAGTTCAAATGGTTACGTTTTCAAGCCCGGCAAAGTGTGATGGCCGCCCAGCTGCCCGGAGCGCGGCGCCATAAAAAATGCCGGTCGATGGACCGGCATGTTCAGGTGGGGCTGTTCGCCTGCGGGCGAGCGCTCGTCAGACGGTAAAGAACTTGAAGTTGACGAAGGCCACCGCGATGAAGGAGGCGACCATGCCGCTGATGCAGAGTACCGCAGGGCGGATGGCGGGCCAGCGATGGGCCAGCAGGATGATGGCCAGCAGGGTCGGGTAGAGGCCGAACATATAGCGCGGCATGGCGTTGAGCCCTGTCATCAGCGGTATGGTGCAGCAGATGAACATCAGGGTCGCCTCGGCCCAGCGCTTCTGGCTGAACAGATAGCCGTTCAGGCACCAGCCGAAGATCACCATGATGGAGAGGTAGGCCTTGCGACCACCCAGCTCGAAGCCGCTCAGCCACCAGTCCAGGGGGCTGTCCATGTAGCGACCCCAGGCGACCTGGATGTGCTTGAAGGCGAGCGCATCCCCGGTCAGGTGATAGAGGTAGACCATGTAGGAGAAGAGGCCGAGGGGGATGAGCCAGAGGGTGAACACCACCTTGAAGGCCCGCTCGGTGAAGCGGAAGAACTCGCGCCAGCCGTAGGCCTGCAGCGCCAGGATCAGCACGGGGAACACCATCATGACCCCCAGGTTGCGGGTCCCGGAGATGAAGATGCCGAGGAAGGCGACCATCAGCCACTGCTCGCGGTAGGCGAACAGGAACATCCCCAGCATCAGCGCCATGAACATGGACTCGGTATAACCGGAGACGAAGTAGGCGGAGAAGGGGGAGAAGGCCAGCAGCCAGACCCCGAAACGGGCGGTCTCATCCCCCAGCTTGAGTTGGCGCAGTACCAGCAGCATCAGCGGCAGACTGATGAAGAAGGCGATGTTGGCCACCAGCATCAGGCCGATCAGGCTCTCCATGTTGAGCAGGCTGGAGAGCCCGCCGGCGAGCATGGGGTAGAGCGGCATGAAGGCCCAGTTCGCCGCGTTGCCCTTGCTCAGCCAGCGCGGGTAGAGGTCGTAGCCGTTCTCTATGATGCGCTGGAACCAGACGCAGTCGAACTGGCAATAGGCTTGCAGCGGGCCTATGTCGGGGGCGCCGTAGAGCTGGACGCCGAAATAGCCCATGCCGTACAGGGCCACCCGGCTCAGCACGAAGGCGGCGATGATCATCAGCCAGTCGCGGTTGCTGATGCGCAGTGACGGGCGATAGGGGAGTGCATCCCCGGCGAGGGGAGGAGTATTGGTCATGTCATTCATCAGGCAAAAACCCAGACGCGAGAGAGTATGTAGGTGAGTACGGTAACGGTCAGGGTGGCAATCACCACCGGCAGCAGTCCGGAGAGGCCCGCAAACAGCAGGCCGCTCAGGATGAGGTTACGCACCGCCAGGGAGAAGAGGGCCACCAGCAGAAACTTGCTGGCGGCACCTTGCTTCTGGAAGGTGATGTAGCGATGGCCGAAAAACGAGAACCAGAACGCGATGGCAAAGGCCAGGGTCGTGACCAGATGCTCCGAGATGGCGGGCCAGGTGTGGAACAGGGCGATGGAGGTGCCCAGATCGACGAGGGTGGCCCCCCCGCCGACGAAACCGAAGCGAACCAGCCGCCAGAATTCCTCGCGGGAGATCATTGGGACGCCGGCTCCTGCTTGTCCGCATCCTGCGCCTTCTCACTCTGGGTTGCCGCCGCATCCGGCTGCTTGCCCGCGTCCTGCCGGGCATACTGGCCGTAGACGCCCTCGATGAGGTAGACGGGGCGCTGCTTCACTTCCACGAACATGCGGCCTATGTACTCGCCTATGATGCCGAGCGACAGCAGCTGAATGCCGCCGAGGAACAGCATCACCGACATCAGGGAGGCGTAACCCGGCACGTCTATGCCGAAGAAGAGCACCTGGGTGATGATCTTGAGGATATAGAGGAAGGCGATGAAGGAGACGCCGACCCCCACGTAGCTCCACACCCGCAGCGGCCAGCTGGAGAAGCTCATCAGGCCGTCGAGGGCAAAGTTCCACAGCTTCCAGTAGTTGAACTTGGTCTCGCCGGCGTGGCGGGCGGGACGCTCATAGGGAACGCCGACGGCACGGAAACCGGCCCAGGCGAAGAGCCCCTTCATGAAGCGGTTGCGCTCGGGCAGTTGCTTGAGCGCCTCGACCACCTTGCGATCGATGAGTCGGAAGTCACCGGCGTTCTCCGGCAGCTTGGTGCTGGTGGAGAGGGCGTTGAAGAAGCGGTAGAAGCCGCCTGCGGTGAGCCGTTTCATCGGGGTGTCGGCGCTGCGATCGACCCGGATGCCGTAGACGGTGTCGTAGTCACCGGTCTGCCACAGCTTGACGAACTCCAGGATGAGGGAGGGGGGATCTTGCAGATCCACGTCCATGGGGACCATGGCATCGCCCTTGGCCTGATGCAGGCCCGCGGTCATGGCCGCTTCCTTGCCGAAGTTGCGGGCCAGGTTGACCAGGGTCACGCGCGGGTCGCGGGCGATGGCCTGCTCGACCACTTCGCGGGTGCGGTCGCGGCTGCCGTCGTTGACGAACACGATTTCAAGCCGGTCTTTGAGGGGGGCCAGTTCGGCATCTATCGCGCTGATGAAGGCGTCTATGCTCTCTTCCTCGTTGTAAACGGGCACGACCAGAGAGAGTCGAAAATCGGCACGGGACATGGAAACTTCCTTATTGAAAGAATTATTTTATAAGACTGCTGGGATCTTCAGCTTCACTGAGCGACGGTCAGACGTACCGACTGGACGTTGAGCGGTGTCGGAGCGGAGAGCGCCAGGAAGTTGGGATGCTTGGGATCGGCCGTCAGGGAGTCGCCCGGCAGGTTGAGCCGGATCTCGTTGATGCCCGCCTTGGCCAGCTTGACCGTGGTGGTGAAATCATGACCCAGGGCCACCTTGAGCAGGGTACCGGCTTCGGGGCTGTTGATCCTGGCCTGGATGGTGAGCTGCTCAGGTTGGGCCTGCTGCTTGGGCAGCACGAAATAGAGGCCTCCCTTGCCACTGAGCTGGGTACCCTCGGCACTGGGCTTCTTGGCCCAGCCTTCGCTGGAGAGGAAGCGGCTCGGTTTGGTCAGGTTGAGCTCGTTGCCCGGCTGGTAAGTCATGCTGGAGTTGTGCTCCCAGAAGCGGGTCTTGCCTTCCAGGTAATAGAGCTTGTAAGCCAGACTCACGTTGGGGTGAGCGGCCAGGTAGAGGGTGTAAAGGTAAAAACCGCTCAATGCCAGTATGGCAGCCAGAAAACCGAACTTTTTGTAGGTCATATTACTCACTCGATGCCCGACGGATAGGTAGGCTGGATTCGCGCATATGCTAATCCAATTGCAAAAAAAGCATAGTGGATCACAAAAATAAATTTGCTCACATATTAACCCCCAATGCCCCTGCAGACCAAGGGACTTTGGGGTCGTGTGCATCCTGCCTCTGCAGTGGGCTAGCAGCATGGCCTGGGGCCCTGTCCTGAACATGGCCGCATCAGGCAAATGGCTGATATTGCACATTGCTGTGGCAGGATCTGTCGCCATTTCCCTTTGGCAGAATTAAGATGAGCCGTCCCGCCGTCAAGGATGACTCATGAGACTGCTAGCCCTGTGCCTGCTCTGCTGCCTGCCCCTTCACTCGCTGTTGGCCCAACCGCTCTGTACTTCTCCCCTGCGCGTCGGTTTCGACGACTGGCCTCCTTATCACTATTACCAGCAGGAGAACGGCCACCGTGAGCTGCGCGGCTTCGCGGTCGAGTATCTCAATGCCGTCTCTGCCAGGCTGGGCTGCCGCCTCGTCTATCTGGAGCGTCCCTGGAAGCGGGGGTTGCACGATCTGGAGCAGGGCCGGCTGGACATCGCCATGGAAGCCTATTTCGTTGAAGAGAGGACGCGCTATGCCTGGTTCTCCACCGCCTACAACCCGGGGCGCACGGCACTCTGGGTGCGCAAGTCCGGTGACAAGGGGGAGCAGGATCTGGCGAGCTGGCTGGCCAGGGGCAACAGGCTGGGGGTGACCAGGGACTACAACTATGGCCCCGAGATAGCCCGTCTGCTGCAGCGCTACCGCGCCCAGGTGAGCGAGGTCAATGACGTGCAAAACTATCGCAAGCTGCAACTGGGACGGATAGACGGATTTCTTGGGGATATTCTGGCCACCCCCTGGGGTCTGAAGAGAGAGGGACTGGCAGAGGAGATAGTCCCCCATATCATGGGGGTCTATGAGACGCCGACCTTCTTCATGCTGAGCAAAAAGACCTTGTCGGAGGCGTTTTTGCAGCGTTTCAACCAGGCGCTCGAGGCCGTTGGCAAGAGCGGGGAGCATGCGCTCATCTGGCGCCGTTACGTGCCCGCCCGCTAGCAAAGTCGCCAGCATTCACGCATCATGGGCACCTGACCGTGGCGCCTGACAGGCCGAAGTGAACCGATATGAGGTAAGCGTGGTAAGAAGCATGGGTAAGAAGTATTGGTTGGCATTGGCAAACCTTATCTGGCTGGGCTGCTGGCCGGCAGGCATGGTCCAGGCCAGCGCAGAACAGATGGTGGTGGCCAGTCCCAGCATCCAGCATGACTGGTATCAGAACAGCACCGCAGAGCAGGCGCGCCATGAGCTGGAACTGCAGCTGCAGGAGGCGGTGCTTGCCCAGTTGCACCCGGATTTCTACCGGCTCTGGCAGCAGTTGCAGAAGACCCCGGCCGACCGGCGTGGCGCCCTCTACGACGAAGCCTTCGGCAAGCTGGCGCGTTTTCAGCAGGCCTGGCGCGCCATGGATCTGGTCGCCCGCGAGCAGATGCAGACCCTCAAGCTCGATCTGACCAAGCCCCTGGCCCACGAGCCCCTGGGTGACAACCTTCTGGATCAGGTCAAGCAGCTCAGGCCCCAGGTCGCCGAATACGAGGCCGTGCGCGACGAAGTGCGCAAGCTGCTGGCCATGCCCATGGCCAAGCACTGGCCGACCCTGGACATGCCGACCCTGCGGGCCGGGGAGAGCGCCACCGAGCTTGGGCAGATCCGCTCCATCCTCAACGAATTGGGGGACGGTGCCCCCACCCATCAGGACAGTCTCTACGACGCGGACACCGAGCAGGCCATCAAGCAGTTCCAGCGCCGCCACGGCCTGACCGCAGACGGCATCATAGGTCGCCAGACCCGCTCCTGGCTCAATACCGGGCCGCAAGTGCGCGCCAGCCTGCTGCTGCGCAACCTGTGGCGCCGGGATCTGGTGGATCATCTCGCCGGTCGCTACGTGCTGGTCAACATCCCGGATTACCGCCTGAGCGTGGTGGAGTCCGGCAGCGAGGTCTTCACCAGCCGGGTCATCGTCGGCAAGGAGCAGCGGGCCACCCCCATCCTCGCGAGCGAGATCCGCTCCATCGTGCTCAACCCCGCCTGGCACGTGCCGCGCTCCATCCTGAGCAAGGACATTCTGCCCAAGCTGGGTCGGGATCCCGCCTATCTGGACCGCGAGCAGTTCGAGGTGATCGACGGCGAGGGCAATCCGGTGCAGTTCAGCGAGGATGGCTGGCACCATGCGCTGGCGTCGGGCTTCCCTTACCGGTTGCGGCAAAAGCCGGGGGATCACAATGCCCTGGGGCGCTACAAGTTCTACCTGCCGAACAACGACGCCATCTACCTGCATTCGACGCCGCGCAAGGCCCTGTTCGAGCAGGGGGCGCGCGCCTTCAGCTCCGGCTGTATCCGGGTCGAGCACGCGGACGATCTGGCCGAGCTGCTGCTCGCCGACTCCCGCTATCAGCCGGACAAGGTGGCCAGCATACTAAAAGAGACCCAGACCAAGTGGCTGCCGTTGACCACCCCTATCCCTGTCTTCACCGTCTACTGGAGCAGCTGGATCGACGAAGAGGGGCGCCAGCAACTGCGCAATGACATTTACGGATTCGATCGAGTGAGCTTCCAGAGCCGCTTGCTGTGATCCCCGCCACAGAGTGAAGCGCCCGGCTCCTGCCGGGCTTTTTCATGGCCCTTTGCGGTTTGACATGACTTTTACGGGCGGGTAGTTTCGGCCTCTGTATCATATTCATTCACCACTGTTACTTCACTCTGGAATGGACGGACAACGGATGCTGGACCAAGAGATAAGCCGACGCCGTCTGCTGCTGGGGGCCGGTTGCCTGATGGGGACCAGCCTGCTGTCGTTCCCGGCCGTGGCGAGCCGCAGCACGACGGGGCGTGAACTCAGCTTCTTCAACCTCAATACCGGCGAGCGGGTCAACGCCAGCTATTGGGAGAATGGCCGTTATCTGAACGATGGCCTGGCGGAGCTCAACCATATCTTCCGCGACTATCGTCGCAACGAGGTGTTCAACATCGACAGGAAGCTGTTCGATCAGCTCTTCCTGCTGCAGCACAAGCTGGGCCGCAAGGGGGAAATTCAGCTCATCTCGGGGTATCGCTCCCCGGCCACCAATCGCCAGAAGCGCCAGCGCAGCCGTGGTGTCGCCAAGCACAGCTACCACACCCTGGGGCAGGCGGTGGATGTGCGCATCCCCGGCGTGCAGCTGGCGCACCTGCGTAAGGCGGCCCTGAACCTCAAGGTCGGCGGCGTGGGTTACTACCCCTCCGACAACTTCGTCCACCTGGATACCGGCCCGGTGCGCAGCTGGTAACGGGTTGGCACAGGGTGGCCTTGAGCTGCTAGGCTCTGGACACTATCCAGAGGAGAGACAGATGAAGCATATTTTGCTTGGCGGGCTGATCGCCCTGCTGCTGGCCGGGTGCAGCAAGCTGAACCGGGAAAACTACGACAAGCTGAAGATGGGGATCACCTATGCCGAGGCGAGCGCCATCCTCGGCAAGGCGGAGCGTTGCGACGATGCGCTCGGCACCACTAGCTGTATCTGGGGCGGTGAGGGCAAGAACATCAAGATCCGTTTCATTGCCGACAAGGCCACCTTCTTCAGTTCGGAAGGGATCAACTGAGTCAGTCTTCTCACTGTCATCAGCAACAAAAAAGCGCCATCCGGCGCTTTTTTGTTGCGTGCAATCCAGCCGATCTGGCCAGAAACTGGCGCGCTCAGTGGGTGGCGTACTGGTAATTGAAGGTGGGGAGTCCCCACTTGAAACGCACCGCCAGCAGTCGCAGCACGAAGCCGATGCCGATGGCCCCGAAGGCGGCCCAGTCATTGGGCAGGCCCTGATCCAGCGCGAAGCAGTAGAGGGCGGCCGTCACCAGGGAGACGGCGGCGTAGAGCTCGCGCTTGAACACCAGCGGGATGCGTTGGCACAGGAGATCCCGCAGCACGCCGCCAAAGACGCCGGTGACCACCGCCATGATGCAGGCGATGCCGGCCCCGTGTCCCATCTCGAGCGCCCGGGCGGCGCCAAAGATGGAGAAGACCACCAGCCCCAGGGCATCGAGGGCCAGGAACAGCTTGCCGAGATAACGCATCAGTGGGGCCGAGATGACGCCTGCCATGGCCGCCCCCGCCACCAGCAGCACATATTCGGGGTGCTCCACCCAGAGCAGGGGGTAGTGGCCCAGCAACACATCCCGGATGGTACCTCCCCCTATGGCCGTCGCCGAGGCGATGATGACGACACCAAACAGATCCATCCGCCGCCGGCCCGCCGCCAGCGCGCCAGTCATCCCTTCGGCCACCAGGCCGAGCAAGAAGAGTGCATGTAACATGAGTTATCCCAGGGTGCGAGAAAGGCCCGCATCCTAACAAGCCTGCTCTGGCACGACAAGCACTCTCATGTTTGCATTAGATAAAGTAATGAAAAGGGGGGCTATGCCCCCGTTTTTGGTTATGACTACTCGGCTCTGCGGCGAAGCTGCTCGCTGCGATACTGATCCACCCACATGGCGGTGGCGCCACAGATGGCGACCGGCATCACGAACAGATTGACCACGGGAATGGCGGAGAAGAGGGTGACCAGGGCACCGAAGCTCAGGCATTTGCCGCGGCGCTGCTTCAAGGCATCGCGCATGGTGATGAAGTCGATCTTGTGGTTGTCGAACGGGTAGTCCACATACTGGATCGCCATCATCCAGGCGCTGAACAGGAACCAGAGCACGGGGGCCAGGGTCTGGCCCACCACCGGAATGAGGAACAGGATCAGGCAGCCGATGGCCTTGGGCAGGTAGTACTTCAGCTTGGTCCACTCGCGGCTGAAGGTGCGCGGCACATCCTTGACCACGTCCAGCATGCCGGTGTCGCTCACCGCCTCGCCGGTGAGGATCTGCTCCACCTTCTCCGCCAGCAGGCCGTTGAAGGGGGCCGCTATCCAGTTGATCACCGAGCTGAAGATGAAGGAGAACACCACCAGTATGGTGATGAGGGCGATGGGCCACAGCAGGTAGTCGAGCCAGGAGAGCCAGCTCGGGATCTGCTGATGGAGCCAGGCGAACAGGCCGTCGAGTTGCAGCAGCAGGGCATAGAAGGCACCGGCGAACAGCACGAAGTTGACCAGCAGGGGGATCAGCACGAAGGTGCGGATGCCCGGCTGGCGAATGAGGGAGAAGCCGCGCAGGAAGTAGTCTGCACCGCTGACCGAATCTTTGACCATGTGAGGGGATTGGCTCATCTGAGATCCATCAATGAATGGGTAGGGTGCCAGCATATTACAAACAAGCCTCCAATTTGGTAAAGTCGCGAACTATTCCCGATATCCCGTCCGGTCAGGCCGGACGTCGGATGATATGGGTGTGCTGGCTGCCTACGTAGTCCCAACAAGGCCGGGTCCGGATCTGGTAAAGTCGAGAACTATTCTCGATATCCCGTCCGGTCAGGCCGGCTGGATGCTGGATGCTGGATGATATTCGTGGGCTGACTGCCTGCGCACGACCAACAAGGCCGGGTCCGGATCTGGTAAAGTCGCGAACTATTCCCGATATCCGGTCCGGTCAGGCCGGACGTCGGATGATATTCGTGGGCTGACAGCCCGCCCACCGCCTCTTCATTTCGCCACTGACACGGGTCGCCATGCGTCTGAAACTGATCAAACTCGCCGGCTTCAAGTCGTTCGTCGAGCCGACCCGCATCGAACTGTCGGCCGACATGACCGCCGTGGTGGGCCCCAACGGCTGCGGCAAATCCAACGTCATCGACGCCGTGCGCTGGGTGCTGGGGGAGAGCTCGGCCCGCCACCTGCGCGGGGAGAACATGACGGACGTCATCTTCAACGGTTCCATCAACCGCAGCCCCCACGGCCGCGCCTCGGTGGAGCTGGTGTTCGACAATCCCCACAACCGGGTGCCCGGTGAATTTGGCCGTTATACCGAGATCTCGGTGCGCCGCGAGGTGCTGCGTGACGGCTCCAACCACTACCAGATCAACGGCCAGAAGTGCCGTCGCAAGGACGTGACCGATCTCTTCCTCGGCACCGGCCTGGGCCCGCGCAGCTACGCCATTATAGAGCAGGGCACCGTCAGCCGGCTGGTGGAGTCGCGCCCGGCGGACCTCAAGCTCTTCATGGAAGAGGCCGCCGGGGTCTCCCGCTACAAGGAGCGGCGCCGGGAGACAGAGCAGCGCATCCGTCACACCCAGGAGAACCTGGAGCGCCTCGGCGACATTCGTGGCGAGCTGGGTTCCCGCCTCGAGCATCTCAAATCCCAGGCCGAAACCGCCGAGCGTTACAAGCAGCTCAAGAGCCGCAGTCGTGCCGCAAGGGCCGAGCTCATCGGCTCCGAGCTGTGGGCGCTGGAGACCCGCCTCGGCGAAGCCAAGAGCGAGCTGGCCCAGGCAGAGCAGGCGCTGGCGGCGCTCGATGCCAAGCGCACCGCGGGCGAAGGGCGCCACGTCACCCTGTCGGTGGCCCGCCAGGAGGCCCAGGCTGAGCAGGCGAGTCGTCAGCAGCAGATCTTCCTCGGCGGCCAGGCCATCGCCCGTCTCGAACAGCAGCAGCTTCACCAGACCGAGCTCGGTCGCGACTGGCAGGTGCGGCGCCAGGCCCTCGGCGAGCGCATCGAGACCATCAGGGGAGAGCTGGGGAGCCAGCAGGAGCAGCTGACCGAGGGCGTCCTCCAGGGGGAGGTGGAGTCGGCGCGTCTCGAGCAGTGTGAGCAGTTACTTGCCGATCAGCAGGCCGTTCGCCTCGCGGCTGGCGAGCGGCTTGAGCTGGCCCGCCAACACCAGCAGCAGTGGCAGCAGCAGCTCGGTCAGGCACAGGGCAGGCTCAACCAGACCCGTGCCCAGCGAAGCGGCCTGCAGGAGCTGCAGGCCAAGACCCGGCTGGCGCGACTCAAGCTGGAGGATGAACAGGCCGGCCCCCTCGGCGGGGAAGGTGAGAGCCTGCAGCCCGCGCTGGATGCCCTGTCGGATGAGCTGGCACTCTCTCGCGCCCACCACGAGGCGTTGGAACAGGCGTGGCAGGCCGGCGTGGCCAGCCACGAGGCCCTCAAGGGACAGCGGGATCGGCAGGGCGGCCTGCTGCGCGAGCTCGGCGCCCGCCTCACAACCCTTGATCAGATTTTGGGGGAGCAGATGCAGGGTGCGACCCTGGCGGATCGGTTGCAGGTCGCCCCCGAGTGGACCCAGGCGCTGGACAAGGTGCTCGGGCGCTGGCTCACCGCCCAGCCGGGGGACCAGTGCAACCTCGAGCAGGGCGGGCTCTGGATAGGCCCGGCTCACCCAGCGGTGCCCGGCACCCTGGCGGCCCGGCTCGAGGGGGATCACATCCCCGCCTTCCTCAACGTCATCTGGCTGGCCGATGACAGGGAGGCGGCCCTGGCCCGCCAGTCATCCCTCCTGGCCGGTGAGTCTGTGCTGACTCCGGCGGGGGACTGGTTTGGCCCAAACTGGGCCGATCTCGGCCAGGGCGGCGCCCTCGGTACCCTGGCGCTGCTCGGTGAACGTGAGCGGTTACACACCGAACTGGCCGCTGGGGAGCTGGCGCTGGTTCAGCTCGATGCCCAGTTGAAGGCCGCAGATGCCGACCGTGCCCATTTGCACAGCGCCCTTGAGGCGAGCCAGCGCACCCTGCGCGAGCAGGAGCAGAAATGGCAGCAACTGCGGGAAGCCTGGAGCCTGCAGCAGGGTCAGCGTCAGGAGCGGCTGCTGCGCCTCGGCCAGCTGGGGGAAGAGTTGATCCGGTTGGACAAGGAGCAGGCCGAGGAGGCCGAGCGGCTGACTGCGGTCCAGCAGCAGCTCGAGCTGGAAGAGGCGCACCTTGCCGAGCTGCAGGAGCAGGGGGAGCCGCTGGCGGAGGCTCTCTTGCTGGCCCAGGAAGGGGTCGCCAGTACCGAGCGGGCGCTGGAGGAGGCGCGTGCGCGCCGGGAGCAGCAGCAGGCAAGCTGCCAGCGCTGGCAGCTGGCGCAGCAAAATCTGGCGCAGCTCATCGCCCTGCGCGAGCAGGAGCTGGCCCGGCTCGGGCTGGAACTGGCCGAGCTCAAGGGGCCGGACGCCCAGGCGGTGCAGGACATCTCGCCCCTGCTGGCGGAGCAACGCAACCTGGAGGCGCAGCAGCTCGCCTGCCATCAGCGGCTCGCCGAGCTGGAGCGTCAGCTGACCGAGCTGGAGCAGGCCAGAAGCGCCGACCACAAGCAGCTGGTGGCCCTGCAGGAGAAGCTCGCCCAGCTCAGGCTGGAGCGGGAGCGCAACCTGACCCGGCGACAGGGGCTGCACGAGCAGTTCGAAGAGCTGGGCGTGCGTCTGGTGGATCTCGATCAGGCGGTGCTGATCGCCGCCGATCGCGGCAAGCTGCGCCAGGAGATCCAGACCCTGGAGACACAGGTGGAGGCACTTGGCGCCATCAACCTGGCGGCGCTGGAGGAGTATGAAGAGGCGAAAACCCGGGCAAGCTACCTGGAAAACCAGTGCCAGGATCTGGAGCAGGCGCTGGAAACCCTGAGCCAAGCCATTAAAAGAATTGATAAAGAAACACAAATACGCTTCCGCGACACTTTCGATAAGGTCAACGAAGATTTAAAATCCCTGTTCCCGAAAGTGTTCGGGGGGGGCAGTGCCTGGCTTGAGCTGACCTCGGACGATCTTTTGGAAGCCGGAGTGAGCATCATGGCAAGACCTCCGGGCAAGAAGAATGCTACCATTGCCCTGCTTTCCGGGGGGGAGAAGGCGTTAACCGCCCTTGCGCTGGTTTTTGCCATCTTCAGACTCAATCCAGCACCCTTCTGTCTGCTGGATGAGGTGGATGCACCGCTCGATGAAGTGAACGTGGGTCGCTTCTGTTCTCTTGTCAAAGAGATGTCGAGCACAGTACAGTTCGTTTACATCAGTCATAATAAGGTCTCCATGGAGATGGCCGAGCAGCTGATAGGCGTCACGATGCAAGAGCCCGGGGTTTCTCGCATCGTGTCGGTTGACATCGGTGAAGCCGTCGCTTTGGCTGAGCAAAACTAGAAAGAGAAGCAGCTAATGCAGGAATTGCGTTACATCTTGGTTGCCCTGGGCGGTATTGCCATCGCGGCATTGCTCATTCACGGGTTGTGGAGCAACAGAAAGAACCGTCAGGCACCGATCAAGGAAAAACCCCTGGGTCGGATGGAATCCAAGTCACGGGATCGTGACAGCGATGCGTTTGACAGCGATGGCATCGGTCAGGTGCGCGTGGTCAGCGGTGGCCGTCGTGCCGAGCCCAAGCTGCGCAACGACGAGGCCCATCAGCCGGAACCCCGCCGTGCCGCCACAGTGCCCGCCTTCGATGAGGACGAGGATGACGATCTGCCGCCGCCCGTGGTGCGCAAGCCAGCCCCTCGTCCGGTGACGCCGCCCCCCGTCTATGAAGAAGAAGACGAGTATGAGGAGCCGAGCGCCGAGCCTGTCGAAGAGGTGCCTGCCGCGCCGGTACGCAAGCCTGCCCAGGTGATCCGCCGCACTCCGGTGCACCGCTCCCGCCCCCAGCGCGAACCCATGATGCAGCCACTGGACGACGAGCCGCTGGTGGAGCCTGCTTACGCCCAGGCGCCGACCTTCGGTGCCCGCGAGCCCGCGCCGCAGCAGCAAGCCCGCTATGCCCAGCCTGCGCCTGCGTATGAAGAGCCCGATTATGATGACGAGCCCGCCTACGAAGAGCCGGTCCAGGTGGTCGAGCCCGTCCAGGAGCTGCCGCCGGTCGAGAAGATCTGGCAGGATGTCTATGTCATCAACCTGATGGCTCGTCCTGGTCACGATCTGCAAGGGGCGACCCTGCTCTCCTCCCTGCTGGCGCTGGGCTTCAAGTTTGGCGAGATGGACATCTTCCACCGTCACGAAGATCTCAACGGCAAGGGTGAAGTGCTCTTCTCCATGATCAACATGGTCAAGCCGGGTACCTTCAACCCCTACCGCATGGAGCAGTTCAGCACCCCGGGTGTGTCCCTCTTCATGCAGCTGCCCCTGCGCAGCAATGCGGCCTTTGCGTTCGAGCACATGCTGCAGGCGGCGGATCAGCTGGCGAGCGATCTCGATGCCATGCTGACCGATGCCTCGCGCAGCCCGCTCAGCGACGACGACATTGCCCGTTATCGCCATGAGCTGGCCGCCTACGAGGCCAGCCGCGACTGATGTGCCGTGGGCCTCAGCCATGAAAAGTGCGGTACCCAGGTGCCGCATTTTCATTTCTGCCCCAGACTGATTGTTCCATCACACTTCGAGACTTCTTCATGAGCGACATCCTCTCCCGCCACCGTCAACTGTGTGAACTGCTCACCGAATATGGCCATCAGTACTATGTGCTGGACAACCCCACGGTGCCGGACGCCGAATACGATCGCCTGATGCGCGAGCTGATCGCGCTGGAAGCCGAGCACCCCGAGCTGAAAACCCCGGCCTCCCCCAGCGTGCGGGTCGGCGGCCAGCCGCTCTCTGCCTTCAGCCAGGTGCGCCACGAGATCCCCATGCTGAGCCTGGACAACGTCTTCAGCGACGAAGAGCTGCAGGCCTTCGAGCAGCGCATGCGCGATCGCCTCAAGCGCGAGCTGAACTTCACCTTCTGCTGCGAACCCAAGCTGGACGGTCTGGCGGTCAGCCTGCTCTATGTGGACGGCCAGCTGGTGCAGGCGGCCACCCGGGGCGATGGCGCCACGGGGGAGGAGATCACCGAGAACGTGCGCACCATCAAGGCCATTCCGCTCGTCCTGCGGGGCTCGGGCTGGCCTGCGCGACTGGAGGTGCGTGGGGAGGTCTTTATGCCCAAGGCCGGTTTCGAGGCGATGAATGCCAGGGCGCTGGCCGCAGGGGAGAAGGTGTTCGTCAACCCGCGCAACGCCGCCGCCGGCAGCCTGCGCCAGCTCGATTCCCGCATCACCGCCAGCCGTCCCCTGAGCTTCTACGCCTATGGCGTGGGCATAGGCGGCGACGAGCTGGGGAACTCCCACTTCGTTCGCCTCAACCAGCTCAAGGCCTGGGGGCTGCCGCTCAGCCCCGAGGTGAAGCTGAAAGAAGGCGCCGCCGGTTGCCAGGCCTTCCACGACGACATCCTGGCCCGTCGCAGCGAGCTGCCCTACGAGATCGACGGCGTGGTCTACAAGGTGGACGACATAGCGCTGCAACAGGAGCTCGGTTTCGTGGCCCGGGCCCCGCGCTGGGCCACGGCCCACAAGTTCCCGGCAGAAGAGGAGATGACGGAGCTTGAGAACGTCGAGTTCCAGGTGGGTCGTACCGGCGCCGTGACCCCGGTGGCCAAGCTCAAGCCGGTGTTCGTCGGCGGTGTCACCGTCTCCAACGCCACCCTGCATAATGCCGACGAGATAGCGCGCCTTGGCGTCATGATCGGCGACACCGTGATAGTGCGCCGGGCGGGGGACGTGATCCCGCAGATAGTGGCCGTGGTGGAGGCCCAGCGCCCTGCGGATGCCCGCGAGATCCTCTTCCCCACCCAGTGCCCGGTCTGCGGCTCGGCGGTGGAGCGGCTGGAAGGGGAGGCGGTGACCCGCTGCTCCGGCGGCCTGTTCTGCGAGGCGCAGCGCAAGGAGGCGATCAAGCACTTCGCGGCGCGGCGCGCCATGGACGTGGACGGTCTGGGTGACAAGATAGTAGAGCAGCTGGTGGACAAGGGGCTGGTGAAGACCCCGGCGGATCTGTTCAGCCTCAACGCCATCCAGCTGGCCGGTCTCGAGCGGATGGGGCAAAAATCCGCCCTCAATCTGGTGGCCGCCATCGACAAGGCCCGCAGCACCACCCTGCCGCGCTTCCTGTTTGCCTTGGGCATTCGCGAGGTGGGAGAGGCGACGGCACTGAACCTCGCCAACCACTTCCTCACCCTGGATGCCCTGCGCGCCGCCTCGGTGGAGCAGCTGCTTGAGGTGGCCGACGTGGGGGACATAGTGGCCAAGCACGTCTACTACTTCCTGCGTCAGCCCCATAACATAGAGGTGCTGGACGCCCTGCTGGCCGCCGGCATCCACTGGCCGGCCATCGAGAAGAGGGAGGCTGCGCAGCAGCCTTTCGCCGGCAAGACCTTCGTGCTGACCGGTACCCTCACCACCTTGTCCCGCAACGATGCCAAGGCGGCGCTCCAGGCCCTGGGGGCCAAGGTGGCGGGATCTGTGTCGGCCAAGACAGATGTGCTGGTGGCAGGGGAAGCTGCCGGCTCCAAGCTTGCCAAGGCGCAGGAGCTCGGCATCACCGTCTGGACCGAAGAAGAGTTGCAGGCGGCGATCCAGCCCTGAGTTGATAGGAGCACAATAAAACAGACCCGGCCAGATGGCCGGGTCTGTCGTTTTCGGGCTCAGTCGACATAGCTCACCCGCCCCTGCCATCTGGATGGGGCCTCAAGCTGCCAGCGTGCCAGCTCGCTCTTGCTGAACAGGTATTCACCGCGCTGGGCGGCGCGGGGGGAGAGGGCCTGTGGCGCCCTACCCGCCAGTATGGCGTTGGCGAGCTCTGCCGCCTTCTCCCCCTGGGTGCGACCATCGAGCACCAGGCCGCCTATGGTGCGGCCTGGCCCCACCGCAAACTCCCAGAAACCGAACAGGGGCACGGGGCTGTGGGCGCTGGTCCAGGCCAGCACCTGCTGCTCGCTCACATGCAGCCCCTGCTCGTCGGTGAGAGTGTGATAGAGGCCGAGGAAGAGAGCCTCATAGCCGTTCTGCCAGCTGGCGAGCACCGCCTCCTGCCAGCGCCTGTAGTCGTTGAATTGCCGGCTGCTCACCCGGGTCTGGCCGACCCGCAGCTCGCTGCGCCCCTTGAACTCCTCCTCGATGGCGGTGCGCGACACCTCGCTCTCATCAAACAGCACCAGCGCCTTGCCGATGCCGCCCATCAGCTGGCTCATCTCGCTGATGTTGCGCTTGAGCAGGGGGCGTTCCAGCACGCCGGTGATCAGAGGGTGGCCGACCAGCCCCTTGGGGCGCGGGTTTTCGTTCATGCCGAGAAAGACCACAGGGGTGCCCAGGGCGGCGATGGGGCGGGCGAGGGCGTTGATGGCGTTGTCATCGCCGAGCACCACCAGGGCCGGCTTGCGTGCCTGATAGGCCGCCATCCCCTGGCTGACGAGCTGCTCCCGGGTCTGGTGAGGCTGACGCTTGGTATCCAGGTAGAGGTGGCTGATGTGGTGCTCGCCCTTGAGGTGCGTCTTCAGGCCGGCGCTGTAGCTCTGATCCCACAGATTGGCCTGATGGTAGCTGCTGATCACCAGGATCTCGGCGGCCAGCAGCTGGAGCGGGAAAAGGGCTAACAGGAGCCACACCTTGGTCACGTTCATTTTCCATTGGCAGGAGACTGCACCCATTATGTGCGTTCCGGCTGTTGGTTGCCTCGGTCAATTGTTGTCAGATGGTGCCATCCTCCCCCGGGACCCTCCATCGGGCGCCAGCCCGTACCCCGTCTGGGATGCGCACGAGAAGCCTCTTTTGGCGCTGGTTGTGAACTGCGCCACTCCTTCCAAAACCTGTCCTGGATCAAGAAACGGGTCATCGCTTTGGGGCCTAATAGCTACCACATATAGGGGTTAGCATAAAAAAAATACCCATATATAGTGTTATCAAGCTGTGCATAAGTCGTCTCCCTCTCAGCGTCAGCCCGGGCCTCTCAGGCCCCGGCTGAATGCATGTGCGCCGGGGATAGGGTGTGGAGAAGGGGACTCAACAAGGGTGAGCCCAGGGTGGCTGCCAGGCCTTTAATGCGGGGAAAATCGATGAAACCGGTAGTGATCAAACGTGATGGATGTCGCGCACCATTCAATGGCCAGCTGATCGCCGAGGCGGTGAGCCGGGCGGCGGAAGCGGTCAATCAGGCCAATCCGGCGCTGGCACTGCGCATCTCAGGCGCGGTCAGCCAGGAGCTGGAAGGGCGGGGCGAGGTGGATATCCACGAGATCCAGAACCGGGTCGAGAACCATCTGATGGCGTCCGACGACAAGGCCATCGCCCGCGCCTACATCGAGTACCGTCACGACCGGGATCAGGCCCGCGAGGCCCGCGGCCGGCTGGCCCAGGAGATCCGTGGCCTGGTGGAGCAGACCAACGCGGCCCTGCTCAACGAGAACGCCAACAAGGACTCCAAGGTGATCCCGACCCAGCGCGACCTGCTGGCGGGCATAGTCGCCAAGCACTACGCCATCAGCCACATGCTGCCCCGCGAGGTGGTGCAGGCCCACGAGAGCGGCGATCTGCACTTCCACGATCTCGACTACTCCCCCTTCTTCCCCATGTTCAACTGCATGCTGATCGACTTGCAGGGGATGCTGACCCACGGCTTCAAGATGGGCAACGCCGAGATAGACACCCCCAAATCCATCAGCACGGCCACCGCCGTGACCGCCCAGATCATCGCCCAGGTGGCGAGCCACATCTATGGCGGCACCACCATCAACCGCATCGACGAGGTGCTGGCTCCCTATGTGACCATCAGCTGGCAGAAACACCGGGAAGTGGCCGAGGAGTGGGGCATCAGCGATGTGGACGCCTACGCCATGGCCCGCACCGAGAAGGAGTGCTACGACGCCTTCCAGTCCCTAGAGTACGAGGTCAACACCCTGCACACCGCCAACGGCCAGACGCCCTTCGTCACCTTCGGCTTCGGCCTCGGCGACAGCTGGGAGTCGCGCCTCATCCAGCGCGCCATCCTCGGCAACCGCATCGCCGGCCTTGGCAAGAACAAGAAGACCGCCGTCTTCCCGAAACTGGTGTTCGCCATCAAGGATGGCCTCAACCACAAGTTGGGGGATCCCAACTACGACATCAAGCAGCTGGCGCTGGAGTGTGCCTCCAAGCGGATGTATCCGGACATCCTCAACCATGACCAGGTGGTGAAGGTGACCGGCTCCTTCAAGACCCCCATGGGCTGCCGCTCCTTCCTCGGTGCCTACGAGGAGAATGGCGAGCTCATTCATGAAGGGCGCAACAACATAGGGGTGGTGAGCCTCAACCTGCCGCGCATCGCGCTCAAATCCCGCGACGAGGCGGATTTCTGGGACAAGCTGGATGCGGCACTGCGGGTGGCCAAGACGGCGCTCATGTACCGCATCAAGCGACTGGATGGCGTCAAGGCGCGGGTCGCCCCCATCCTCTATATGGAAGGGGCCTGCGGCGTGCGCCTCAAGGCCGACGACAACGTCAGCGAGATCTTCAAACATGGCCGCGCCTCCATCTCGCTCGGCTACATCGGGGTACACGAGACCATCAACGCCCTGTTCGGCACGCAGACTCATCTGTTCGACAGCGACACCCTGCGCCAGAAGGCCATCGCCATCATAGCGCGGCTCAAGGCGGCCACCGACGAGTGGAAAGAGGAAACCGGCTACGGCTTCAGCCTCTACTCCACCCCGAGCGAGAACCTCTGCACCCGCTTCTGCCGCATCGATGCCAAGGAGTTCGGCGTGGTGGCAGGCGTAACCGACAAGGGCTACTACACCAACAGCTTCCACCTCGACGTGGAGAAGCAGGTGAACCCTTACGACAAGCTGGACTTCGAGGCGCCCTATCCGCCCATCGCCAGCGGCGGCTTCATCTGCTACGGCGAGTACCCCAACATCCAGCACAACCTGGAGGCGCTCGAGAACGTCTGGGACTACAGCTATGACAAGGTGCCCTACTACGGCACCAACACCCCCATAGACGAGTGCTACGACTGCGGCTTCACCGGCGAGTTCGAGTGCACCTCCAAGGGCTTCACCTGCCCGCGCTGCGGCAACCACGATCCGGCCAAGGTGTCGGTGACCCGCCGGGTGTGCGGCTACCTCGGCAGCCCGGATGCGCGCCCCTTCAATGCGGGCAAGCAGGAAGAGGTGAAGCGCCGGGTCAAACATATGTAAGTCGGGCGGCTGAGCGGCAAGATGGCTCCCGATGATGAGGGAGCCATTTTTATTGGCGAACCCAGCCCATGACGGGTTGAGGAGAGACGAGATGCACTACCACCAATACTACCCGGTCGATGTGGTGAACGGCCCAGGCACCCGGGCCACCCTGTTCGTCTCGGGCTGCGAGCACCAGTGCCCGGGCTGCTACAACCAGAGCACCTGGCGTCTCGATGGCGGCAAGCCGTTCGATGAGGCGATGAGCGATCGAGTCATCAGGGATCTCAAGGATTCACGCATCAAGCGGCGAGGTCTGTCGCTCTCGGGCGGCGATCCGCTCCACCCCGCCAACCTGTCCCAGGTGCTGACGCTGGTGAAACGGGTGCGGGCAGAGTGCCCCGGCAAGGACATCTGGTGCTGGACCGGTTATCTGCTTGGCGAGCTCACTCCAGCCCAGTGCGAGCTGGTCGCCCTGCTGGATGTGCTGGTGGACGGCAAGTTCGAAAAAGGGCTGGCGGACCCCGGCCTGCTCTGGCGCGGCAGCAGCAACCAGATCATTCACGACCTCAAGGCCTGGCGGGAGCGGGAGCATAAGAGCCGGATCCCCTGCCAGCTACTGGCCTGATCATTGCGCTTCCCGGGGGCTCGGTGCGCGCCAGCCACTGTCAGCTGAACCCTGGCTCAATCCCGGGCGAGAAAGGCGCGAAAGCTGTTCGCTGTGGTTTGCAGTTGTGGGCAAGGCTGTTTATGGTTAGCCCATCCGAATCACATGACATCTTTCATGAGGAACCATGAGATGAACAATTTGCTCAAGATCCTGCTGGCCATCTTCCTGCCGCCGGTCTGTGCCTTTATCCAGGTGGGGCTCAGCCTGCACTTCTTCATCAACATAGTGCTGACCCTGCTCGGCGGCCTGCCCGGCATGGTCCACGCGCTCTGGCTGGTGGTCAGCGACAAGCGCGCCTGAGTCATCCCCTTGCGAACAAGGCCAACCCCAGGGTTGGCCTTTTTATTGCCCGCGAGAGTGCCTGCCAGATGGGGACTTCCCGAATGAGCCTCACTGCCAGACACTGGCTGGCCGTTCAAGGAGCCGAGCGGTCACAGTACAAGGAGAGTTGAATGGGTTTGAAGCTAGTGCTGCTGGGGGGCGCCCTGATGCTGGGGGGCTGCGCCAGCCCCACCGCGAAGCTGAATCAGCCTCCGGTGGATATCGTCTGGGAAGACTTACCCAGATACTGGGTTCAGGTGGGGCAGATAGGCGACTTCAATCCGGTCGGTGGACTGCCCAAAGAGAGGCCGGTGAAGGGCTGCGTGACCCTTCGCTACCTCATCGATTCCAATGGCGATCTGTTCAGTCCCGAGGTGCTGGAATCCGAGCCCCCCGGCGTGCTGGATCTCATCGCCATCTCAGGGCTGGCGCAGGTGCGTTATCGGGTGTCCGAGCAGAATCCGCAAGCCATCCCGGTACGGGTTGTGGTCCGATATGACGTCGAAGTGAGATGACAAAGACCCCGGCCTTGGCCGGGGTCTTTGTCACTGCGGGAGCGCTGTTGCCTGCGGGGCTTATTGCTCCTTGCAGTCGTTGTAGCGGCTCTGCCACTCCCCGGCATCATCGCGCATCTCCACGAAGCCTTCCTTCCCCTTGTTCCACCAGACCACCTCGTGATCGTCGGTGTAGCGGGCGCCGGAGGCGGAGACCGCCTGGGGCAGGGTGTAATCCTTGCCATCGGGCAGGGCGAGCTTGACGAAGTTCAGGCTCTCGTCCGAGAGGGAGAAGTAGCGCACCTGCACCTTCTGGTTCTGCTCGCACAGATAGGTGACGGGATCGCCCCCTGTCACCCCCAGCTTGCTGGCCCCCAGATCGCAGCCGCCGAGCAGGATCATACCCCCCATCCCCAGTAGAAAGAGCTTGGCGTGTTTCATGTCGCATCCTTTGTCGGTGTCATATGGGATTGAGCCTAACAGGCTGGGGGATGAGTGCAACCTCATGGTGGGGGCCGTGCGTCGGGATGCGTCCGTCCCCTGTGCAACCGGCGGGCAAAAAAACGCCCCGCAGGGTTGCGGGGCGAAAGACAGCACATCCTTGGCCATTGGAAAGGGGATCAATAACCGAAACGGGTCGCCTCGAAACGGTTGAGCAGGCGGTGAATGAGGTAGCAGGCCAGCAGGGTGGCGACGATGGCAAAGAGGATGCTGCTCACCCGGTAGAGGGCGCTGAACACCAGATCGTTGCCCGGGGTCAGGTACTGGCCAAACAGGATGCCGAGGGTGGTGAGGGCGCCGAAGCCGACCCCGGAGCCGCTCGCCTCCTTCACATGGGCATGGCTGAACAGCATGGCCCCGAGCCAGAGCAGGGGGGTGACCAGCAGGAGCAGACCGGACCAGTCGTAGAGCACCAGCTGCCCCAGGATGCCGAAACTCACCCCCAGCAGGGTGCCCATGGCGCGCTTGCGGGCGTAGCTCAGGGCCCCGTCCCAGTGCATGGGGAAGAGCACCAGCAGTGTGGTCGCCTGGGCGGACATGGAGTCGCGCAGATCGAACAGCTGGAAGACCAGGAACGACAGGGTGGCGATGCTGGCGCCGAGCAGGGCCTCGTGGCGCATCCGGTGGGGCGCCTTGGGAGAGGGGGCGGGGGCGGGCCGGGGCTCTACGTCCGGGATCAGGGCCGTCATCAGGTAGGCGATGAGCACCGACAGGACGCTGGCCCAGAGGTTGCTGAAGATGAGATCGTTCAGATCTGTCCCGGGATAGCTGGCAAAGTGCAGCATGATGCTGAGGCTGAGCACGCCGTTGGCGCCAAACAGGAAGAGGCTGCCCCGGGACATGGCGGCGAAACGGTAGAGGAACAGCAGGAAGACGAGGGGGGTCATCAGTCCGGGATGACTGCCGAACAGGCCGCCCAGCAGGCCGACCTCCAGCCCGCACATGGCGGCCGAGGCGATGAGCTGGCGGGCGGCGTGGCCGTTCATCACGGGGATCATGCCGAGCAGCAGCACGGGGGTGACGGTGAAGAAGACCCCGTTGCTCCAGCCGAAAATCTTGCACAGTACAAACCCCAGGGTGCAGCCGAAGGCGATGCGCAGACACTGGCGCAGCTCGTTGGCGGTGAGGGGTCTGTGCCACAGGTTCATGGTCGTCATCTCAGTAGATGTAGTGCAGCAGGCTGAGCAGGCGGATCTGGCCGCGGGCAAAGAACGCGCTCAGGGCGTTGTCCGGCAGCAGCTGGACAGTGGCGCGGGCCCCGGCCGGCAGATGGGCGGGCAACTGATCCAGGGTCAGGTGCAGGCGCAGTCGCTGGGCATCCCGCACCCAGCGGTCGGACTCGATGGGGTTGGCCAAGAGGCCGTTGGCGTCGAACTGGCCGGCGCTGACCCCGGCGTCCAGGCTGGCGACCCGGGCCGGATAGAGGCGGCCTGGCTCGCCGTCGAAGGCGACCAGCGCGCGGCTTTCCGGGGTGATGTGGCGCAGGCTCTTCTCGCGAAAATCGGCGATCACGTCCACCTGCTCCGAGACCAGGGCCAGCAGGGGAGCGCCCGCTGTGGCCACGCTGCCCGGCTTGAGCTGCAGGTTGGTGATGATGCCATCCTGGCTCGCATGGACCTGGCTGTAGGTGAGGTTCAGCTCGGCCTGGGCGAGGCGGTTGCGCGCCTGGCGCAGCAGCAGATTGTCGTCACCGGCCAGGCCGCGGTTGACGCGAGCCTGCTCCATGCGGGCCTGGCTGGCCAGCAGGTTGGCACGGGCGGTGCGGGCGGCGCTGTCGGCGTCATCTTTCTGCTGCTCTGACACCATGTGGCGGCGATAGAGGGTATCGATGCGCTCGGCCTCCCGCTGTTTCTGGGCGGTCTGGGTCTGCAGCGAGCTGAAATCGGCGGCGGCGGCGTTCAGGGTTGCATCCAGCTGGCGATTCTGTTGCTCGGCCTGATCCAGGGCGAGTCTGGCCTGCTCGACCGCGAGTTCGAAGGGGGCCGGATCCAGCACGAACAGCAGATCCCCCTGTTTGACGTGCTGGTTGTTCACCACTGCGACCTCGACCACCTTGCCGCTGACCTGGGGCGCCATCTTGGTGACGACCCGGGTGGCCATGGCCTGGGGGGTGAGGGGCATCTTGATGTCGGCCAGCAGGAAGTAGCCGAACACCAGGACGAAGCAGGCCATGGCCCACTTGATCCAGCGCTTGAATTGTTGATCCGGGGTCATCTTATTCTCTCTCTTCATGCTGGGCACCGATCTTGCCGAGGGCGTTGGCGGAGATGCGGTGCACTATCTCTTCAAACTGGGCCAGCTCCTGCTGGCTGATGCCGGTGAGCAGCTCCCGGCGTATCTCCATGATGCGATCCTCGATCTTGTCGAGCAGCGCCTTGCCGGCCGGGGTCAGGGTGACGATGCGGGCGCGCTTGTCCTGGCTGCAGCAGTGGCGCACCACCAGTCCCTGCTCTTCCAGCTGACCCAGGGTGCGCATCAGGGAGGGCAGCTCTATCTCCAGCGCCTCGGCCAGGGTCTTCTGGCTGAGGTGGCCGCCGAGGCGACTCAGCTTCCAGAGCGCGGTCCAGCGCGGATGGGTCAACCCCAAGGGGGCCAGCTCGATATCGGCCACGGTGCGCCACAGTCGGTGCAATCGTCCGACTCGCTCGGCGAGGGAGAGCTCGCGCAACATCTCCAGATCCTTTTTCATGGCAGACACCTCATATACTTAGCCTGCTAAGCATTATATTTATTTAGCAGGCTAAGTAAAGCGTGATTCAGCTCACATTCAGTCTCGGGGCCGGGGACGCGGGGAGGGCGATGGTGCTTAAGGTTTCAATGTTTTTATATGGCTTTGCAGGGCCGCTAACCGACAGCAGAGGAGGGGATACGTAGAGTGGCGCCACACCACAAGCTGGAGCATAACAATGAAAAACCTCTCTACCTCCGAAGTACAGATGAAGGGCGCCTGGGGCGACCAGCAGATCGCCGGCATGCCCATGATGATCTTCCTCGGGCTCGCCACCTGCGTCCTCTACGCCGGCTGGAACGGCTCATTGCCACTCGGCATGGTCGGCGCCCTGGCGCTGATGTTCGTGCTCGGCACCCTGCTGAGCGAGCTGGGCGAGCGGATCCCCCCGATACGGGAGTACCTGGGGGGCGGCACCATACTCGCCATCTTCGGCGGCGCCGCCCTGTTCGAGTACAGGATACTGCCGGCCGAGGCGGGTGAGGTGATCACCCGCTTCATGAAGGAGGGGGGCTTTTTGAACTTCTTCATCGCCAGTCTGGTGACCGGCTCAGTGTTCGGCATGAGCGGCGCCCTGCTGAAAAACGCCGCCATGCGCTACCTGCCGGTGATCCTGGGAGGCGTGGCGCTGGCGCTGCTGAGCGTCGGCCTGGTCGGCTCCCTGATGGGGTACGGCTTCAAGAATGCGGTGCTGCTCATCGGCCTGCCCATCATGGGGGGCGGCATGGGCGCCGGCGCCGTGCCGCTGGTGGAGATCCTCTCCGGCCCCTTGCAGATGTCCAGCGCCGACCTGCTGTCGCGCATGGTGCCCGCCGTGGTGATCGCCAACACCCTGGCCATACTGGTGGGCTCCCTGCTGGCGCGCCTCGGTCGCCGCTACCCCTCCCTGACCGGCAACGGCAAGCTGATGGTCAAGGAAAACAGCCAGAGCGTCGCCGACGAGCAGGCCGAGGCGCCGACCCTGCAGAGCCTGGGGCTCGGCCTCTTCATCAGCTCCAGCATGTTCGTGCTGGGCTCCTTGCTCGGCAACTTCATCCCCATGCACCCCTTCGCCCTGATGATACTGGCGGTGGCCTTCATCAAGGTGAGCGGTGTATTGCCGCGCCGCTACGAGCAGGCGGCCGCCGACTGGTACCAGTTCGTGGTAAGCAACCTCACCCCCTCCCTGCTGGTGGGCATAGGGGTGGCCTACACCAGCATCCCCGAGCTCATCGGCGCCTTCTCGGTCAACTACTTCATCATGGTGCTGACCACAGTGGTGGGCGGCGCCCTGGGGGCGGCCCTGGTGGGGCGCATGATAGGTTTTTATCCCATAGAGGCGGCCATCACCGGCGGCCTGTGCATGGCCAACATGGGGGGCACAGGTGACGTGGCCGTGCTGTCGGCAGCCCAGCGCATGAAGCTGATGCCCTTCGCCCAGATCTCCTCTCGCCTCGGCGGGGCCGTGATGCTGATCCTGGCCACCGCCCTCATCTCTCTGCTCGCGTGACGACCGGATACAGGAAAACGACATGAACGACATCATGATGGGCACCAGCCTGCCCTATGCCGAACGCAAGCGTCAGGGACTGATGGGGCGCATGCCCCACAAGGAGGAGTCCCTCTCCCAGCAGCGCCGCCGCATCTACCGCCTGGTCTCGGCCATGCAGAGCCCCTTCGACCAGCACCTGCTGCTGCGCCAGTTGCAGGAGGACAACCCTGTGCTGTTTTACGATCTGGTGCGCCACCACCTGCCGGAGCTCTTGCCCATCATCTACACCCCTGTGGTGGGGGAGGCCTGTCAGCGCCACAGCGATCTCTACCTGCGCAGCCACGGTCTCTACCTCTCCTGGCACGACAGGGACGAGCTGGACGCCATCTTCGCCGCGGTGGAGCAGGAGGTGGACGTCATCGTCATCTCCGACGGGGAGCGGGTGCTGGGGCTCGGCGATCTCGGCATCGGCGGCATGGGGATCTGCATCGGCAAGCTGGCGCTCTACAGCGCCGCCGGTGGCATCAACCCGGCGCGCACCCTGCCCCTGTGCGTGGACGTGGGCACCAACAACCCGGCCCTGCTGGAGGATGACTCCTACCTCGGCTGGCAGGCCCCGCGCATCGACGGCGAGACCTACTACAGCTTCATGGACAAGGTGGTGGCGGCCATTCGCACGCGCTGGCCCCAGGTGGTGCTGCAGTTCGAGGACTTCGCCGGCAAGCATGCCGCCAACCTCCTGGCCCGCTACCGGGACGAGCTGTGCATGTTCAACGACGACATCCAGGGCACGGCGGCGGTCGCCTCCGCCTGCGTGCTGGCAGGCTTGCAACAGGCGGGCAGCACACTCGCCGATACCCCTGTGCTCATCGTCGGGGCTGGCTCGGCGGGCTGCGGCATCGCCGCCATGCTGGCCCAACTGGCGGGCGGCCCGGAGCGGGTGCAGCTGTTCGATCAGGATGGGTTGGTCTGCCTGGATCGCGCCAACCTGACGCCGTCCCAGCGGCCGTTTGCCCGTCCGCCACAAGAGGCCTGTGCCGAGCTGTCTGCGCTCATTGAGCGGCTGCGCCCCGGGGTGCTGATCGGGGTGAGCGGCCAGGGGGGCCTGTTCGACGAGGCGGTACTGACGGCCATGGGGGAGGCGTGCGAGCGCCCTGTGATACTGCCCCTCTCCAACCCGACCCGCAGCGCCGAGGCGACCCCGGAGCAGGTGTGGCGGGCGACCGAAGGGCGCGCCCTGCTCGCCACCGGCAGCCCCTTCGCCCCGGTCGAGGTAGGGGGAGAGGCGCGGGTGGTCTCCCAGTGCAACAACGTCTATGTGTTCCCGGGCATTGGCCTCGGGGCCTGCGCGGTCAAGGCGCGGCGCATCAGCGATGGCATGCTGCAGGCGGCGGTGCGGGCGGTGGGGGCCTATCAGCTGGCGGAGGGGCGACTGCTGCCCCCCATAGAGGAGGTGGGGGAGGTGGCCCGCGCCGTCGCCAGGGCAGTGGCCCTGACCGCCCGCGAGGAGGGGCTGGCGGATTTTGACGGTGATCCCGCGCCGCTTATTGACCAGACCTGGTGGCGCCCGCACTATTGGTCCGCCTCCTGACGTTGCAAGGTGAATCGATGAAACTGCGCCACCAACTGGTCACCCTCTCCCTCGGGCTGTCACTGCTGCTGATCCTGATCCTGGGGGGCCTGCTCGCCCTCTTCATCCGCCACCTGCTGGAGAGCAACCTGGAGGAGAAGGGGAGCGATCTGGCCCGGGTGCTGGCGGCGGACAGCCGGGTGGTGCAGGCCCTGCAGCAGGGCAGGGATCCCGGCCTGCGGGACTATGTGCAGGGGATCTGCAGCCGCACCGATGCCGCCTACATGGTGGTGACCGACGAGCATGCCCGCCGCCTGAGCCACCCCTCCCCCGAGCTGGTCGGCGCGACCTTCCGTGGCGAGGACATCTGGCCGGCGATCCACGAGCGGCGCAGTTACTGCTCCAGGGACGCGGGCACGCTCGGCCCGGCCATCCGCTGCTTCTCGCCTGTGATAGGGGCGGACGGGCGCGCCATAGGCGCGGTGGCGGTGGGCTACCTGATGCGCACGGTGGAGGGCATCTATCTGGAGCGGATCGCCCTGCTCATCAGCGCCATCGGCGCCGTGCTGGGCTGCGGTCTGCTGCTGGCGTTCTGGTTGCAGCACCGGCTGCGGCGCACCCTGCTGGATCTGGAGCCGGAGACCATAGTCAACCGCTTCGCCCAGCAGGATCTGGTGCTGGAGAGCATCTCGGAGGGGATAGTGGCCCTCGATGGCAACCATCGCATCAAGATGCTCAACAGCGCGGCCTTCTACCAGTTGCGGCTGCCGGGCACCGGTCGCCACGCCCTGCTGGGGCACTCCCTGGCCGAGCTGGCCCCCGGCCTGCTGCCCGCCCTGGAGCAGGAGGGGGGCGTCAATTTCACCGTGCAGGGGGAGGCCTTCGTCGGCCACTGGCAGGAGCTCGGCGGCCGCGAGCCGGGGCGCATGCTGATCTTCAGCCGGCCGGACGGCACTGGCAGCCTCGGCATGCAGGTGACCCACCTGCGCCAGTATGCCGAGATGCTGCGCATTCAGACCCACGAGTTTGCCAACAAGCTGAGCAGCCTCTCTGGCCTGTTGCAGCTCGGTCACGTGGATCAGGCGGTGGAGCTCATCCAGCAGGAGAACGAGGCCTGCCAGACCATGCTGCAGGATCTGCTGCGCTCCATCGAGAACAAGCCGGTGGCCGGCCTCATCCTCGGCAAGTTCAGCCGGGCGCGGGAGCTCGGGGTCGAGCTGGTGCTGGATCCCGGCTCGGCGCTCGGGGAGTACCCGGCCGAGGTGTCGGCGGATCTCATCACCTGCATCGGCAACCTGTTGGACAATGGCATCAGGGCCGCCTGGGCGAACCGCCAGCGGTGCGCCCCCCGGGTGCTCATCTCGGTGGATGACTTCGGGCGCCGGCTGGTGATCGAGGTGGAGGACAGTGGCGAGGGGGTAGACGAGGCGCTGGCGGATCACCTGTTCGACTATGGGGTCAGCCGCCAGACCGGGGATCACGGGGTCGGCCTCTTCCTGGTCAAGAAGACGGTGGCTCGCCGTGGGGGTGTGATAGAATGGCGCCGCACCGCCGAACAGACCACCTTGTTCGGTATCTATTTGAATAAAAACCAATTGGTGTGAGTCATGAAGCCAATCTTCACTCTTGTTATCGAGGACGACGAGCGGATCGGCGCCATCCTGGCCGAGCTTATCTCCTCGACCCCGGGCTACTCCCTGCTGGGGCGGGCCGAAAGCCTGGCCCAGGCCGATCTCATGATGCGTGCCACCGAACCCCAGTTGCTGGTGGTGGACATCTCCCTGCCAGACGGCTCGGGCCTGGAGTGGGTGAACCGGCTGCGCAGCCACAACCGGGAGGTGCTGGTGGTCATGGTGACCGCCTCCTGCGACGTGGAGACCATACAGCAGGCCCTGAATCTAGGGGTGCAGGACTACATCATCAAGCCGCTGCGGCTGTTTCGCATCCAGCAGAGCCTGGACGAGATCCTGACCCTGCATCGCCGCCTGTGCGAGCGCGGCCTGCTGGAGCAGAGCGATCTCGACCGCCTGATGGGCAAGGGGCGCATTCAGCCGAGGGAGGTGCGCGACACCCCCAAGGGCATAGACGCCATCACCTTGCGCCAGGTGCTGGAGCTGCTGGCGGGGGAGCCGGACACCGCCTTCTCCACCGATACGGTGGCGCTGCGGTTGTCGCTTAGCCGCACCACGGCGCGCCGTTACCTGGAGTTTCTGGAGTCCGAAGACAAGCTGGACGTGGATCTCAACTACGGCCAGCGCGGCCGCCCTGAGCGCCGCTACCACTGGCGCCGCAGCAGCTGAGGTGGTGCTAACCCGCAGATAAAAGAAGGGAGCCTGAGGCTCCCTTCTTTTATCTCGCCAGAGCGGCGTTCGCAAGCTTATGCCCCTTCGGGCAGAGGGCGGCGAAGCCTTGGCTTGAACTGGGAGATCATGACGCCGGTCAGGATCAGGCCGCCGCCCAGCAGGTGATAGCCGTGGATGGGCTCACCCAGGGAGATGACGGCGATCAGCGCCGTGCACAGGGGCATCAGATTCATGAACACAGAGGTGCGCTCCGCCCCCAGGTTGGCCAGGCCGCGCATCCAGCAGTAGGCCGCCAGCAGGGAGGAGGCGAGCCCGGCGAACAGCACCAGACCCCAGCCTTCGGCAGGCACCGCCAGGGAGTCTGCACTCAGGGCGACCGGGATCAGCAGCAGCACCGCCAGCAGGATCTGCAGATAGAGGTTGAGCCAGGGGCCGAACGGCAGTTGCCAGCGGCGGATCAGCAGGCCATAGAGCGCATAGCTGGCGGAGCCGAGCAGCATGAGGCCATCCCCCGGATTGATGCCGTCGTGCAGCAGGGCCAGGGGGTTGCCCTTGCCGAGCAGCCAGAGCACCCCGAACAGGGAGAGGCTCATGCCGAGCAGCGCCTGCTTGCCCGGGCGCTGGCCGAAGAAGAGGGCACTCTGCAGCAGGGTCAGCAGCGGGATGAGGGAGCCGATGACCCCCATGTTGGTGGCCGAGGTGCTGTGGGCGGCGTAGTAGGCCAGACACTGGTAGAGCACCATGCCAAGGGCTGCCAGCACCAGCAGCTTGCCGAGCCAGGGGCGGAGATCGCACCGGCGGCGCCACAGTTGCGGCAGGCAGAAGGGGGAGAGCGCCAGGGCGGCGATGACCCAGCGGTAGAAGGAGATGGCGGCGGGATCCAGCACGCCGGCGGCGGCCTTGGAGACCACGGTATTGGCGGCCCAGATCAGGATGGCGAGCAGGGGAAAGAGAAAGGGCATAGGCACTCCTTGATACGATGGGGAGAGTCTAGCCTTGTCTTGAACGATGCAAGTAGCGTAAATAAGACATGACATAACCGCTTTGGGACAATCTTCATGGGCAGCCTCACCCTGGCCGAGCAGGATCGCCTGCTGGCCGACCCCAACCCCCTCTATTTTCGCTACAGCCAGATCCAGGGGGGCAACGCCTGCGCCGAGCACGCCCACCCCTGGGGCCAGCTCAGCCTCATCAGCCTGGGGGTCATGGTGGTGGAGGTCGGGGGAGAGCGGCTGGTGGCGCCCCCGGACTACCTCATCTGGGTGCCGGCCAACCTGCCCCACAGCGCCTTCAACGAGCAGACCCTGGACTACACCTCCATCTACGTGAGCCACGCGCTGGCCCCGCGCCTGCCTAGGGAACCCCAGCTGCTGGCGTTGACTCCCTTGCTGCGCGCCCTGCTGGAGGACTTTACCCAGCGCCGGGTCGGCCATCTGGAAGACGAGTGGGACGCGCGCCAGGGGGAGCTTTTCATCGAGAAGCTGGCCCGCACCCGCTGCCAGCCAAGCTACCTGCCCCAGAGTCGCGACCGCCTGCTGGCACCGCTGCTGGCCGCCCTGCAGGCGTCCCCCGAGGACAACCGCACCTTGGCCGAGTGGGCCAGGGTGTTGCACACCACCGAGCGCACCCTGGCGCGGCGCTGCCAGAAGGAGCTCGGCATGAGCCTCGGGCAGTGGCGCACCCGACTGCGGCTGGTGAAGGCGCTGGACTGGCTGCGGGGGGAGATACCGGTGCAGGAGATAGCCTGGCGCCTCGGTTACACCTCCACCTCCGCCTTCATCGCCATGTTCCAGCGGGAGCAGGGGTGCGCCCCCCAGCGTTATCGCCAGCAGTTGGGCCAACCCGTGGCCTGAGCTGCATGAAAAAGGGCGCCCGCAGGCGCCCTTGTGGATCACGGGATGGGCTTAGAAGAAGCCGAGGGGGTTGATGTCGTGGCTCACCAGCAGGTTCTTGGTGTTCTGGTAGTGGTCCAGCATCATCTTGTGGGTCTCGCGGCCTATCCCTGACTTCTTGTAGCCGCCGAAGGCCGCGTGGGCCGGGTAGGCGTGGTAGCAGTTGACCCAGACCCGGCCGGCCTGGATGCCGCGCCCCATGCGCCAGGCCAGGTTGCTGTCCCGGGTCCAGAGGCCCGCCCCCAGCCCGTACTGGGTGTCGTTGGCAATGGCCAGGGCATCCGCCTCGTCCTTGAAGGTGGTGACCCCGAGGGCCGGCCCGAAGATCTCCTCCTGGAACACCCGCATCTTGTTCTGGCCCGAGAAGATGGTGGGCTGAATATAGAAGCCCCCCTCCAGGCCATTCACAGTGGCCGGGCCGCCGCCGATCAGCATCCTGGCCCCTTCGCCGCGGCCAATCTCCATGTAGCTCAGGATCTTGTCGAACTGCTCGCGGGACGCCTGGGCGCCGACCTGGGTGGCGGTGTCCAGGGGGTTGCCCTGCACTATGGTGCGGGCGCGGGCCAGCACACGGTCCATGAAGTCGTCATAGATGCTTGCCTGCACCAGGGCGCGGGAGGGGCAGGTGCACACCTCCCCCTGGTTGAAGAAGGTCATCAGCATCCCTTCCACCGCCTTGTCGATGTAGCTGCTCTCGTGTTGCATCACGTCGGCGAAGTAGATGTTGGGGGACTTGCCGCCCAGCTCGACGGTGGAGGGGATCAGTTTGTCGGCGGCGCAGCGCAGTATATGGGCGCCAATTTCGGTCGAACCGGTGAAGGCGAGCTTCTGGATCCGGTCGCTGGTGGCCAGCGCCTGGCCCGCCTCGGCGCCGAAGCCGTTGACCACGTTGACCACGCCGGGAGGCAATATGTCCTTGATGAGATCCATCAGCAGCATGATGGTGACCGGGGTCTGCTCGGCGGGCTTGAGCACGCTGCAGCAGCCGGCCGCCAGCACCGGGGCCAGCTTCCAGGCCGCCATCAGCAGCGGGAAGTTCCAGGGGATGATCTGGCCGACCACCCCGATGGGCTCCTTGAAGTGGTAGCTGACGGTGTTCTGATCCAGCTCGGCGGCAGAGCCCTCCTGGGCGCGGATGCAGCCGGCGAAGTAGCGGAAGTGATCCACCACCAGTGGCAGGTCGGCGGCCAGGGTCTCGCGCACCGCCTTGCCGTTCTCCCAGGTCTCGGCGATGGCGAGCACCTCGATGTTCTGCTCGATGCGATCGGCGATGCGCAGCAGCAGGTTGCTGCGCTCGGTGACGCTGGTCTTGCTCCAGCTGGCGAACGCCTTGTGGGCGGCGTCCAGTGCCAGCTCGATGTCGGCGGCGTCGGAGCGGGCCACTTCGCAGAACACCCGGCCATCCACCGGCGAGACGTTCTCGAAATAGCGGCCAGCGCGCGGCGCCACCCAGTCGCCACCGATGAAGTTGTCGTAACGGGACTTGAAGCTGACCAGGGCACCTGCCTGACCGGGAGCGGTATAAATCATCTCATCATCCTTATGTGTGTGTGGTCCTGACCGGCCTGGCGGGCAGTCCGGTTGCTTCTCTGTATCGCAAGGGTCGTGCCAGAGGGTCTGACCAGAGGGCGAAAAGTTACAAAAACGTTATCAAATGGGGTGCGGCGGCGTATCTTGATTAACAAGTGACCGCGGCGGTGCCGATGAGACTGTGCCGTTTCTGGACAGTGACCGTGACACTGTGCCCTTTGTGAACAGGAGGCGTGATGAGCGAGTTACCTCAATCCAGTCCCAGTCCCAGCCCGATCCAACGCTCCTGGCAGCGCTGCCTGCATCAGGGCCTGCTCCGCCAGCAGAGCGCCGAGCTGGATCTGCTGCCCCAGGGGGAGCTGTCGGCCCGCCAGGAGCAACACAGAACCCTTATCACCTGCTTTCAGCGCTTCGTGTTGCCGCTGTTTGCCCAGTTGCTGGCGGGCAGGCCCTGTCGCCTGCTGCTGTGTGACGGTGAGGGGGCCATTCTGGCCGCCAGCGGGGACGACGGCTTTGCCCGCCACGCCGAGCGGATCTTCCTGCGCAGCGGCGCCCGCTGGGGGGAGGCGAGCAAGGGCACCAACGCCATCGGTACAGCGCTGGCCGAACAGAGCGAGGTGCAGGTGCTGGGGGCCCAGCACTTCTTCGCCCAGCACAGCTTCCTCAGTTGCAGCGCCTGCCCCCTGCTCGGGCCGGACGGGCAACTGCTGGGGGTGCTCGACATCTCCACCGATGCGGCCCACCACGATGGCGACATGCTGGGCACGGTGCGGCTCCTGGCCATGACCTTGGAAAACGCCCTGCTGGCGCGCCAGCCGGGCTGGCTGGTGGATCTCGATCCCCAGAGTCTCTGGTCTGCCCGCCTGCTGCTGGGGGAGGGGGGCGAGCTGCTCGGGGCCAACCGGGCCGGACGGCTCTGGCTAGGCCAGCACCCGTTTGACGGCAAGCAGCTGCTGCGGGATCGGCGCGGATTGCGGCTGGTGCCCGATCCCGTGGTGATTAAAACCGAAACCCAGTCCCTGCCGGCAACGCCGCCCGCCACCGCCGGGGTGCCTCTCAAGATGCTGGAGCGGGGCATCTCCCTGCTCATCGAGGGGGAGACCGGCAGCGGCAAGGAGCACCTGGTGCGCGTCCTGCACCGAGGGTCGAGCCGACGGGACAAGCCCCTGGTGTGCGTCAACTGCGGCGCCCTGCCCGCCGATCTGGTGGAGGCCGAGCTGTTTGGCTACGTGGGCGGGGCCTTCAGCGGCGCCCGCAGCCAGGGCAGCCAGGGTTATCTGCGCGCCGCCCATGGGGGCATCCTGATGCTGGACGAGATCGGCGAGCTGCCGCTCCCGGCCCAGACCCGGCTGCTGCGGGTGCTGCAGGAGCGCGCCGTCACCCCGGTGGGCAGCCACAGACCTGAGCCGGTGGACTTCTGGCTGGTGAGCGCCAGCCACCGGGATCTGGCGGCCATGGTGGCGGCCGGTACCTTCCGCGAAGATCTCTACTACCGCATCTGCGGCTGGCGCCAGCAGTTGGCGCCGCTGCGGCAGTGGCCGGTCCGCGAGCGGCAGGAGCTGATCTCGCGCCTGCTCGACGAGATGGACCCGGCCCTGCAACTGACGCCGCAGGCGGAGCAACAGCTGCTGGCCCATCCCCTGCCCGGCAACGTGCGTCAGCTCAAGCAGGCGCTGGAGGTGGCCTGCGTGCTGGCGGAAGGGCAGGGCTGGATTGACCCCGCCCATCTGCACCTGCCCGAGGTGGCCACCATGCCGGCTCCCCGGGGCACCACCACCTTGCGCGAGCAGAGCCGGCTGCGGGTGCAGCAGACCCTGACGGAGTGTGGTGGCAACGTGAGCGAGGCGGCGCGCCGGCTCGGCATCAGCCGCACCACCCTCTATCGGGCGCTGCGGGAAGAGGGCTAGGGGGTGTTGCCGTACCGCTTGCTTGTGTAGACTGGGGCTCTGCGATGATTTTTCTCTATTTTTCCATGGCATGGAGCGCTCAGTGGTGAAAGGAATGATGACATCGGGAACCCGCTTCCCCAGGAGCTGGCGTCCGCCTCTTGCGGTGCAATGCCGACAGGATTCAGCCCGGCGGATGGCAGGCGACGCCCTGCGCGCGGGCTGAGCCGACCAATGCCCCTGCGCCCACGAGGGCGTGTGTAATAACCTTGGATCTGGATCAGCACGGTGCGGAATTCCAAGGTGTAGAGTAAAAGCTCTTTTTCAGGTGTGATCGCCATGACCCCATCCTATTCCCGCGTGACCAATATGTTGTTCTGGAGCCTGCTGCTCGGCAGCCTGCTGGCCATCCTGGTGTTCGAGTTCGGGCCAGAGCAGCGGCTGGACATACTGAGTCAGGCCAGCATAGCCGCCAGGGCCCAGGATGACCGCGCCCATGGGGGCCAATCGGTCACCACGCTGATCGCCGGGGGCGACAAGCCGGCCATCGACTGCAAGCTGCGCGCGGGCCACAGCTCCCCCTTCTGTGAGCTGATCCTGACCCTGTCTGCCCCCGAGTGGGGGCTGGATCTCTCCCACTTCAGCGGCGTGCGGGTCAAGCTGAGGGTGGAGGGGGGCGAACCGCAGAGCTGGCGCCTCTATCTACGCAACTATGATCCCGCCTACTCGATAGCCGGGGACGAGATCTCCCACAAGTTCAACGAGGTACTCTTTCGTCCCGACGATTACGGCCGCATCCAGGACATCCCCCTCAAGGTGTTTGCCCCCAGCTCCTGGTGGGTGCAGCAGTACCGGATCCCGCTGGCGCAGCAGGGGACGGATCTGCACCATGTCTATGCCATCGAGCTTGCCACCGACGACAGGATGCAGCCTGGGGACTACAGGTTGATCCTGGATAAGCTGGAGTTCTATGGCCGCTGGGGCAAGCCGGGGGACTTCTACCGCCAGCTGCTGCTGGGCTGGCTGGTATACGGAATACTGCTGTTTCTGACCCAGTACCTGCTGATGGGAGACAAGCTGCGCAAGGCCCGCGAGGCGCGGCTGGCGGCGGAGGCGCTCAGCCAGAGCCTGTGCGAGCAGTACCGCCGCACCGAGGAGGAGGCCCGCTACGATCCCCTGACCGGGGCCCTCAACCGGCTCGGTGGCGAGAAGCTCTTGAGCGAGCTGGGGGAGATGCCGCTCTCCTTCATCTACATCGACATCGATCACTTCAAGGGGGTCAACGATACCCACGGCCACCCCATGGGGGACGAGGTGCTCAAGCACATGGTGAGCGAGCTGCTGCGCCACTGTGACAGCCTGTGCCGCCTGGTGCGCTGGGGGGGAGAGGAGTTCGTGCTGGTCTGCCTGCACCATGAGCAGGCGAGGGCCGAGAGGCTGGCCGAGCGGCTGAGGGGGGCGCTGGAAGCCTACAGGGAGTGGCCCCTGGGGCTCAGGATCACCGCCTCCTTCGGGGTGGCAGAGCGGCGCGGGGACTCCCTTGAGCTGACCCTCAAGCGGGCGGACGAGGCGCTCTATCAGGCCAAAGAGCGGGGTCGCAACCGGGTCGAGGTGGGCTAGGGCGCAGGACTGCCAACCGGCGCAGTGCCTTGCCTTCGTGCAGGTGATTGCGGCTGGAGCACTGGCCTTGCAGCCGTTATGATGCGCTCCAGCCGGGGCTTGGCCCCCTTCACTCATCCATCGAGGAGTATCTCCATGTCACAACACCTGGGCGCCTTGGCCCTGCTGGTGGCCGATTATGACGAGGCCATCGCCTTCTTCACCCAGGGGCTGGGGTTCGCGCTGCTCGAAGACACGCCCCTCGACGAGCCGGGCAAACCGGGCAAGCGCTGGGTGCGGGTCGCTCCGCAAGGCGCTCCCGGCTCTGCCCTGCTGCTGGCCCGTGCGGCCACCCCCGAACAGCAGGCCGCCATCGGGCGGCAGGGAGGAGGCCGGGTCTTCCTGTTCCTCGAGACAGACGACTTCTGGGGGGATTACCAGCGCATGCAGGCGTACGGTGTCCATTTTTGTGAACAGCCCCGCCAGGAGCCCTATGGCACAGTGGTGGTGTTCGAGGACATCAGTGGTAACCGCTGGGACCTGCTGCAACTCGCTGCTGCCAGTTGAATCTGAAAACGTTTATCATCCGGCCTGTCATAAAGTCATAAAAGTGTCACAGAAAGTTCTAATAATTGGCGCACCCATCTTCACAGAGGAGAGAGAAGGGATATGGCTAAGCGAATTCTGGTGGTCGAGGACGAGGCACCAATCCGCGAGATGCTCTGCTTCGTGCTCGAGCAAAAAGGATATGAGACGGTTGAGGCAGAAGATTATGCCGATGGACTGGCGAAGGTGCGTGAACCTTACCCCGAGCTCATCGTACTGGACTGGATGATGCCAGGTGGCAGCGGCATCCAGTTCATCAAGCAGCTCAAGCAGGACGAGGTGACCCGCCAGATCCCCGTGGTGATGCTGACCGCCCGTGGCGAGGAGGAGGACAAGGTACGCGGGCTGGAAGCGGGCGCCGACGACTACATCACCAAGCCGTTCTCGCCCAAGGAGCTGACCGCCCGCCTGCACGCCGTGATGCGCCGGGTCTCCCCCACCTCGGTGGACGAGGTGATCGAGGTGCAGGGGCTCAAGCTGGATCCTGTCTCCCACAGGGTCAGCGCCGAGGAGAAGGCGCTGGACATGGGGCCGACCGAGTTCAAGCTGCTGCACTTCTTCATGACCCATCCCGAGCGGGTCTATAGCCGCGAGCAACTGCTGAACAATGTCTGGGGCACCAATGTCTATGTAGAAGACAGGACGGTGGACGTGCACATCCGTCGCCTGCGCAAGGCCATCGAAGAGACCGGGCACGACAGATTGATCCAGACGGTGCGTGGAGCCGGATACCGCTTCTCAACCCGTCTCTAGGGGATAACATGTTGCAACCTTACGCCTGGCGGCGACAGTTGTGGCGAATGGCGTTCTTCTACGCCCCCTTCGTCTTGGTAGGTTGGTTGATAGAACACCTCTCCCTCTGCCTGCTGGTGGCGACCGTGCTGCACCTGGGCTGGCACTACCGCTTCCAGAAGCGGCTGTCGGACTGGCTGTGGCACGATCGCAGCCTGGTGCCGCCCCATGGCAGCGGCAGTTGGGAATACATCTTCAATGGCATCTACAAGTTGCAGCAGCGCCACCGTGCAAGGCGCCGCGAGCTGGCGGGCCTCATCCGCCGGTTTCGGGAGGGGGCAGAGGCCCTGCCCGATGCCGCCGTGGTGTTTCGCACCGACGGCAGCATCCTCTGGTGCAACCGGCTGGCGGAGCAGTTGCTCGGCTTTCGCTGGCCCGAGGATGCCGGCCAGCACATCGGCAACCTCATCCGTCACCCCGGTTTCGTCGCCTACCTCGGCAAGGGGCAGTATGACGAGCCGTTCGAGATGAGCTCCCCCATCAACGAGGAGAAGTTTCTCGAGTTTCGCATCATGCCCTATGCCGAGGATCAGGCCATGCTGGTGGTGCGGGACGTGACCCGGCTGCGCAGCCTGGAGAAGACCCGCAAGCACTTCGTCTCCAACGTCTCCCACGAGCTGCGCACCCCGCTCACCGTGCTCAAGGGCTATCTGGAGATGACCGAGGAGCCGCCACCCCCCGCCATGTGGGCCAAGGCGCACAAGGTGATGATGGAGCAGACCATCCGCATGGACAACCTGGTCAATCAGCTGCTCACCCTGTCGCGCATCGAGGCGGCCCCGACCGTGGATCTCTCCCATCTGGTGGACATGCCCGCCATGCTGGGGCTGCTGGAGCAGGAGGCGCGGGCCCTGTCGGGAGAGAGTGCCCATCAGATAGAGTTCCAGGTGCAGTCCAATCTGTTCGTGAAGGGGGACAGGGACCAGCTGCGCAGCGCCGTCTCCAACCTGGTCTACAACGCCATTCACTACACCCCGGCCGGTCGCAAGATCACGGTGGAGTGGCGCAAGCAGGGGGCCATGGCGCTCTTTGTGGTGCAGGACGAGGGGGAGGGGATAGCCCCGGAACACCTGGCGCGGCTCACCGAGCGCTTCTATCGGGTCGACAAGGCCAGATCCCGCCACACCGGCGGCTCAGGCCTTGGCCTCGCCATCGTCAAGCATGCCCTGAGTCATCACGATGCCCAGCTCGAGATAGAGAGCCGGGTCGGCCAGGGCAGCCGTTTCAGCTTCCTCATTCCCGGCCGTATGGTGGTGGTTAAATAGTCTTTTTTGACAAAGGGTTAGCAATAAGAAAGGGGGCGGCGAGAGCGGCCCCCTTGGCATTTGTGCCGCGCCCGGCCCATGTCATCAAAGTGTCATATAAATTCCATAAATTTGTCACTGCCAGGTCAGATACTGGCGCCGTCTTAAGAACAGACCCAGCGTCACCTTGGGAAAGAGGGGACGGAATAGAACTCAACAATCTGACTGATGCAGTCGGGTTGACCACCGCAAGACAGTGTTAATCGGCGCCATGTATTGGCAATTGCCTTCTGTAACTTTGGAGAGATTGGATGAAACTCAACAAACTGGCTGGTGTAATCGGATTCACCGCAGCAACCCTGTTTTCCGTCAGCGCCCTGGCTGCCGGTGTGGATAAAGATCTGCCGGATTACGCCCCGACCAGTGGCATCTCGGGCAACCTGTCCTCCGTGGGCTCAGACACCCTGGCCAACATGATGACCCTGTGGGCCGAAGAATTTAAGCGTGTCTACCCCAACGTCAACGTGCAGATCCAGGCCGCCGGTTCCTCCACAGCCCCGACTGCCCTGACCGAGGGCGTCGCCCAGTTTGGTCCCATGAGCCGTGCCATGAAGGCCGGTGAGGAAGAGGCGTTCGAGAAGCGCTACGGCTACAAGCCGACTGCCATCCGCGTCGCGGTCGATGCCCTGGCGGTGTTCGTGAACAAGGACAACCCCATCAAGGGGCTGACCATGGAGCAGGTTGACTCCATCTTCTCCAGCACCCTCAAGTGCGGCGAAGCCAAGGCCGCCACCAAATGGTCCGATCTGGGTCTGGATGGCAACTGGTCCAGCAAGGATCTGCAACTGTTCGGTCGCAACTCTGTCTCCGGCACCTACGGTTACTTCAAGGAGCACGCCCTGTGCAACGGTGACTTCAAGAGCGGCGTGAACGAGCAGCCGGGCTCCGCCTCCGTGGTGCAATCCGTCTCCGCTTCCCTGAACAGCATCGGCTACTCCGGCATCGGCTACGTCACCTCCGGCGTGCGCGCCGTACCGCTCTCCAAGGACGGCACTACCTTCGTCGAAGCGACCGCAGACAACGCCTTGACCGGCAAGTACCCGCTCTCCCGCTTCCTGTACGTTTACGTGAACAAGGCTCCGAACAAGCCGCTCTCCCCGATGGAGCAAGAGTTTGTGAAGATGATGCTCTCCAAGGCGGGTCAGACCATAGTCGCCAAGGATGGTTATGTACCGGTTCCTGCCAAGATCGCCGAAGCCGATCTGAAGAAGCTGGGCATCATGTAATCCCGCTTCTGCACCGCAAACAAACGAGCCCGCACGGGCTCGTTTTTATTTTGGCGCCACGGGATCTTTTTGGTCGCATGGGGTGGCACCTGGCTTGCACCGGAGGGCGGCATTCCCGAGAATAGGGCAACTTCACGGTAAAGGACCCTCTCATGCGTGCATCTTCCCTGTCCAAATTCGGCCTGGCAGCCTTGTGCAGCGCCCTGCTGGCCGGTTGTGCCCAGTCGCCGACCGGCCGCAGCCAGATGCTGCTCTTCTCCCCCCAGCAGATGAACCAGCTGGGGGCCGACTCCTTCGAGCAGATGAAGAAGCAGGAGAAGGTGAGCAAGGATGCCAGGGTGAATGCCTATGTCTCCTGCGTGGCCAAGGCGGTCACCGCCCAGGTGCCTGCCAGCTATGGCATCACCAGCTGGGAGGTGGTGGTGTTTGACTCCAAGGAGGTCAACGCCTTCGCCCTGCCGGGGGGCAAGATCGGCGTCTACAGCGGCCTGCTCAAGGTCGCCAAGAATCAGGATCAGCTCGCCACCGTCATCGGCCACGAGCTGACCCACGTGCTGGCACAGCACTCCAACGAACGCCTCTCCCGGGATCAGCTGACCGGCATAGGACTGGCGGTGGCCGATGCGGCCATCGGCAGCAACCAGGGGGGTGGTGCCACCATGGCGGCGCTCGGGCTCGGGGTTCAGGTGGGGATCACCCTGCCCTATGGCAGAACCCAGGAGAGCGAGGCCGACAGACTCGGTCTGGAGCTGATGGCTCGCGCCGGCTTCAATCCGGCCGAGGCCATCCCCCTGTGGCAGAACATGAGTACCGCCTCCGGTGGCAAGGCGCCACCCCAGCTGCTCTCCACCCACCCGAGCGACGAGAATCGCATCGCCGAACTGCAGGCCCAGCAGGCCGAGGTGCAGCCCCTGTATCAGCAGGCGCGAGCCGCAGGGCTGGAGCCCAAGTGCAAGGCATAAGCCTGCGGCTGGCCCGTCCCGCCGATGCCGCCGCCATGACGGTGATGCAGCGGGCCAGCTGGCTGGCGGCCTATGGCGGCGTGCTCGGTGAGGATCTGCTGGCCCAGCTGGCGGTCACCGAGCATCTGCAGATCTGGCGCCGCCGGCTCGCCGAGCCGGCCCCCGTTCCCATGCTGCTCTGCCAGGACGAGGTCGTCATCGGCCTGCTCTATTGGCACCCAGCCCATGAGGAGGGGATGATGACGGCGCGCATCCGGGCGCTCTATCTGCACCCGGAACACTGGCGTCGGGGCCATGGCAAACGGTTGTGGCAGGCGGTGGCGGTGCAGATGCGCCGGGCCGGCTGCGAGTGCGTCAGGCTATGGCTGCTCGATGGCAATCACATCGGCGAGGGGTTCTACCTGCGCCGCGGCTTCGTGTTTGACGGCCAGGAGCGCACCCTGACGAGCCTGGGACAACCCTGTCTTCAGCGACAAATGTTCCGTTTGCTTTGAGCTGGCTCCCGTTTTTCGCCCATGGTTACTTTATTTTTTTTGCGAATTAATACAATGTGCCCCATCTGGACAGACTGAGGTGACCCGGTTCACCGGCAAGGGAGTGTGGCATGTATTACGGATTTGATATTGGTGGTACCAAGATTGCCTTCGCGGTGTATGACGGTGGCCTGAACCTCTGTCACGAAGAGCGCATGAGCACCCCCGGCAATGATTACGAGGGGCTGTTGCAGCTGATCCTGACGCGTGTCGAGGCGGCGGACGCCCGCTTCGGTGCGAAAGGGGCCGTCGGCATCGGGTTTCCCGGCATCATCAATCGCCTGGATGGGAGCATAGTGGCGGCGAACCTGCCCGCCATTCACGGTCGTCATCTGGGCGCGGATCTGGCCGCACGACTGGCGCGCACCGTCAGCGTCGACAACGACGCCAACTGCTTCCTCTGGTCCGAAGTGCATCAGGGGGCCGCCGCCGCGGCCGAGAGTGCGCTGGGGGTGACCATTGGCACCGGCATAGGTGGCGCCGTCTACCTGGCGGGCAGGCTCATCCAGGGTCGAAACTGGCTGGCGGGGGAGATAGGCCATTACCCGCTGCCGGCCACCATATTGATGAAATACCCCGACCTGCCCCGTCCCCGCTGCGGCTGCGGCCGCCTGGTCTGTTTCGAAACCTACGCCTCGGGCACCGGCCTGGAGCGGCTCTATCACCACTTTCGCGGCGAGCGCGCCAGCGGCCACCAGATAGTCGCCCGTGCCGAGGCCCGGGAACCTGCGGCGCTCTCGGCCATCGACTGCTGGCTGGAGATCCTGGCCGCCGGGCTCGCCACCGCCATCTCTGTGATAGACCCCGAGGTGGTGGTGCTGGGGGGCGGCCTCAGCGGGCTGCCCGCCCTGTATGAGGAGCTGCCCAGGCGTCTGCCCGGCCATCTGCTGCCCGGTGTCGCCCTGCCGGCTATCCGCCAGGCCCGCTTCGGCGGCGCCGGTGGCGTGCGTGGCGCCGCCCTGCTCAATTTATGAGATCAGGCACTGGGTCTGATCTCCCTGGATAAGGAGTCATCATGACCCGTCTTGAAATCTGCATCGACAACCTGGAATCCCTGTTCACCGCAGAGCGGTCCGGCGCGGATCGCATCGAGCTCTGCTCTGCGCTGGGGCTGGGTGGTCTCACCCCCTCCTATGGTTTCATGCAGCTTGCTGCCCGCCACGCCAGCGTGCCGGTTTACGCCATGATCCGCCCCCGTGCCGGGGATTTCTGCTTCAGTGCCGCCGAGTTCGAACTCATGCTGCTGGATATCGCGGCGGCGCGCTCTGCGGGCCTGCAAGGGGTGGTGGTGGGTCTGCTCGACGAGGGGGGCAGGGTGCCTGCCGCCCAATTGCAACAGCTGGTCGAGGCGGCCGGTCCCCTGGGGGTCACCTTCCATCGCGCCATCGATCTCAGCTCCAACTGGCGCGCCGATCTGGAGACCATAGTGGCGGCCGGCTGTGAGCGGATCCTGAGCTCTGGCCATGCCCCGACCGCCCTGGCGGGTCTGGAGACACTGCAGGCGATGCAGCAGACCCTGGCGGGCCGCTCCAGCCTGATGCCCGGCGCCGGGGTCAATGCCGACAACGTGCGCACCATACTCGAGTTCACCGGGGTGAGCGAGGTGCACATGTCCGGCATGGGCTGGCGCGGCGGCATGGTGCCCCACGGGGTGAACATGGGTACTTCGGACGACGGCCGGGTCAATATTACCGACGGCGCCAAGGTGGCAGCGGTGAGGGCTTTGCTGGACAAGGCCTGATAGGTGCCGCGCGGCGGCATGGTGCCTCCTCATGTGTGTGAACATGGGCACCTCGGACGACGGCCGGGTCAATATCACCGACGGCGCCAAGGTGGCCGCGGTGCGGGCTTTGCTGGACAAGGCCTGATAGGTGCCGCGCGGCGGCATGGTGCCTCCTCATGTGTGTGAACATGGGCACCTCGGACGACGGCCGGGTCAATATTACCGACGGCGCCAAGGTGGCAGCGGTGCGGGCCTTGCTGGATCGCGCCTGAGCAGATCGCCGCCGATGGGCGGCGTTCATCCCCTTCTTGTGTGAAGTCTCTCCCACGGGCGGGGAAATCAGGATGGCAGCCGGCAGCACCTCGCCAAAAAGTCTGATATTATCCCGTCTCTTTTACCCTTAGGACCCGGAGCAACATCTCAATGTCCCAATACGACTCTATCGAACAGAAGGCCAGCTATGGCATCGGCCGCAACATGGGTGATCAGCTGGCGCAGCAAGCCTTCGCCGGTCTGGATATCCCTGCCCTGCAACAAGGTCTGGCAGATGCCCTGAACGGCCTGGAGTTCGCGGTCAGCCGTGACGATATCAATGATGCCTTCCAGGTCATCACCGCCCGCATGCAGGAAGAGCAGGAAGTCGTCGCCAAGGCCGCCGCCGCCGATGGCGAAGCCTTCCTGGCCGACAACGCCAAGCGCGCCGACGTGAAAGTGACCGACTCCGGTCTGCAATACGAAGTCATGGTAGAAGGCAACGGCGCCGTGCCGGTGGCCGGTCAGTCCGTGCGTGTGCACTACCACGGTACCTTCACCCACGGTGGCGTGTTCGACAGCTCGGTCGCTCGCGGCCAGCCTGCCGAATTCCCGGTCACCGGCGTCATCGCCGGCTGGGTGGAAGCGCTGCAGATGATGCCGGTTGGCTCCAAGTGGAAGCTCTACATTCCGCAGGATCTGGCTTACGGTGCCCGTGGCGCCGGCTCCATCCCGCCTTACTCCGCTCTGGTCTTCGAAGTGGAGCTGCTGGACATCCTGTGATCTGGCTGGCGTGATGCAGACGGCGACCCCTGGGTCGCCGTTTGTTTTTGCGCGCCGCCACGCCCTGGTGGATGAGCCATGGCCTTCTCGGGAGATTTGGATATAGTCAGGACGTCGCACTCTCGGCCACCCAGGGAGACAGGCCATGGCTGCCATCATCGAAGTCGTCGATCTCATCAAGCACTTTCCGGGTGTCAGGGCGGTGGACGGACTCAGCTTTGCCATTCCCGCCGGGAGCTGTTTCGGCCTGCTCGGCCCGAACGGGGCGGGCAAGACCACCACCATAGAGCTGCTCGAGGGGATCCTCACCCCGGACAGCGGGCAGATCCTGTTTCATGGCGCCCCCCGCGGCCCCGATTATCGCTCCCGCATCGGCATCCAGTTCCAGCACACGGCGCTGCAGGATTTTCTGACGGTGCGCGACACCCTGCGCCTGTTCGCCAGCCTCTATCCCAACCCCCTGCCACGGGAACTGCTCATCGATCTGTGCGCCCTTGGGGAGTTCATCGACAGGGACAGCCGCAAGCTCTCCGGCGGCCAGCGTCAGCGCCTGCTGCTGGCCCTGGCCCTGCTCGGGGATCCCGAACTGCTGTTTCTGGACGAACCCACCACAGGGCTGGACCCCCAGGCCCGTCACCACTTCTGGCAGCGGATCGAGGCGATCAAGGCCCAGGGCAAGACGGTGGTGCTCACCACCCACTACATGGACGAGGCCCAGCAACTGTGCGATCGCATCGCCATCGTGGATCACGGCCATCTGCTCAGCCTGGACACGCCGGCGGCCCTGCTGGCGCGGCACTTCGACGGTGTGCTGGTGCGTCTCGCGGATCACCCGGCCCTCGCCAGCCTGGGTTATCCGCTGCGGCCACACGGGGATCAGGTGGAGCTTAACTGCCCCGACGTGGCGGCCTTGCTGCCGCGGCTGCTGGGCCTGGGGGTGCCGCTGACCGGCATGCAGGTGCGCTCCCCCAACCTGGAGGATCTCTTCCTGCACCTGACCGGCCACAGCCTCCGGAGCGGTGCATGAACGCCGCCCCATGGCGGCGCCCAACTGCGGCACCTGCCGGCATGCCGCCGAAGTCAGCCTGTGCAAGGAGCGAAAGATGACGGGATCCCTAAGGCGCATAGGCGCCCTCTTTTATGCCCGCACCCTGGAGTTCGTGCGCGACAGGGCAGCCCTGGTCTGGAACCTGCTCTTTCCGCTCCTGCTGGTGATTGGCTTCTCCCTCATCTTCTCGGGCCCCCCCAAGCCGCTGGTGCAGATAGGGGTGGTGGGGGCGCTGACGACGGCATATCAGCCCCTGGCCCATATCCCGCTGCTCAAGCTCCTCCCCTATGACGACGAGGCGAGAGGGATCCTCAAGGTGCGCCACCATCAGCTGGACTTGCTGCTGTCACCGGCGCGTGGCCACTACTGGGTCAACCCGGATGCCCCCCAGGGGGCCATGGCCGAGTACCTGCTGCGCCAGGCGGTGCGCGCGCCCTTGCAACGAGAGGCACTGAGCGGCCGGGCCATCCGCTATGGCGACTGGTTGCTGCCCGGGGTGATCGGCATGAACCTGATGTTCTCCGGTCTGTTCGGGGTCGGCTTCGTCATCGTGCGCTATCGCAAGAACGGGGTGCTCAAGCGCTTGCGCGCCACCCCGCTGTCGGCGGCCGAGTTTCTCTGCGCCCAGTTGCTGTCGCGGGTGCTGATCACCCTGGTGGTGAGTCTGCTGGTCTTCCTGGTGGCTTACTGGCTGCTGGATGTGCCCCTGCTCGGCTCAGGCTGGTTGCTGCTCTTCATCGCCCTGGTCGGCGGGACCGCCATGGCCTCCCTCGGGTTGCTCATCGCCGCCCGTATTCAGAACGAGGAGCTGGCGAGCGGTTTGCTCAATCTCATCAGCTTGCCCATGATGTTCTTGTCCGGCGTCTGGTTTTCGCTGGAGGGATCTCCCCCCTGGTTGCAGGCCGTGGCAGCCCGTCTGCCCCTCAGCCAGATCATCGAGGCGGCCCGCGCCGTCATGCTGGAAGGGGCGGGCTGGCAGACGGTGGCGGGGATGTTGGCCCAGGTCATGGTGTTTGCCCTGGTGTGTATCATGCTGGGGGCGGCATTGTTCAAATGGAGCGCAAAATGAAACCAATACTGTGGTTGCTGCTGGTGGCGACGCTGCCGGTGGATGCCGGCACCCTGCGCTGCAAGAGCGCCCTGCTGACCGAGGGGGACACCACGGCCGAGCTGCTGATCCGCTGTGGTCAGCCGATGCTCAAGGAGGATCTGACACGCTACGAGGAGAACGGCTTCGGGGCGCGGATGACGGTCAAGTATGCCGAGCGCTGGACCTACAACTTCGGCAGGAGCGAATTCATGCAGTTTGTCACCGTCGAAAACGGCGTCATCACCGAGATTGAAGACGGCCCCCGCGGCGGTTGAGCCGCCAAGTGCCGACCCCGGGTCGGCGCCCCTATCTTGAGGCCCCTTGTCCCTGCCTCGTCTCCCACCCGAAGATTGAGTGTTGGAGCCTGTTCTCCCCCCGCCATGGCACCATATCGACCCAGCCCAATATTTGCCCCTGACTCCCCGCGTTGGGGCTTGCCGATAGAAAAGTGAGTCTGATGAGTCAGTTGGAGTCCGATTTCGCTGCCCCATCCCGGTGCGTCCCGTTTTTTTGTGAAAATAATCCTCACAGTGGGAATGGCCTTTAACAGCAGGCTATTTGGTGAATAAGGGTCTACTTTTGATTCTGAGAGTGCATATCACATCGTTCGAATATTTTGTGCTGTTGCACCACAGTTGTGCCGGGTTGCACCGATTGACAGGTTTTTGAAGCGCTGGATAAGCTGCAAAAAAGCAGGGAAACGATGGCATCTTGCTCGGTTTGGGTGCCAATTCGAATCAAACCACAGGGAAGAGTGACATGAAGCAGATACACAAGGCAGGTATGGTGATAGTGCTGTCGCTGGCGGCAGCCAATGTCTGGGCAGAGGGTACCCTGGATGCCGTGAAGAAGAAGGGGTTCGTGCAGTGCGGGGTCGGTGATGGCCTGCCCGGGTTCTCCAATCCGGATGCCAAGGGCACCTGGACAGGGCTCGACGTGGACGTGTGCCGCGCCGTCGCTGCGGCCGTGCTCGGGGATGCCGGCAAGGTCAAGTATGTCTCCCTCACCGCCAAGGAGCGTTTCACCGCCCTGCAATCCGGTGAAGTGGATCTGCTGTCGCGCAACACCACCTGGACTTTGACCCGGGACGGCTCGCTGGGCCTGACCTTTGCCGGGGTGAACTACTACGATGGCCAGGGCTTCCTGGTCAACAAGTCCCTCGGGGTCAAGAGTGCCAAGGAGCTGGACGGGGCCGCCGTCTGCATCCAGTCCGGCACCACCACAGAGCTCAATCTGGCGGATTACTTCCGCGCCAACGGCGGCATGAAATATACCCCTGTGGTGTTCGACACCTCGGATCAGACCGTCAAGGGCTTCGAGGCGGGGCGTTGTGACGTGCTGACCTCGGATCAATCCCAGCTCTACTCCCTCAAGATCAAGCTGACCAAGCCGGAAGATGCCCTGGTGCTGCCCGAGGTCATCTCCAAGGAGCCGCTGGGCCCGGCGGTGCGCCAGGGTGACGAGCAGTGGTTCAAGGTGGTGCGCTGGAGTCTCTACGCCATGCTCAACGCCGAAGAGGCCGGTGTGACCAGCGCCAACGTGGACGAGATGCTCAAATCCACCAACCCGGACATCCGTCGCCTGCTGGGGCTGGAGGAGCCCAAGGGCAATGTGCTGGGGCTGGATGACAAGTGGGCCTACAACATCGTCAAGCAGGTCGGCAACTACGGCGAGTCCTTCGATCGCAACGTCGGTGCCGGCTCTCCCCTCAAGATCGACCGCGGCATCAACGCGCTCTGGAACAAGGGTGGCCTGATGTATGCCCCGCCCATCCGCTAACTAGACAGCTGTCGGGGGGCCTGGCCCCCCATTTCCCCCTTGCCCTGGCTTTGTCGGAGTCATCCTCATGGCGATACAAGCATCAAACCATAGGAAAGAACAGGGCCGCTGGTGGTATGACGCTAAGGTGCGGGCGCAGATCTTCCAGTGCCTGGCCATTGCGGCCGTTCTCGCGTTTCTGTTCTACATCATCAACAATGCCCTGAACAATCTGGCGACCCGTGGCATCACCACAGGTTTCGATTTTCTGGGCAACACCGCCGGGTTCGGCATCCTGCAGAGCCTGATCCCCTACGACGAGACCTATACCTTCGGTCGCACCTTCGTGGTCGGCCTGCTCAATACCCTGCTGGTCTCGGTGCTCGGCATCCTGTTTGCCACCCTGCTCGGATTCGTGCTCGGGATAGCGCGTCTGTCCCGCAACTGGCTGGTAGCCAAGATAGCCACAGTCTACATAGAGACGTTTCGCAACATTCCACTGCTGCTGCAGATCTTCTTCTGGTACTTCTCGGTGCTGCGCACCCTGCCGTCTCCCCGTGAGAGCGTGGAGCTCGGAGGGCTCGCCTTCTTGAACGTGCGGGGCTTCTATCTGCCCAAACCCTTGTTTGAAGAGGGATTTGGCTATGTGCTTTGGGCCCTGCTGGTCGCTGTCGTCCTGAGCTGGGGACTGAGTCGCTGGGCAAGGCGCCGTCAGGCGCTGACCGGCAGGATCTTCCCGTTCTGGCGCTGTGCGGCCGCTCTGGTGATCCTGCTTCCCGCCATCGCCTTCCTGCTGGCAGGCAGCCCGCTCTCCTGGAGCGTGCCCATACTGCAGGGCTTCAACTTCCGGGGGGGCTTGACGGTGCTGCCGGAACTCGCGGCCCTGCTGCTGGCGCTCACCATCTATACGGCGGCCTTCATCGCCGAGATAGTGCGATCCGGCATACTGGCCATCAGCAAGGGGCAGACCGAAGCCGCTTCCGCCCTCGGGCTCTCGTCCACCAAGACGCTGCGGCTGGTGGTCATTCCCCAGGCGATGCGGGTCATCATTCCCCCGCTGACCAGCCAGTACCTGAACCTCACCAAGAACTCCTCGCTGGCCACCGCCATCGGTTATCCGGACCTGGTCTCTGTGTTCATGGGCACCACCCTCAACCAGACCGGGCAGGCCATCGAGGTGATCGCCATGACCATGGGGGTCTATCTCATCATCAGTATCACCACCTCAGTCCTGATGAACATCTACAACCGCAGGATGACGCTGGTCGAGCGCTAGGGAGCTGTCATGTTTGTGAACGAGTTGCAGGAGGCGCTGCCGCCTCCCAATCATCGCCGGGGGCTGGTCGCCTGGGTCAGGCAGAACCTCTTCCCCAACTGGTGGAACGGCCTGCTGACCCTGGTGCTTGCCTACCTGCTGCTGCCACTGCTCTGGTCGGCGCTGGACTGGGCCATCTTCTCCGCTAACTGGCAGGGGAGCAGCCGCGCCGACTGTGCCCAGGGCGGGGCCTGCTGGGTCTTTATCGAGAGCCGTCTGGGGCAATACCTCTACGGCTTTTACCCGGTCGATCAGTATTGGCGCATCAATCTGGCCTTCGCCGGTCTGGCCGTGCTGCTGGCGCTGCTGATCTGGCCGCGCACCCCGCGCAAGGGCTGGCTGGCGCTCTTTACCCTGCTGGTGTTCCCTGTCATTGCCTTCGTGCTGATCCACGGCGGGGCCGGTCTCGAGGTGGTGGAAACCAACCGCTGGGGCGGCCTGATGCTGACTCTGGTGCTGGCGGTGGTGGGCATAGTGGTCGCCCTGCCGTTCGGCATCCTGCTGGCATTGGGGCGCCGCTCCCACATGCCGGTCATCTCCAGCCTATCCACCGTCTATATCGAGTTCTGGCGGGCAGTGCCGCTCATCACGGTGCTCTTCATGGCCTCCGTCATGCTGCCGCTGTTCATGAGTACCGAGGTGGAGCTCGACAAGCTGCTGAGGGCGCTCATCGGCATCATTCTGTTCCAGGCGGCCTATGTGGCCGAGGTGGTGAGGGGCGGGCTGCAGGCGATCCCCAAGGGACAGTACGAGGCGGGTGAAGCCCTGGGGCTCTCCTACTGGAAGGTGATGGGACTGGTCATCATGCCCCAGGCTCTCAAGATCACCATTCCCTCCCTGGTGAACACCTTTATCTCCCTGTTCAAGGACACCAGCCTGGTGTTGATCATAGGGCTCTTCGATCTGCTGGCTATCTCCAAGGTGGCGCTGGCGGATCCGGCCTGGCTGGGATTCTCCACCGAGGCCTATGTGTTCATCGCCATGATCTTCTGGATGTTCTGTTTTGGCATGTCCCGCTACTCCATCTATCTGGAGCGCAAACTCAACACCGGTCACAAGCATTAGGAGTAGTTTCGAGATGAAAACGGACGCTGTGGTAGAACTCAAGGATGTCAACAAGTGGTACGGTGAGTTTCATGTGCTGCGCAACATCAATCTGCAGGTGGGCAGGGGGGAGAAGATCGTCATCTGCGGGCCGTCTGGCTCGGGCAAGTCCACCATGATCCGCTGCATCAACCGGCTGGAGGAGCATCAGAGCGGTGACATCCTGGTCAAGGGCACGGCCCTGACGTCGGATCTCAAGAACATAGAGACGGTACGCCGGGAGGTGGGCATGGTGTTCCAGCACTTCAACCTCTTCCCCCATCTGACGGTGCTGGAGAACTGCTGCCTGGCCCCCATCTGGGTCAAGCAGTTGCCACGCAAGGAGGCCGAGGAGATCGCCATGACCTTCCTGCGCCGGGTCAGGATCCCGGAGCAGGCCCTCAAGTACCCGGGCCAGCTCTCCGGTGGTCAGCAGCAACGGGTCGCCATCGCCCGCAGCCTCTGCATGAATCCCCAGGTGATGCTGTTTGACGAGCCGACCTCGGCGCTGGATCCCGAGATGGTGCGCGAGGTGCTGGATGTCATGGTGGAGCTGGCCCACGAGGGGATGACCATGCTCTGCGTCACCCACGAGATGGGCTTTGCCAAGCAGGTGGCGGATCGGGTGATCTTCATGGACCGCGGCCAGATCATCGAGGAGAACGTGCCGGATCAGTTCTTCGATCACCCCCAGTCGGAGCGGACCAAGCTGTTTCTCTCCCAGATCCTGCAGCACTGAGGCGGATCAGGCGGGGCCAACCCCATTGAAAATAGCCCGCCGGCTCGGTGAGCGGCGGGCAAAGACATGCATGAAAGCAGACTACAAACGGAAAGGAGTATGTCAGCCCGGCAACAGGGTACTGGTGCGCAGATCGCGCACGGCCAGATTGATCTGCCGGGCCAGGCTCAGCGCCTGACGGCAGTCCAGCGTCTTCACATCGATGACTCCCCCCTGAAACTCGAATCGTCCCAGTGCCTCTACCATGAAGCTGCCGTGATGGAAGCTTTTGATATAGCGGGCAATTCGACGAGGAGACAACTGCTTGAACACCTTCATGGCAAGAGACCCTGTTGTTTGGACAGGGCACACTATGCCGCCTCACCATGACACTGATGTGACACTTGATGAAGGTTTGTATGAATCCTTATTATGGAGGGCTGGCATCCTGCTCCCGGCATTGAAAAAGTAGTGCAGCCCCCGGCCCCGGCCCCGATATACTGCGGCCATCGCAGGATGGACAAGGTGCCGCACGTGGAGTGGGTGGACGTAGTAGACGAGCAGGACAGGGTGATCGGGGTGGCCGAGCGCCCCCGGGTGCGTCGGGAGAATTTGCGCCATCGCGCCAGCTATATCCTGGTGCTCGATGAGGCCGGGCGCGTGCTGGTGCAGCGGCGCACTCCGAGCAAGGATTTTTGTCCCGGCATGCTGGACGCCTGCGCCGGTGGCGTGGTGACCACTGGGGAGGCGATGGAGCCCTCCGCCCGGCGCGAGCTGGCCGAGGAGCTGGGGATCCACGGCGTGCCCCTGCACGACTTTGGCACCTTCTACGCCGAAGGGGAGGCGAGCGGGGGAGGCTATCGGGTCTGGGGCGGTCTGTTCAGCTGTCACTATCAGGGGCCGCTGCAACTGCAGGCCGAAGAGGTGAGCGAGGTGCACTGGATGAGCCTGGCCGAGATAGCTGAGCGGGCCGATGAATTCACGCCGGATTCATTGTTGGCCATCGCCACCTGGCAGGCGCGACGTTCGCAAGCGGGCCAGGGTTAGCGGCCGCAAACGCTTGTTGCGCGTTCTCTTTACTGCGCCCGGATGAACCCGTTCACCTGTGGGTGGATTGGGGTAGACTGGGCCTCTTTGAACCACAGAAGGATGAGTCATCATGATCACGGTCGGTCAATCCCTGCCCGCAGGAGAATTTACCTTCATCAGCGCCGAGGGCAAGCAGGTGAAGGATACCCAGGCCCTGTTTGCGGGCAAGAAGGTGGTGTTGTTCGCGGTGCCGGGGGCCTTCACCCCCACCTGCTCCAACGCCCACTTGCCCGGTTATGTGGTGCTGGCGGATCAGTTCAAGGCCAAGGGCGTCGATGCCCTCTATTGTCTGTCGGTCAACGACGCCTTCGTGATGAGGGCGTGGCAGGCGGCCCAGAATGCCGACGCCATCACCATGTTGGCAGATGGGGACGGCAGCTGGACCCGGGCCCTCGGCCTTGCCAAGGAGACCGGCGCCTTCGGCGGCCTGCGTGCCCAGCGCTTTGCCCTGATCGCCCATGACGGCGTGGTCGAGCAACTGTTCGTGGAGGCTCCCGGCAAGTTCGAGGTGTCGGATGCACAGAGCCTGCTGGCCGCCTTGTGAATTGTTAATCGTCGTTTGATTTCAGCTTGAAATAGCAAGGCGGCTCGATACACTGAGGCCGCGTTTGGATGGAGCCAGGCTAGCCGCCTGGCTCTCGTGTTTGCAGTCGACGAGATGGAAGAATATGACCCTGGCTTTTGTTGCCCTGATTGCCGGACTGGCGTTGCTGGTCTGGAGTGCGGATAAATTTGTGGACGGCGCCGCCGCCACCGCCCGTTATGCCGGCATGCCGCCGCTGCTGATCGGCATGGTGATCATCGGTTTTGGTACCTCGGCTCCCGAGATGGTAGTCTCGGCCCTGGCATCCATGCAGGGTAACCCGGGCCTGGCGCTCGGCAACGCCTATGGTTCCAACATCACCAACATCGCCCTCATTCTCGGGCTGACAGCCCTCATCAGCCCCATCGCCGTCTCCTCCCAGGTGGTGCGCAAGGAGATCCCCATACTGCTCGGCATCACCCTGCTGACCGGTGCCTTGCTCATCGATGGTCACCTGGGGCGTGGCGACGCCCTCATTCTGGGTGGCGTCTTCATCGCGCTGCTGGGCTGGTCCATCTGGACCGGGATCAAGGGCAAGGGAGACGCCCTGGACGAAGACGTGAACGTGGAGCTCGACAGCGAAGCCATGCCGCTCAAGAAGGCCATCTTCTGGTTGATCGTCGGCCTGGTACTCCTGGTGGGCGCTTCCCGCCTGCTGGTGTGGGGCGCGGTGACCATAGCCCAGGCATTTGGCATCAGCGACCTGGTCATCGGTCTGACCATAGTGGCGGTGGGCACCTCGCTGCCGGAGCTCGCCTCCTCCCTGATGGCCATCAAGAAGAAGGAGCACGATCTGGCCCTCGGCAACGTGCTTGGCTCCAACCTGTTCAACACCCTGGCCGTGGTGGGCATCGCCGCCGGCATAGCGCCCCTGGACGTGGACCCGGCGGTGCTCTCCCGCGACTGGAGCCTGATGATGGGGCTGACCCTGCTGCTGCTGGTGATGTGCCTGGGCCGCAAGGGACAGGGCCGCATCAACAGGGTGGAAGGGGGCATCTTGCTCTGCATCTTCGTCGCCTATACCGGTTGGCTGTTGACCAGCCAGTTCTGATAGAGCACGACAAGACAAACAAGAAGGGGAGCCAATGGCTCCCCTTCTCTATGTTGCCGGCGTGGTCAAACCGATCAGGCCACTGCCACCAGCTTCTGCTTCTGGGCGCTGTCCAGGATGAGGATGCTCGCCTTGGGGAAGAAGTTGAAGGTGGAGGCCGACGCCCAGGTGTAGGCACCCATCACCCGGCCTATGACCAGCTCGCCGATGGCGAGATCCGGCAGCATGATGCCGTCGCGAATGACGTCCACGCTGTCGCAGGTGGGGCCGGAGAGCACGGCATTGTGCAGCTGGCCCTGGGCGTAGGGGGTGCTCACCGGGTAGGTGACGTGGTCATAGAGCTGACCGTTGTAGCTGCCGTAGAGGCCGTCATCCAGGTAGTACCAGATCTTGTCGCCGCGGTGGGCCTTGCCCATCACGCTGGCGACCGAGGTCATGGCCGGTGCGCTGATGAAACGGCCCGGCTCGGCAATCTTCTGTACCGTGGCGGGCAGCTTGGCCAGCGCCTCGCGGATCGGGGCGCAGAAGCCGTCGATGTCGAACTCGCCGCCCTCATAATCCACCGGGAAACCGCCGCCGATGTCCAGCACCCAGGGCTTGAGGCCGAGATCCCAGGCCTGCTCCATGATCTCGCGGCAGGCGTCGATGGCCTGCACGTGGCGACGGGGGTGGGGCACCTGGGAGCCGACGTGGAACGACAGCCCCATCACCTTGATCCCCTTGGCCTGGGCCAGTTGCAGCAGCGGCAGCGCCTGCTCCGGGGTGCAGCCGAACTTCTTGGAGAGATCGACCTTGGTCTCGGGATTCGGGAAGCTGACACGCAGCAGCAGTTTGACCTCGTCCTTGTAGGGCAGGAACTTCTCCAGCTCCAGCGGGTTGTCGTAGACGAACACGGTACAGCCAAATTCCAGCGCATAACGGATGTCGCTGTCGCGCTTGATGGGATGGGTGTGAATGCAGCGTCCCGGGCGAACCCCTTGGCTGCGCACCAGATCCACTTCGCCATTGGTGGCCAGATCGAAACAGGCCCCCTCTTCCTTCAAGACAGAGACCACAGCCTCATGGGGCAGGGGCTTGAGTGCATAATGCAAGCGCACATCGGGCAGGGCGGCCACCAGGGCCCGATACTGTTTGCGGACGGCTGCCTTGTCGAGCAGCAGCAGGGGGGAGCCAAATTGTTCAACCAGCTGACGGTAATCTTGTGCGACCAGGGTCTCGTTCATTCTCTTTTGATCATCCTTAGGGGGCGTGATATGCCCAAGCCATATGCGATTGAACCGGCGACGGCCGGCTCAGGCGAGTGGTCCGGAGGGACCGACCAGGCACAATGCATAACTCCCTTGCAAAGTGCTTAGTTATGCGCGGGATTATCGACTTATTGAGTTTGTGTGCAAGCATTTTGATTGGATATGTTGGCAAGTATTTCTGGTCGAGACGAAACATCATCTTGATATGGGGCACTCTGCCCCTGCCGGTGCGCAGCATTGGCAGAGAAGACTTCATAAGCTATTGATAGTTAATGAGCATTTAACATGGCTCCGCTCATGGCCTGGACAGAAAAAAGCGGCGCCGAGGCTGGCCGAGTGGGAGACAGCTCACATTTTTTGGATTAACATGCCCGCTTCCTAATCCAAACTAGTTCGGATGAAGGTAGCAGGAGAGCGATGGGGGACCATCCACCGAAGAAGTGAATCTTTCAGGTACCGGGCAACCGGTGTGGACTGCTACTGGACGATACTCTGGAGAGACCCGTTAGATCGGGCGCCGAAGGAGCAAGGCACTATGACGACCCGCAAGGGCTGGCTGGCGCCGGAAACTCTCAGGCAAAAGGACAGAGGGGATGGGATGGTTGTACCTGAGCTTAGAACTGTTCACGATCTGTCACGAGAGGTCGTCAGCAAGGTAAAGAGCAGCGCAGGAACCGGAGTGTATGTGAATACATGAGGCTTCCGAGCAGCGCATGAGCCTTGTCACGGCCTCGCAGTAAGAGTGTGAGCACGTTTTTGGCCCGCATCCGATCGCCTCTGGCCGATCGCGACACCTATGGGAAGATCATCCTTCTCCTCCTTAATCGTTGTTTTTTAAGGAGGATGCATGTCATCAATTCAATCGGCGCTCGCCGCCATCGATAGCTTTGTCTGGGGTCCACCCCTGCTGATCCTGCTGGTCGGGACCGGTATCTATCTCACCTGGCGATTGGGTCTGCTTCAGGTCGTGCGCTTGCCGCTCGCCCTCAAGCTGGTCTTTGGCCGGGATCAGGGTCAGGGCAAGCAGGGGGATGTCTCCAGCTTCGCCGCCCTGTGCACCGCCCTCTCCGCCACCATAGGCACAGGCAACATCGTCGGGGTGGCCACCGCCATCAAGCTCGGCGGTCCCGGCGCCCTGTTCTGGATGTGGATGGCGGCCCTGTTCGGCATGGCCACCAAGTACGCCGAGTGCCTGCTGGCGGTCAAATACCGCGAGCAGGATGCCAACGGCCAGATGGCGGGCGGCCCCATGTACTATCTGGAGAAGGGGCTGGGTTCCAGGCCGCTGGCCAAGCTGTTCGCCCTGTTCGGCATAGGCGTCGCCTTCTTCGGCATCGGCACCTTCCCTCAGGTCAACGCCATCAGTGATGCCATGAGCCTCTCCTTCTCGGTGCCCCGTGAAGTGACCGCGGTAGTGCTGACCCTGATAGTGGCCCTGGTGACCCTGGGGGGCATCCAGTCCATCTCCAGCGTCTCGAGCAAGGTGGTCCCCTTCATGGCCATCTTCTACATACTCGCCTGTCTGGGCGTGCTGGTGAACAACGCCAGTGCCTTGCCCGACGCCGTCATGCTGGTGATCGAGAGCGCCTTCACCGGCCATGCGGCCACCGGCGGCTTCGTCGGGGCCGGCATCATGCTGGCGATCCAGTCCGGGGTGGCACGGGGGGTCTTCTCCAACGAATCCGGACTGGGCTCGGCCCCCATAGCCGCGGCGGCGGCCAAGACGGACTCCTGCGTGGAGCAGGGGCTGGTCTCCATGACCGGCACCTTCATCGACACCATCATCATCTGCACCATGACGGGCCTGACCCTGGTGGTGACCGGCGTGTGGAGCGGGGACTTGAGCGGCGCCGCCATGACCAGCCAGGCCTTTGCCCAGGGGCTGGACGCCCATGTCGGCCAGTATCTGGTGAGCATCGGCCTCCTGTTCTTCGCCTTTACCACCATCCTCGGCTGGAACTACTACGGCGAGCGCTGCACCGAGTACCTGTTCGGGGTCAAGGCGATCAAGCCCTACCGCCTGGTCTATCTGGTGCTGGTGGCGAGCGGCGCCTTCCTCCATCTGGACATGATTTGGCTGCTGGCGGACATCGTCAACGGCCTGATGGCGGTACCCAACCTCATCGGCCTCATCGGCCTGCGCCACGTGGTGATCGCCGAGACCCGGGCCTACTTCAGTCGGGACCGGGACAGCGATACGGAGTCCGAGCCCGAGCCGCAGACCGCCTGAATCTGTGTTCGCCCAATGCGGAAAAGCAAAGCCACGACCCGGGTCGTGGCTTTTTTATGGATGGCGCATGGAGGAGGCGCTCCCTCCGGGGGATCAGGGTAAGGGCATCTGACTCTCCGTCAGCAGTCGCGCCAGCCGCCCTCGCACTCTCTCCACCAGCGCTTCCTCGCTCCCCTGCCAATGGATCTGCTGCGCCAGGGTAGTGGAGGTGCCGGGCAAGAAACGCAGCTCCCCGCCCGCCAGCTCGTAGAAGCGGCTCGCCATCCGGGTGCCTTCGTCCACATCCCCCGCTACCAGCAACATGGCCTGGGCCAGCACGGCGCCCCCGTGATCCTGCCCCGGCGCCAGCCAGCGCTGGGCTGTGCCGGTGACCTTGCGGCCCCCGATCACCAGATTGTACTGGCCGTCGCAAAAGGATCCGGGCACGAAGTCATAGTTTCCCTCTAGACCGTATTCGCCCAGCAGGGTCAGCAGCGGCGCCCCCAGCAGATGGTAGTAGTGGCCAAGATCCGTGGTGGTACGGGGCAGCAAGATAGACATGTTGAGGATGCCGGCCCCGTGGGGCACGGCGGTGCCGCCGCTGTCCCGCACATGGACGGGCCAGCCTTCGGCGGCGAGCTGCTCGCAGGCCGCCTGATAGCGGGGCAGGCGCACGTCCTTGCGGGTGACGACAAGGCATTGGGGCGCCTGCCAGAGGTGGGCGCGGGGCTGGCCGTCATGGGCGCACTCCCGCAGCCAGCGCTGCTCCTTGGCCAGTATCTGATCCGGGGTGTGGCGGGCGGGCAGGGGGGGAAGCAGGGTATAGGGCATGAAAGGCATCCTGAGCAGAGGCTGCCCAGCACAGTACCCGGGGCGACAAACAAGGTAAAGCCCCGCACGGCGGGGCTTTACCTGTTCGCTCTGGAGCGCGTCAGGCCTGTGCGCCGCCGCGCTTGGGCAGCAGCAGGTTCATCACGATGGCGGTGAGGCCGCCGGTGGCGACGCCGTAGGAGAGCACGCTTCTGGCCAGCTCCGGCAGGTGTTGCAGCACCTCGGGCACCTGGGCGACACCCAGCCCCATGGCCAGCGACACCGCCAGTATCATCAGGGCGCGGCGGTCCAGCTCCTCGCGGGAGATGATGCGTACCCCGGCGGCGGCTATGGTGCCGAACATGACGATGGTGGCGCCCCCCAGCACGGGCTCGGGGATCTGCTGCACCAGGCTCGCCACCGCCGGGAAGAGGCCGAGCAGGGCCAGCATGGCGGCGATGAAGAGGCCGACATGGCGGCTGGCGACCCCGGTCAGCTGGATGACGCCGTTGTTCTGGGCGAAGGTGGACATGGGGAAGGTGGAGAAGACCGCCGCCAGCATGGAGTTGGCGCCATCGGCCAGCACGCCCCCCTTGATCCGCGCCATGTAGACGGGTCCGTCCAGCGGCTCGCCGGAGATGTCCGAGGTGGCCGTCATGTCGCCTATGGCTTCCAGCGCCGTCACCACGAAGATGATGGCGAGCGGCACGAACAGCTGCCAGTCAAAGCCGATGCCGTAGTGGAGCGGGATGGGCACCATCACCAGGGGGCCTTCGAAGGTGGGAGGGTTGACCTTGCCCAGCAGCAGGGCGACAGCGTAGCCCGCCAGCATGGCGATCATGATGGCGGAGAGGCGCAGCCAGGGGTTGCGGCTGCGCTGCAGCAACACGATGAGGCCGAGCACCAGCAGGGAGAGGAAGAGGTTGGTGTGGCTGGCGAAGCTGCCGTCCGAGAGCGCGGCATAGCCGCCACCCATGCTGATGAGGCCCACCTTGATCAGGGTCAGGCCGATGAGCAGCACCACTATGCCGGTCACCAGGGGGGTGATGATGCGCTTGACCAGATGCAGGAAGCGGCTCATCACCACTATGGTGAGGGCGGCCGCCAGCATGGTGCCGAACAGGGTGCCCAGCAGATCTTCCGTGGGCATGGCGGCCTGCTTGAGGGCCAGGCCGGAGGCGATGATGGGGCCGAGGAAGTTGAAGCTGGTGCCCTGCACCGAGAGCAGGCCCGAACCAAGGGGGCCGAAGCGGCGGGTCTGGATGAAGGAGGCGATGCCGGACATGACCAGGGACATGGAGACGATGTAGCGGGTGTCGGCGGCCGGGAGGCCCAGGGCATTGGCGATGATGAGGGGCGGGGTGATGATGGCGACAAACATGGCGAGCATGTGCTGAAGGGCGGCGAACAGGGTCTGGGGCAGGGGCGGAACCTCGTCTATGCCATAGATGAGCTCGCTGTGGGCTCGCCTGGGGGGGTGGGTCTCTGGAGTCGCGCGCACGGCGGCAGCCTGTTCCATAAATACCTCTGAGTGTGGGGAGGGGGAGAAAATTGGGCGCTATTCTAGTGGCTGAACCTGGGCTGACCAGCGCTAATTGGAGCAATGGTCGGTTTATTTTTCGATGGGTTGAAACGTTTGCGCGCGGCGATTATGATCCGCCGGTTTGTGTGAGGCAGTTCTCGTTATAAATGGGGGACATGCTGATGCATCCAGGGAGGGACGGTGTAGAATGAGCCCTCAGTTGTAAAATGGAGACTCTGGATGCTGAAGCTGTCGGAGTTCTGGAGTGCCCGTGCCCACTCCGAAGATTTCACCCTGACCCGCATGGGCTTTATGACGGTGCGTCTGCGCCTGCTCACCTGCCTGCTGATGGTAGGCTTGCCTGCCTGGGCGCTGGTGGACTGGCTGACCCTGCCCGCCACCCAGTTTGACGAACTGTTTCAGGTCAGGATCTTCTGCCTGCTGGCCCTCTCTCCCCTGATCCCCCTCTCCTATCTCATCCACTTCAAGCGCGAGCGCATGAAGCTGGCTCTGGGCTACCTGATGGCGGTGATGATGCTCTTCTCCCTCATCTGTCTGCACAGCTTCGGGACGGATCAGGAGCTGCAGGCGGGCTACATGGCCTTCCCCTATCTGCTCATCAGCCTGTTTGCCATCTTCCCCATACCGCTCTCCCTCAGCCTGCAACTGGCGGGGGGCATACTGATCACCATGCTGGCGGGTAACTGGCTGCTGGTGGGCCAGCCGCTCCTGAGCGTGCAGACCCTCAACCAGGTCTGGCTGCTGGGGCTCTTCACGGTGGCGAGTGCCTGGGTGCAGTGCGGCCAGCTCAACATGCTGCTGCAGCTCTATCGGGAGTCCACCACGGACGAGCTGACCGGCATGATGAACCGCCGCCTGCTGATGAAGCGGCTCGAGAAGGCCAGGGTCAGCATGATCCGCAAGCAGGCATCCTTTGCCGTGCTGCTGCTGGATCTGGACAGATTCAAGCGCATCAACGACACCTTCGGCCATCTGGCGGGAGATGCCGTGCTCAAGGAGGTGGCGGCGACCCTGGCGGAGCAGCTGGAGCCCGGCATGGTGCTCGGTCGCTACGGCGGCGAGGAGTTTGCCATACTGCTGCCCAACTGCGCCGAGCTGGCCCAGGCGAAACGGATCGCCGAGCGACTGAGGGTGGCGGTGGAGGCGCGGCTGGTGAAGAGCCCGACCTCGGATGAACTGCTGGAGGTGACGGTGAGCATAGGCCTGACCCTGTCCCTGCGCGGGGAGAGCGTCGAGGAGCTGCTCAACCGGGCGGATGAGTGCCTCTACATGGCCAAGATGGCGGGGCGAAACTGCGTGGTGGGCGAGCTGGCGAAGACGCCGTGCAAGCCCGGGTCCGCAAAGACGGATGCCGCCTGAGGGCGGCATCTTGTCAGGGGGCGCTATCAGTTCAGCCGGTACTTGCCTGACAACTGCTGGGCCAGCAGCTTGAACATGTTGAACACCGCCATTGTCTTGCCGGTCGGGGTGCCATCCTCGGCCAGGAAGAACTCCCCCTTGAACACCAGGATCTCCCCCTTCTGCTCCACCGCATCGGCACGCATGCCGTGGATGAAGTCTTCGTGGCTCTTGATGATGCCGTTGGCCATCTCCAGCAGGGCAGTCTCGGTGATCAGCTCTTTTTGTGGTTGCATGTGCGTCTCCTTAAACGACTACTGGCAGGGCGTGGTGTGCCCCGCCGCTGATTGAAGAGGCGGTTAGCATACTGCAAGGGGGGATTTTCTGTCATTGATATGACCCCGCTTTTTGCCCGGCTGCGGGCTGCCGTCACCCCATCACCAGATTCTTGAGCCAGTGACGCTGGCGGATCCTGCGCTGCACCAGCAGCACCTTGCACAGCTCCTCCAGCAGCACCACGGCCACCACCCAGGAGAGGGGCCAGCCCAGCAGACTGACCGCGACCCAGGCCAGCGGCAGGCCTATGCACCACATGGCGACTATGTCGATGAAGATGCTGTAGTTCACGTCCCCCCCCGAGCGCAGCACCCCGACTATACCCACCATGTTGAACACCTTGAGCAACATGCCGAGGCACATGATGGCAAGCACCTGGCCCGCTTCCCCCATCAGCTCCCCCGGCAGGTTGCCGACCCACTGCAGCAGGTTGGTCTGCAGCAGCCAGACGGCTATCCCCACCAGCAGGGCGCCTATGGGGGCGAGCAGCAGGAACAGCTGGGAGTGCTGCCAGGCCGCCTCGTACTCCTCGGCCCCGAGCCGGTGACCGAGCAGGGTGGAGCAGGCCACCGCCAACCCGAAGAAGAGGGAGATAAGGATGCTCTCCAAGGTGCCGAGGGTGGTCATGATGGCCAGGGAGTCGGTGCCCAGATGAGCGTAGAGGAAACCGTAGAGCAGCATGCCGAAGGCCCAGAGCCCGTCATGGAACAGGAGCGGCAGGGCGATCAGGGTGAAGCGCACCACCTCCTTGCGCCGAAAGGCGTCCCACCAGTCCTGTCGGCGCGGCACCAGGCGCGGCTCCTGACGCAGCACATAGATGAGCAGCAGCGCCGTCTGCAGCAGTCGTGAAATCGTGGTGCCCCAGGCCGAGCCCGCGACCCCCATGGCCTCGAAGCCGAAGTTGCCGAAGATGAGGGCGTAGTTGAGGATGACGTTGGCGATGATGGCAATGATGCCGATCCTGGTCGGCGCCGCCGCGTTGCCCACCGAGCGCAGGGCCGCCTCCAGGGGCACCACCACGGCGGTGCAGAGGATGGTGGCACCTGTGATCATCAGGAACTCGTCGGCCAGCAGACGCAGCGCGGGATCCTGGCTGGCAAAGCCGAGCACGCTGCCCGGCGAGAGCACATAGACGAGGGCAAACGGCAGGCTCACCAGCAGGGCGCCCACCAGGGCCAGGGCCAGGGAGCGGCGCACCCCGGCCAGCTCGCCCCGGCCATAGTATTGCGCCGCCAACACCGAGACCCCGCCAGAGAGCCCCGCTATCACCAGCAGGTTGAAGAAGAAGACCCGGTTACCCAAGCCGACCGCCGCCACAGCCGTGGTGCCAAGCTGGCTCACCATCATGATGTCGATGAGACCGAGCAGGGAGAACATCATGGATTGCAGCGACACCGGCAGGGCCAGCCGCCACAGTCGGGTCATGAACTCACGATCGGTGGTTTGTTTTAAAATCGCTTGCCAATAATTCATTTATGTTAACCGGGTATGTGAAAAGCAAGGTTTGTCATGGGTATGATAGGGGTAGTCGCGGGCAGCTTCACTGTGAGCACCTCTCGGCTTTCTTGTTCAAAACTATCATGTTGAGGCGTTATGGCATTTGTCAGCGAGTGTCTTGAGATAGCTCCCGGCTGCGAGGAGCGGATGCTGGGGCGCGAAGGCTTGCCCCTGCTGGGGGAGGCCGGCATCTTCCTGACGGGTCTCTCCCGCTTGCGGGATCACTACCTCATTCGCCGCAACAGACCCGAGTTCCACATCCTGATGGTGAGTCACGACGAGGGCGGGGCCCTGCTGACGGATCAGGGGGAGCAGCCCATCCCCGCGGGCTCGCTCATCTTCCTGCCGGCGGCCGTACCGGGGGGGCTCAGGCTCATTGGCGAGCGCTGGCAGACAAGCTGGATCCTGCTGGATGACGTGCCGCGCTGGCAGCACCTGCATCGGCTCGGCCACCGGATCTGGCAGGGGGAAGAGGGGGAGCAGCTCTACCATCTGCTCAGCCTGATGCAGGGGGAGGGGGTGCGATCGCCCTTGCAGCCCCAGCTGCTCAGCCTGTTGCTGGCCCTGCTGGACAGGACCCTGCAGGGGGAGGTGCGCGGCACCCCCGAGCTCAGGCTGCAGGCACTGTTTCGCCGGGTGGAGGCGCGTCTCGATGAACCCTGGAGCGTGACCCTGCTCGCTAGCCAGATGGCCTGCTCTGTGCCCCATCTGCATCGGCTCTGCCGGCAGGTGTTCGGCATGGGGCCCATGGCCTGGCTGACTCAGCTTCGGATGAACAAGGCGCGCCAGCTGCTGCTCTATACCAACTGGCCGCTGGCTGAGCTGGCCAGCCGGGTCGGTTACAGCGACGGCGCCAACTTTGCGAACCGTTTTCGCCGCCTCACTGGTCAGACCCCCGGCGCCTTTCGTCGCCTGGGTCGCAAACCTGTTGTCACTGAGGTGCAAACCCTTTGAAATTGTTGGCCCAAGCCCATAGGATCGGCGGGCCACACAGTCAAGGTACAGATCCATGTTTGAAGATAATAATCAGAAACGTCCCCTCTACATTCCCTACGCCGGCCCGGCCCTGCTGGAGACCCCGCTGCTCAACAAGGGCAGTGCCTTCACCAGCGAGGAGCGCAGCAGCTTCAACCTGGAAGGCCTGCTGCCCCAGAACATCGAAACCATCGAAGAGCAGGCGGAACGCGCCTATCGCCAGTTCATGGCGTTTGGCAACGACATGGACAAGCACATCTATCTGCGCAACATCCAGGACACCAACGAAACCCTGTTCTATCGCCTGCTGAACAACCACCTGACCGAGATGCTGCCGGTCATCTACACCCCGACCGTGGGCAAGGCGTGCGAGGAGTTCTCCAACATCTACCGCCGTGCCCGCGGCCTCTTCATCTCCTATCCGGACAAGGACAGGATCGATGACATGCTGCAAAACGCCACCAAGCAGAACGTCAAGGTGATAGTGGTCACCGACGGCGAGCGGATCCTGGGCCTCGGGGATCAGGGCATCGGCGGCATGGGCATTCCCATCGGCAAGCTCTCCCTCTACACCGCCTGCGGCGGCATCTCCCCCGCCTACTGCCTGCCGGTGGTGCTGGACGTGGGCACCAACAACCAGCAACTGCTCAACGATCCCTTCTACATGGGCTGGCGCCATCCGCGCATCTCGGGCGAGGAGTACGACGAGTTCGTCGATGCCTTCATCCAGGCGGTCAAGCGCCGCTGGCCCGAGATCCTGCTGCAGTTCGAGGACTTCGCTCAGGGCAATGCCACCCCGCTGCTCAACCGCTACAAGGACGAGCTGTGCTGCTTCAACGACGACATCCAGGGCACCGCCGCGGTGACCCTCGGCAGCCTGATCGCCGCCTGCAAGGCCTCGGGGGCCAAGCTCTCCGAGAAGCGGGTCGCCTTCCTCGGTGCGGGCAGCGCCGGCTGCGGCATCGCCGAGCAGATAGTGGCGCAGATGAAGGCCGAAGGGCTGAATGATGCGGAGGCCCGCGGCCGGGTCTTCATGGTGGACCGTTTCGGCCTCATCACCGACAAGATCCCCAACCAGCTCGACTTCCAGCGCAAGCTCTCCCAGCCGCTGGAGCGGATCAAGGAGTGGCCGGTGGGGGACAACATCTCCCTGCTGGAGGTGATGGAGCACGGTCGTCCTGACATCCTGATCGGGGTCTCCGGCCAGCCTGGCCTGTTCACCGAAGAGGTGGTCAAGACCATGCACAAGCATTGCTCCCGCCCCATCATCTTCCCCCTCTCCAACCCCACCTCCCGGGTAGAGGCGACGCCGGCGGATCTCATCCGCTGGACAGACGGCCAGGTGCTGGTGGCCACCGGCAGCCCGTTCGCGCCGGTGGAGTACAAGGGCAAGCGCTACGTCATCGCCCAGTGCAACAACTCCTTCATCTTCCCGGGGATCGGCCTTGGCGTCATCGCCTCGGGCGCCACCCGGGTAACCGACGCCATGCTGATGTCCGCCAGTCGGGCGCTGGCGGAGTGCTCGCCGCTGGTGAAGGGAGAGGAGGGCTCCTTGCTGCCGGATCTGGCGGATATCCATCGGGTCTCCCGCTACATCGCCAAGATGGTGGCCAAGACCGCCATGCTGCAGGGCAAGGCGGTACAGACCCCGGATGATGTGATAGACCAGGCCATCGAGGCGAACTTCTGGCGGCCGGAATACCGCCGCTATCGTCGCACTTCGTTCTGATCGAAGAGGCCGCAAAAGCAGAAGGGATGCGCAAGCATCCCTTTTTTGTGCACGATAGAGGTGGATGAAGGGTTATTGTGCCGGTTCCTCGGCAGCAGGTTCGGCCGCGGGCTCGGTGGCCTCTGGTGCGGCGGCCTGCACGCCGGTCACCCTGATCTCGACCCGGCGATCCGGGGCCAGGCAGTCGATGAGGGCGGCTCTCGCCTTGACGTCATCGCACTGGGTACCGGTGACCGGATTGCTCTCGCCATTGCCCTGGATGCTCACCTTGTCGGCGGGCAGCCCCTTGCCGATGAGGAAGTTGGCGACCGTGCTGGCGCGGGCCTCCGACAGTGCCTGATTGTTGGCATCCGAGCCGATGCGGTCGGTATAGCCCATCACCAGGGCGTTGCCATCCTTGGGCTTGACGTCGACTATCTGCTGGTAGAGATCGTCCAGGGCGGCCATGCCTTCCGGCTTGAGCTCGGCCTTGCCGAAGGCAAACAGCACGTCAGAGCTCAGGTTGAAGGTCTGATCCACCGGCTCGGGGGGCGGCGGCGGGGTCACCACCAGAGGGGCGGCCACCGGCACTGCGGCCACGGTGCGGTTGGGGTGCAGCACCAGTTCTATGGTGGCGGTGCTGATGTCGCTGACCCAGCGTTGGGTGCCGCTGCCCAGCTTGTCGTTGTCCGAGTCATCCCCCACCCGCACCATGTAGCGGTAGCGCGCCTGGATGTCGATCCAGTCGTGCAGCCTGGCGGTCATGCCGAGCCCGGCCAGCGGCGCCAGGTTGTCCTCGCTGCCGTTGATGGACTTGACGCTGTAGAGGTAGCCGCCACCCTCGGCAAACACCGAGAAGATGTCGTTCAATGGCAGGCGGCCCAGGATCGACAGGGTTGCCCCCTGGTTGCTGAACTCGTGACCATTGACGTCCCAGTCCCCGCCCGACAGATAGCCCAGTTCGGCGCCCAGGTTTTCGGTGAAGTTGTATCCGGCGAAGGCGTTGTACGCGGTGTCATCATTGCTGACATCCTTGCTGAAATCATCGAGATCATGGGCCCATGCCCAGCCCGCCCCCGCCCCTATATACCAGTCGTGCATAGGCGCCGCCTGTGCCGCTCCCGTCGCCAATGCCAGTGCAATCCATACCGGTTTCAGTCTAATGTTCATCGCGTTTCCTCGTCGATGTTGGGTGTTATAGGGCTCCCAGCCCTTTGTTATGTATAACCAACATTATGTATAGGCCATATGAGACGTTTAACCACTTAAGTGGCGCCCCCGTATGGAAAATCTGTGAGGAAGGTGACAACTGTTTCGCCCCGGAACGGGGGTGGGAGGGGCTGACTGATGAATAAAAAAGGGGCCGTACGGCCCCTTTTTTTCAGGTGCGGGTTGACCGCTTACTGCTGGACTTCCTGCACGCCGGTGACGCGCACTTCGACGCGGCGATCCGGTGCCAGGCAGGCGATCAGCTGGTTCTTGCCCTTGACGCCGTCACACTGGGTGCCGGTGACCGGGTTCGCCTCGCCACGGCCTTCGATGGCGACCTTGCCTGCCGGCAGACCCTTGCCGACCAGGAAGTCGGCCACGGTGCGGGCACGGGCTTCGGACAGCTTCTGGTTGTAGGCGTCGGAACCGATACGGTCGGTGTAACCGACTACCACGGCGCTGCCATCTTTCGGCTGAACGTCAACGATCTGCTGATACAGGGTGTTGAGGGCGGCAGTCCCTTCCGGCTTCAGGGTGGATTTGCCGAAGGCAAACAGCACGTCAGAGCTCAGGGAGAAGTTCTTGTCGACCATGACGGGCTCGGGAACCGGCTCGGGAGCCGGCGCGGCCACTGGGGCTACATAGGCCTTGCGGTTCGGGTGCATCACCAGTTCCACGGTGGCGACGCTCATGTCGGTCTTCCAGGTCTTCTGCTCGTCACCCAGATCCCAGATGTAGCGGTAGCGGGCCTGCAGATCGAGCAGATCGGAGACCTTGGCGGTCAGACCCAGGCCGGCCAGGGGCGAGGTGCCGTTGTCGCTCTCGCCATTGCCGTTGACATGATTGAAGTAGGCACCGCCTTCGGCGAACACGGAGAAGATGTCACCCAGCGGCAGACGGCCAAGGGCGGACAGGGTCGCACCCTGGGTCTTGAAGTCGACGCCATCGACGCCACCCTTGCCTGCGTAGAGGTAGCCGAGCTCGGCCGCGTAGTAATCATTGAAGTTGTAACCGCCGAACAGGGAGATCGCGGTGGCGTCCTTGTCAGCATCCAGACCGAAGGAGTCCAGGTCATGGCCATAAGCCCAACCTGCACCCATACCCGTGTACCAGTCATCAGCCGCCTGGGCGGTGGAAGTTCCCATGGCTGCAATAGCCAGAGCAATCAGGGTTGGAGCCACTTTCATTTTCATCATTTTATCCTCGTTGAGTTGCCGTGCTATGGGCGTACTGCGCACTCTTTGTTATACCGATCGCAGATGACACTTCATGTTGTCATGTTGCGATTCCGTGATCTCGTCACGGACGGCTTGAATAAAAAATGGATGGTAACCTGGATTCTCATGAAGCTGTTTCTCCATGGACAACTAACCGGGCAATGGGGACTTTTAATAGTTCATCCAATGTCTTACAAGCGTTGCTACTGTATTCTTTTGAATCGGCTTGATCAAGTTTCTGGTCAGATATGCAGCGCTGGCGCGACGGGGCGCGGCCTGATCAGAGAGGGGGCGGGGAGAGTGTGATGAGACAGAGGGTGACGTTTGAGACGACAGACATGCAAAAGGGGATGCCGTGGCATCCCCTTTTCGCGTTATCTGAGCGGAGTCAGATTACTGCTGAACTTCCTGTACGCCGGATACGCGCACTTCTACGCGACGGTCCGGGGCCAGGCAGGAGATCAGCTGAGCCTTGGCGGTTACGCCGTTGCACTTGGTGCCGGTAACCGGGTTGGCTTCGCCACGACCTTCGATGGCAACCTTGCTGGCAGCCATACCCTTGCTGACCAGGAAGTTGGCAACGGTGCGGGCACGGGCTTCAGACAGCTTCTGGTTGTAAGCGTCGGAACCGATACGGTCGGTGTAACCAACAACAACGGCGTTGCCGTCTTTCGGCTGGAACTCGACGATTTGCTGGTACAGAGCGTTCAGGGCTTCCACGCCTTCGGCCTTCAGGCTGTCTTTGCCAAAGGCAAACAGCACGTCGGAGTTCAGGGCGAAGTTCTTTTCAACGATCTGCGGAGCAGGAGCCGGTGCTTCTTCAACAACAGGAGCCGGAGCCGGGGCTACGTAGGAAGTACGGAACGGGTGGTAAACGGCTTCCAGGGTCGCAACGCTCTGGTTGGACTTGTAGCGTACGTTGTCGGCGTGCAGGTCAGCCACGTCCCACATGTAGCGGTAACGAGCTTGCAGATCCAGCGCGTCGTTGACCTTGTAGGTCACACCGGCACCGGCCAGCGGGGATACCTTGGTATCGCTGGTGCCCATACCGTCGGTGTGGCCCCAGTAGGCGCCAGCTTCACCGAACAGGGAGAAGTCGTTGCCCAGCGGCAGACGAGCGATACCGGACAGGGTGGCACCCTGGCTCTCATAACGGTTGCCATCGGTGTTGCCACGGCCGGTGTACTGGTAGCCCAGTTCGGAACCGAAGTACTCGTTGAAGTTGTAACCAACGAAGGCATTGGCAGCAGCCGCGTCTTCTTCACCAGTGTTCACGCCTTCGATCTTGTTCAGACCGTTGAAGTGAGTTGCACCGACACCGGCACCGAAGTAGATATCATCAGCGGCGTGTGCAGCAGTTGCACCCATGGCAGCCATGGCGATGGCGATCAGGGAAGGAGCCATTTTCATCATAAAATTAATCCTCGTTGAGATGGCACGTTGTTCACGTGCTTCGCACTTTGTAATTTATGTAAGCTGCTGGCTCTGCCGGGCAACAAGGGTTGCGCCGAGCAGGGATCCTAGATCCATCCAGGAGGCACGTTATCTGGGTGCACAGGTGGGCGAGTTGCACTATCGAGAGCGCATACTTCGCCACGAACAGCCGATGTCATTCCGATGACGTGGCGCACTTTATGCTCATTTCAAAACATGATCAAGCTCACAGATAATCTGTGGGGCAGATTGTGTCGTATGGATAACTGGCTGTTTATCTGGATTTATTAGTGATCCAAGTAGGCGCGATGCAGCTTTCGCTCAAGCTTCATATAGGCCTCAACCCAAGCGTGCTGCGGGGTGGCGATAGCGTCCCTGGTCGCAAACACCGCGAGATAGTCGGCCTCGGTTGCTTCGCACAGCAAGGGTGTGAAGCCGAGTAAAAAATGGCGGGCGAGATAGGGGTCCAGGGGCCAGATATTGAGGATGGCCCTGGCCACCGGCTGAATCGCGGCTGAACAGATGAAATGTTGATGGCCGGCTTCCAGCCACTGGGCCATCTCCTGCAGGCCCTGCTCGGGCACCAGTCCACCATCCCCTTTTTCCGTCGCCAGTGTCATGCGGTTACCATTGCCAAGCAGCAGGCTGCCATCTGGCTGCAGGACGCCGTCGTGGCTGCGCAGGGGCAGCGGGGCGGCTTGCTCGAGATAGAGGCTGCACTTGTCCGGAAGGGAAGCCAGTACGGATGCGGCCTCGCTCTGCATGGCGGCGGGCAGCCAGAGTGCCTCGGCCCGGGTTTGCTGGCTCTGACGGAGCTGGCGGGGGAGGGAATCGGGGTCTGAATCCGGGTGAAGTCGGGAGATGATGCCGGGAAATGCCATGCTGAATACTCTCTAAGGGATAACCGGCGAATTATACGAGTTATGGCCGTGGCAACAATAAAGGTTTCTCTTCGAGACTGTTTACCTGAGGCGACTCTGCGATTACCATCCCCGAGGTTTGTTAGGGTTGTCGTCGAAAGACGCTTATTAAAGATAGAGGCTCGACCATAACGAGTCCGTTCAAAACTGATACACTTGACTACGAGTCGTCGCGAAAAATAAAGGTGGAGTGAATCCGCCGAACGGAGTATGGAACACATGAATTCAAATATCGTAACTGTTGGCAAGAAGATCCGTCAGATCCGCGAAGCGGTTGGCCTGAGCCGTCCCAAGTTTGCCGATCTGCTGGGCGTCCCCCCGACTACCCTGAAGAACTATGAACTGGGTTACCGTGAAGTTGGAGGCGCCTTCCTGGTCGCCCTGGCTCATCACCCGGAATTGCACAAGTTCACCCTCTGGCTGCTGGCCGACAAGAAAGTCGCCGAAATCGGTCAGATCGGTCCGGACGATATTGCCAAGGCCTGATTGCCTGAGCCTTGATAAAAATGCCGCCCGCGAGGCGGCATTTTTTATTTGTCAAAACAGGAATTTATTTAAATAAAGAGTGCGTTGTGTGCTTCATGTGGCGATTTCAACTAAATCACCTTGGCAAGCTGGATTAATCCCCGGAAAATTCCGACCCTTTAATTTCAGGCCCCTGATCCACAAAGCGAGACACGCATGAGCAATACCCTTCCCAAAGCCAGAGATGGCTTTACCAGCACCTTCGGCGTGCTTGCCGCGACCCTGGGCTCGGCGGTCGGCCTTGGCAACATCTGGAAGTTTCCCTATCTGACCGGGGAAAACGGGGGCGCCGGTTTTCTGCTGGTCTATGTGATCGCCACCCTGCTGGTGGGGCTGCCGGTGATGATCTCGGAGATCATGCTGGGGCGTCAGGCGAAATCCGATGCGGTGAGCGGGCTTATCAAGCTGGCGCCCAAGGGACAACCCTGGTGGCTGATCGCGGCCATGGGAGTGAGCGCGGCCTTCCTCATCATGTCGTTTTACTCCGAAGTGGCGGCCTGGGTGTTTGCCTACATCTTCAAGGCGGCCAGCGGCGAGATCCTCTCGACCGATCCCGCCGTCACGGGGGCGGCCTTCAATTCGCTCATCACGGATCCCTTGCAGAGCCTGCTGTGGCAGTGGCTGGTGCTGGCGCTGATGGGAGGCATATTGCTGATGGGGGTGTCGAAGGGGATAGAGGCCGTCACCAAGCGGCTGATGCCGGTGCTGTTCATCCTGTTGCTGGTGATCGGCATTCGCAGCCTGACCCTGCCCGGGGCGAGCGAGGGGCTGAATTTCCTGTTCTCCCCCGATTTTTCCAAGGTCACCGCCGGCGTGGTGCTGACGGCCATGGGACTGGCCTTCTTCAAGCTCTCCATCGGCATGGGCTGCATGATGACCTATGGCAGCTACTTTCGGGACGATCAGCACATACCGCTCACCACGGTCCGGGTGATGTGCGCCGATCTGTTCGTCTCCATGCTGGCGGGGATCGCCATCTTCCCGGCGGTGTTTGCCTTCGGCTTCGAGCCGACCGCCGGTCCCTCCCTGCTGTTCATCACCATTCCGGCGGTGTTTGCCAGCATACCGTTCGGCCACCTATTCATGGTGCTGTTCTTTGTGCTCTCCGCCATCGCGGCCACGGGGGCCATGCTCTCCATTCTGGAAGTGCCGGTCTCGGTACTCTCGGAGCGTTTCCACATGAGCCGAAGAAGGGCGACCCTGATCAACCTGCTGGTGCTGGGGGCGGTCGGATCGACCTGTGCGCTCTCCAACAGCACGCTGGCGGACGTGCAGATAGCCGGCAAGACCTTCTTCGATCTGTTCGACTTCGTCTCTTCCAATGTGCTGATGCCCCTTGGCGGCATCTTCCTCTGCCTGTTCGTGGGCTGGGTCTGGGGCTTCGAGCGGATGAAGGCGGCGCTGACCAATGGGGGCGAGCTGGAGCTGGCCATCCTCAAGCCGCTGTTCTTCATCATCCGCTACGTGTCGCCGCCGCTCATCCTGATCGTCATGCTCAAGGGACTGGGGCTGTTCTGACCTCGCGGTCCGGACAGAAAAAGAGCGCCTGATGGCGCTCTTTTTCATTGGGGTGCCCCGATGGCGCCCTCATATCAGGCCGAGTCGGGAGAGTTCCTCCTTGAGCTGGTCCAGGTTGCGCTCGACGCAAGCCTCCCCCTCGTTGATGGCATCGCTGGCGCGGTGGAAGTCCATGATGGAGAGGCTGCCAAGGCGCGGACAGAGCTGGATCTCGGGGGGATCCCCGGCCATGCGGGCCCGGGTGATCCGCTCCTGCATGATGTTGATGGAGCCCGTCATCACCCCCCACATGCCGGGAGTGCTGGGTTCTCCCCGGCCCAGCCACTGGCTGAAGATCCCTCCCGGGGCGGGCTCGTCCGGCTCGTCGGTCCAGGGCTGATGCAGGTCGGTGTTGAGGTTGACGGCGATCACCACCTCGGCCCCCATGGCACGGGCCAGGGAGATGGGCACAGGGTTGACCACGGCGCCATCCACCAGCCAGCGATCATCGACCCGGGTCGGGGTCAGAATGCCGGGCATGCCGCAGGAGGCGCGCACGCACTGGCGCAGTGGCCCCTCTTGCAGCCAGATCTCGCGGCCGGTATCGAGCTCGGTGGCGACGCAGGCGAAGGGCAGCGGCAGGCTCTCGATGGCGGGATCCCCCAGGTGGCTGGCGGCGATGCCGAACACCTTGTCACCGCGGAACAGGCCGCCGGAGAGGGCGGGATCGAGCAACCCCATCACCTGCAAGCGGCTGAAGCCGCGCACCCAGGACTCCAGCTTGTCCAGCTCGCCGGCGGCATAGGCGGCACCGACGAAACTGCCGATGGAGCAGCCGGCCACCAGATCCGGTTTGACTCCGAGGCGCTCCAGCGCCCGTATGATGCCGATGTGCGCCCATCCGCGGGCGGCGCCGCTGCCAAGGGCCAGGCCAAGGCGGGGTTTTCGTGCCACTGTGCGTCTCCTGTTGTGAGTTGGGGTTCCAGCTTACTCCTGCTTCTCCTGTGCGTCACCCTGCCAGCCTTCGCTGCGGTTGCGACCATTGGCCTTGGCCCGATAGAGGGCGAGATCGGCACGGCGGATGACCTCCTGCAGGCGAACGCCGGGGCCCTGGCGGCAATGGCCCAGGCTGACGGTCACCCTCAGCTCGGGGGCTATCTCGGCCCAGTCGTGTTCCGCAATGCGCAGCCGCAACTGTTCGGCAAGCTGAGCCAGGGGAAGCTCCTTGTCTGCGACCAGCAGCAGAAACTCCTCGCCGCCCCAGCGGACCAGTATGCTGCCTCTCCCCAACAAGGGGCGGCATATCCGCACCAGCTGGATCAGTACCTGATCGCCCACCCCGTGACCGAAGCGATCGTTGACCAGCTTGAAGTGATCGCAGTCGAACATGATGGCGCCGATATGGGTGGTGCCAGCCAGGGCGTGCCGTTGCTCGAAGGCGTTGAAATGATGGCGATTGAAGGCGCCGGTGAGGGCATCGTGACGGGACAGATAGTTCAGCTGCCGGTTCAGCAAACGGGCTCTGAGGCTGGAGATGGCGGCCACCACCAGGCAGAGCAGGGTGAGCAGCGCCGTGGCGGACTGCCAGATCAGTGTCTGCAGCAGGGGCAATAGAGGAATACGGTGGATCAGGGTCAGCGGGGTGCCGGGAATGGCATGGGTGAGCTGGAAGGCTCCTTGTTGCCAGTGATAGCCATCCTGCGCCTCGTCAGGGGTCAGGGGCGGCGCCGTACCCGGTTGGCTGCGAGCCAGGATCTGCCTGTGCTGGTTGACCAGAAACAGGGTACCCGCCTGGGGGGCGGGTTGACGCAGATGCTGCTCGAGGCGACCGAGCAGGATGTCGATGCTGATCACCCCGACCAGGGTCTGTGCCTTTGTAATGGGCTGGGACAGGGTGATCATCTGCCCCTGTCCGGCGAGATCCTGATAGGGGCGTGACAGGGTGGCGTTCCGGGTGTGGGATTGCTGTGCCAGGGCGTCTTGCCAGAAGGACTTGTGATAGATGGCTGGATCGAAACGAAACTGGCTCGAGGGCACCCAGGGATAGAGGTAGATAAAATGATCCACCCCGGTGAAATAGATCCAGGCAGCCTCCTTGCCCAGTATCTTGCTGGTGGTCGAGAGCAGGGGAGAGAGGCTGAGCGCCAGATGAAATCTGTCTTCTCGCTCGCTGCCTGGGGCCGGCAGCGGGCCCTGACCGGTCAGATTGCCAGTGAGGCCGGCAGGCAGATCGGCAGGCACCTTGTCCAGCGTGATCCCGAGCGCAGGTGTGACCTGCAGAGCCCGGTAGAGCTGGTGGGTCAGGGGGGACTGGGAATGGCTGCGCAGGCGTTCCTCGGCTTGGCCACGCATGGCTTCAAGAAAGGTCTCCATCTGCTGGAACTGGGATCCCAACCGGGCCGCCGTGTGGATGGTGTCGCGTCGATTCAGGTCGGTGATCTGGGTGAAGGTGTGTTGCAGCGAGAGCGCCAGCAGGAGTGTCACCAAGACCAGCACCAGCCATTGCAGACGGCGATACCTGGCGAGGGGATGAGACAGTTTGGACATGGGCAGACCGGGACCATGAGTGATATCGGTGCATCAGTTTAGGGCAGAAACGTCTCAGCGTCCCCGTCAGTGGCGAGTTTGATGATCTATCCCATGGGCTGTTACGTTTTGTCACATTTATACATAGTCACGGCATAGTCAGGGGGTAACATGGTGCCATCATTGATGAAGTTCCCTCTTCTTCTTATCTCTTACCTTGCATGGATTGTTTGATGAAAATGCGCGTATGGCTGTGGCTTGTTCCTCTTCTCCTGCTGCTGGGGGCCGGCACCTGGGCTTTCCGGCAGGCCAAACCGGTCAGCAAGCCCGAACCCAGACAGGTCAACATCAGGGCGGAAACGGTCAGGCAGAGCCTGGCGGAGCCTTCCATCAAGCTGGTCAGCAAGCTGGCGGCCAATCGATCCGTGGTGGTCAGCCCCGAGGTCACGGGACGCATCGTCAGGATTGCGGTGCGCTCCGGTCAGCGGGTCAAGCAGGGGGAGACCCTGATCGCCCTGGATGCGGGCAAGCAGCAGGCCGAACTCGCCGAGCAGAGCGCCAGCGTGCGCGACGAGAGCCGCAAGCTGCGGGACATGCGCCGGCTGGTGGCGCGCGGTGCCATCACCACCTCCGAGCTGGAAGGGCAGGAGGCGACCGTGGCCCAGGCCCAGGCCCGGGTCGACGCGGCGCGCTATGAGCTGTCATTGCGCACCCTGGCGGCCCCCTTCGACGGCACCGTCAGCCTGATCGATCTCAGCGAAGGGGCCCTGGTCAACAGCGGCGACGTGCTGCTCCACCTGGACGAGCTGGCCAGATTGCGGCTCGATCTGGCGGTGCCGGAGCGCTACCTCTCCCTCCTCAAACCCGGCATGACGGTGACGGCCACCAGCTCGGCCTGGCCGGATCAATCCTTCTCCGGCGTGCTGGAAACCCTCGACAGTCGCGTTTCCAACGATACCCAGAACATCAAGGCGCGGGTCATCCTTCCCAACCCGGACGGCCAGCTGAGGCCCGGCATGCTGATGAATGTAGATCTCTCTCTGCCCGCCCAGAAGATGACCCTGATCCCCGCCCAGTCGGTGGAGTATGCGGGGGAGCTTCGCTTCGTCTACCGCCTGGAGGCGGACGGCCGGGTGAAACGCATTCCGGTGGAGCTTGGGGATACCCATGGCGAGGAGGTGTGGGTCATCAAGGGGCTGAACGTCGGCGATCGCATCGCGGTGGAGGGGCTGGTCAACCTGCGTGACGGCGCCCTGGTCCGCGATCTGACCGAGGTAAAAGGCTGATGTGGCTCTCCGATATCTCAGTGCGCCGCCCCCTGGTGGCGGTGGTCATCAGTGCCCTGCTCACCGTATTCGGCCTGGTGGCCTTCGCCAAGCTGACGGTGCGGGAGATGCCGGACGTGCAGACGCCGTCCGTCTCCATCACCACCACCTATGAGGGGGCGGCCCCCGAGGTGATGGAGAGTCAGGTCACCAAGCCCATCGAGGATCAGCTCTCCGGCATCAGCGGCATCAAGAACATCAACTCGGTGACCCGCAAGGGACGATCCTCCATCACGGTGGAGTTCAAGCTCGGCTGGAACATGCTGGAGGGGACCTCGGATGTGCGTGACGCCATCTCCCGGGCCAGACCCAAGCTGCCGGACGAGGCGGACGAGCCCATGGTGACCAAGGACAACGGCAACGGTGACGTGGCGATCTGGCTCAACTTCAGCAGCACCCAGATGGACCGCACCGCCATGACCGACTATGCCAATCGCATGCTGGTGGATCCCTTGAGCCTGGTGGACGGGGTGAGCGAGGTGCAACTCTCCGGCGATCTGACCCAGGTGATGTATGTGAGGCTGCGCCCCGCCGACATGGCGGCCCGCGGCATCACGGTGGCCGACGTGCAGGATGCCCTCAAGCGGGAGAACATAGAGCTGCCCGGGGGGGAGATCCGCAACAACAGCATGACAATGGCGGTGCAGATCGCCCGCCTCTACCACAGCGCCGAGGATTTTCGCGCCCTGCCGGTCAAGACTGCCGTCAATGGGCAGAGCATCTACCTGGCGGACATCGCCGACGTGGAGGTGGGGGCCAAGAACGAAGACAGCGCCTATCAGCGCAACGGCCGCGAGAGCCTGGGGATAGGCATAGTCGCGCAATCCACCGCCAACCCCCTGGCGGTGGCCCAGGGCATAGAGCGCAAGATGACAGAGATGCAGCGCTTCCTGCCGGAAGGCGCCACCCTGGAGGTGGACTATGACTCCACCGTCTTCATCAAGCAGGCCATCGACGAGGTGTACGAGACGCTGGCCATCAGCGCCGTGCTGGTGGTGGCCGTGCTCTACCTCTTCCTCGGGCAAGGGCGCACCACGCTCATTCCTGCCATCACGGTGCCGGTGTCGCTCATTTCGGCCTTCATCGGCGCCTGGTATCTCGGTTTTTCCATCAACCTCATCACCCTGCTGGCGCTCATTCTCGCCATCGGCCTGGTGGTGGACGACGCAATCGTGGTGGTGGAGAACATCCACCACCACCTGCAGCGAGGGGAATCCCCCCTGATGGCGGCCTGGCACGGCACCCGGGAGGTGGGCTTTGCCGTGGTGGCCACCACGGCCGTGCTGGTGATGGTGTTCGTGCCCATCGCCTTCATGGAGGGCATGGTGGGGCGGCTCTTTACCGAGTTTGCGATCCTGCTATCGCTCGCGGTGCTCTTCTCCTCCCTGGTGGCGCTCACCCTGACCCCGGCCATGGGCTCCTGGCTGATGCGCACCGTCGACAAGCCCAATGCCATGACGGCGGCGCTGGATCGGGGACTCGGCCGGGTGGAGGTACTCTATCGCCGCCTGCTGGGCGCCGTGCTGCGCCGATCCGTCTGGATGCCGCTGGTGCTGCTGCTCTGCCTCGGCGGCATCGGCGCCCTGTTTGGCAAGCTGCCCGCGAGCCTGACTCCCACCGAAGATCGGGGTGTCATCTATGTGTTCGTGAAAGGGGCCGAAGGCACCAGCATAGAGCGGATGAAGCGCAACATGCAGCAGGTGGAGGCCGCCATCATGCCGCTGCTCGGCAAGGGGGTGGTGCAGGCCATGAGTTTCAGCACCCCGGCCTTCGGGCGCGGCGGCGATCAGACCGGCATGGTCATCATCCAGCTCACCGACTGGGCGGTGCGGGACGAGACCGCCACCGAATTTGGCCGCAGCTTGAGCGGGCGGCTGGCCGGCATTCCGGATGTGATGATCCGCACCTTCCAGCCCGGATTCAGGGGCGGCTCCACCGCGGCCGTACAGTTCGTGCTGCAGGGCTCCGACTATGGGGAGCTCTATCAGCAGGGGCTGGCGCTGCAACAGGCCGCCGGCCAGAGCGGGCTGATGCTGACCCCGGATCTCGACTACGCCGAGAAGACCCCTGAGCTGCAGGTGACCATAGAGCGGGAGCGGGCCAGCCAGCTCGGCATTCCTGTCTCCACCGTGGCGAGCTCGCTTCAGGCCCTGCTCGGCGGCGTCAGCCAGACCACCTATGTGGACAGGGGCGAGGAGTATGACGTCTACCTGAGGGCCAACCAGACCCAGTTCAACGGCATCTCGGATGTCAGCCGCATCTATCTCAAGGCCGCCAATGGCGAGATGGTGAGCCTCTCCACCCTGGCCACCGTCACCCAGGTGGCGAGCCCGCAGCGGCTCAACCACTATCAGCGCCAGAAGGCCATAGCCCTCACCGCGGACGTGGCCCCAGGCCACACCCTGGGGGAGGCGCTCGACTTCCTCGATGGCTGGGCAGGGGAGCATCTGCCGAGCGGTATGACGGTGGATTACGCCGGTGAGTCCAAGGATTATCGCGACAATCAGGGGGAGATGATGATGGTGTTCGGCCTCGCCCTGCTGGTGGTCTATCTGGTGCTGGTGGCCCAGTTCGAGAGCCTGCTGACCCCGACCGTGGTGATGGTGACAGTGCCGCTCGGCATCTTCGGCGGCCTGCTCGGCCTCTGGCTGACGGGACAGGAGCTCAGCATCTACAGCCAGATAGGGATGATCATGCTGATCGGCATGGTGACCAAGAACGGCATCCTCATCGTGGAGTTCATCAACCAGCTGCGCCAGCGGGGGGAATCCTTCGAGGAGGCCATCATAGCCGCCTCGGTGCGCCGTCTGCGGCCCATCCTGATGACCTCCCTGACCGCCATCATAGGCGCCGTGCCGCTGATGGTCTCCATGGGGGCGGGGTATGAGAGCCGGATGGCTGTGGGAACCGTGGTCTTCTTCGGGCTCTCCTTGGCAACCCTGGTCACCCTGCTGATAGTGCCCGCCATCTATCACCTGATCGCCAGAGGGGCGGGGATGACGGGGGCGCGGGATCGGCTGGTGGACGAGGCGCTGGCCGAGGGGAACCCCCCGGGTGTAGAGACCACCCCCGATAGCCGGGACAAGCCGGCGGCCTGATCCGTCCCCCCATCCGGGGGGCGGGATGCAAAAGAGGATGGCAGCCGAAGCCGGGCTGGTTAGCATATGACCAGTTCCCACAGGGGTCATCTTTCATGCTGCCATCCGCCATCTACGAGCCGCTGCCTTTTCTCTATCTGGGCAGCGGCTTGCTGCTGTTGAGCCTTGCCGGGCAACCTACGTTGCTGCTGGCCGGGCTGGCCCTCTATCTGGCCGGTTCGCTCGTCTGGTTCAGGCGCAGTGCCCATCGCAGGCCAGACAAGTCGCGCCAGACGCGGCGACAGGCCTGGCCGCACTGGCTCTACGAGAGCCGCCCCTTCGCCCTCATCCTGCTGGGGGTGCTGATGCTGCGCCTCGCCACTCACCCCGTCTTCCTGGCGCCAGCCTGCATCTGGTGCCTGCTCGGCGGCTATCAGTTGCTGCTGCGCCACCACCACAGGTTCATGCCGGCCCGCTTCTCTCTCTGAGGGCGGTCTCTTCTCCCCTTGTTCTATGGGGGCAAAAAGCCATCGCCCCCGCCTTGCTCTGCCGGTATAATGCGCGACCCGAATTGTTCCAGGTGTTCAAAATGCAGCCGGTTACCCCTCTCTTCTCCTATCCCCGCTACTGGGCCGAGTGCTACGGCACTGCGCCCTTCCTGCCCATGTCCAGAGCGGAGATGGACAAGCTCGGCTGGGACAGCTGCGACATAGTGCTGGTCACCGGCGACGCCTACGTGGATCACCCGAGTTTCGGCATGGCGGTCATTGGCCGTATGCTGGAATCCCAGGGCTTTCGGGTCGGCATCATCGCCCAGCCGGACTGGTCATCCAAGGATGACTTCATGCGTCTGGGCAAGCCGAACCTCTTCTACGGGGTGACCGCGGGCAACATGGACTCCATGATCAACCGCTACACCTCCGACAAGAAGCTGCGCCACGATGACGCCTACACCCCGGGCGATGTGGGCGGCAAGCGGCCGGACAGAGCCACTCTGGTCTACACCCAGCGCTGCAAGGAAGCCTATAAAGAGGTGCCTGTGGTCATCGGCGGCATCGAGGCGTCGCTTCGCCGTATCGCCCACTACGACTACTGGTCCGAGACCATACGCCGCTCCATCCTGCTGGACGCCAAGGCCGACATCCTCATCTACGGCAACGCCGAGCGGCCGCTGATCGAGGTGGCGCACCGCATCGCGGGTGGCGAGACCATCGAGACCATGCAGGACATTCGCGGCACCGCCGTCATCCGCCGTGAGCCGCTGCCGGGCTGGCGCGGGGTGGATTCGAGCAAGCTCGACCAGATTGGCCGCATCGATCCCATCATGAACCCCTATATGGAAGGGGCGCCCTGCTCGGACGATGAAGGCACAGCGCCGGTGGAGCAGGAGGCCAAGCCTATCCTGGTGCAGCCGCCCAAGCAGAAACCCTGGGAGAAGACCTACGTCAAGCTGCCGGCGTTCGAGCGGGTGAAGGAAGACAAGGTGCTCTACGCCCATGCGTCGCGCATCCTGCACCACGAGACCAACCCGGGCTGCGCCCGCGCGCTCTCCCAGGCCCACGGCGATCGCATCATCTGGGTCAACCCGCCCGCCTTCCCGCTGGAAACCGACGAGATGGACGGCGTGTTCGGCCTGCCGTACCAGCGGGTGCCGCACCCGGCCTATGGCAACGAGAAGATCCCGGCCTACGAGATGATCAAGACCTCGGTCAACATCATGCGTGGCTGCTTCGGCGGCTGCTCCTTCTGCTCCATCACAGAGCACGAGGGGCGCATCATCCAGAGCCGCTCGGAAGAGTCGATCATCAAGGAGATCGAAGAGATCCGCGACAAGGTGCCGGGCTTTACCGGCGTCATCTCGGATCTCGGCGGCCCCACTGCCAACATGTATCGCTTACGCTGCAAGAGCCCCAAGGCCGAGCAGACCTGTCGCCGTGCCTCCTGCGTCTGGCCGACCATCTGCCCGCACATGGACACCGACCATACCCCGACCATCAACCTCTACCGCAAGGCGCGGGATGTGAAGGGGATCAAGAAGATACTGATCGCCTCCGGGGTGCGTTACGACATCGCGGTGGAAGATCCGCGCTACATCAAGGAGCTGGCCAAGTACCACGTCGGCGGCTACCTGAAGATCGCGCCCGAGCACACCGAGGAGGGCCCGCTCTCCAAGATGATGAAGCCGGGCATGGGCAGCTACTACAGCTTCAAGGAGCTGTTCGACAAGTATTCCAAGGAGGCGGGCAAGCAGCAGTACCTGATCCCCTACTTCATCTCCGCCCACCCGGGGACGACCGACGAAGATATGGTGAATATGGCGCTCTGGGTCAAGACCAACCGCTTCAAGCTCGATCAGGTGCAGAACTTCTACCCGTCGCCGCTCGCGAACGCCACCACCATGTATTACACCGAGAAAAACCCCCTCAACAAGGTGAGCCGCCAGGGCGGGGACGTGTTCGTGGTGAAGGGGGAGCGTCGCCGTCGCCTGCACAAGGCGCTGCTGCGCTACCACGATCCGGCCGGCTGGCCGATGATCCGCGAAGCCCTGCTGGAGATGGGCAAGGGCCACCTTATCGGCAACGGCCCCGACTGCCTGGTGCCGCCGGAAGGCCGTGGCGAAGCCAAGGCCGAGCGCAGTCGCAACAAGGGCCTCAAGCCTGCCCTGACCCGCCACAGTGCTATCACCCATCAGCGCAGCAATGGGGCGGACAGCAAGAGCGCTGGCGGTAAGGGGGCAGGCGCGCAAGGGGCCGCCGCCCAAGGCAAGACTCGCAGCGACACCCCTGCCGCCAGCAAGGGCGGCAAGGCGGGCAATGGCAAGCCAGTCGGCTCCCAGCTCAGCAAAGGGGCTGGCAACGGCAAGTCTGCTGCACAGGGTGCTGGACAGGGAAAACCGGCAGGCAAACCTGCCCATAAGGGCAAGGCGCCAACCCGCGCGGGCTCTGCCAAGCCGGCCGCCCAGAGTGGCAAGCCTGCTGCAAAAGCTGGAGCAGCCAAGCGACCGGCAAGATGAATTTTCCTTGATGGGGAAGAGATAGAAATTAAAAAGGCGACCAGATGGTCGCCTTTTTAATTACATATAACATACTAATCAACACGATCAATTATTATTTTTTTTGCTTTCTGATTTATATTTTTGTGCTAAGGAAACTAAATCAAAAGTTGAGTATCGTTCTTTGGTTTTTACAGGGTATGTGGAATACACATAATCGACAAACTCATTAAAATACATCGATTGCGTTTTATTTATTACAGCGCTTAGTATGTCTTTTTCTCGTGTGGTCAAGTCGATATGTTCTATATTTCCATTGTAAGATATTACGTACTTGGATGTTCCGAACGTAGTATTCTGATGTTCAATATTAAAACCAATAGCACTATGTGCAGCATCAATTACATCATCGACATATGGGCCATAATGATTGAATACCCATTTGATGTTAGTAAGCTGCTTTCCATCTAGTAGTGCCGAAAACCAATCAGCTAAATAAACCATCTTTGTTAATCTAGCTTTAGTTATCTCTGATTTATGTGGGTATTTACAACATAAAAAAGCAATGATTTGCTGCAGTTTTTTCATACATCAGCCTCCATTGTTTGAAGAATATCATCTTCAACTGAGATGCCTTTACCCTTCTTCTTTATATTAACCTCTTTATCAAAAGACAGGCTATCCCTCACAAACTTAGAAAGCTGGCCTTGATGTTCGCTACAATATTGTCCAATTTTAGCGCACAGGTCATTATCAAAAAAATTTATTTCAGTACTTTCAAATACTATGACACCTATATGAATATCTGCATCGATGATTGCCCTGGCATAATATCTGCAGCTGTGCATTGTTAAAGAGCTAATTTTTTCTGATTCATAGCCATAGCTTGAACGTAGATAATCTACGTAATCCTGATAAGTGCTTGAGTGTGGACATTTATCTTCAATAAATTGTTCATGCTGCCAAGCTTTACTTATAACACCCTGATTTAAAGGGAATTTCTGCCTATGAATTTTCGCATAAGTTGGATTCTTAGAGAATCGCTCTAAAAGGTAAAATTCCTCATCATGTTCATAATAGATAGTAATTCTTGAATTACTATCTAATTGAAGCATTTTTGACATGCCCTTCAACCAAGTTTGAACGAGTTCTCCATGAAGTGAAATTATTCTTGATTTGCTGTCTTGCAATTCTTCTTGAGCTGAATTTAATTCACTCTTTGTATTATTCAATTCTTCGTTTTCTGTAACGAGTTGGTTCATCTTTTTATTCTGTCGGTCTTGATCTTTATACGTACCAATTGCACCGAAAAGAAATAACAAACCACCTCCAATCAATGCAGAGTTAGGATTATATAAGATCAACCAAGCGCATGGCCAGAAATTAGAGGTAGCATTCCAGTTAGTATCGAAGCTATAGCTACCAGCATATGCACCACCCACGGTTAGTAATATAGTCCCGCTAGCTGCACACAAAATGAACAGTCCTTTTCCAATGCCATCTCCAAGGTTTTTGAAAAAGCTTGAACTTCCACTAAAACCAAATTTACTAAACAAAAAACGCTCCTCTATATAAATAATGAAAACGTTATTTTTTAAATTTTAAACGTACGGCATCAAATATATGACTAACTTGTAATAGAAAATTGACTGTTTTATTATAAGGCTAACAGGGCCTTTTCCTGACAACAAATAAGACTTTCAGGTGTGTTTGTATTTTCTATAAAAAATGATGTGTGGGTATTTTTATTTATAGAATAAATTTTTTCTATCCATGAACGTACCAAACTAAATTTTTTATCTATGATATTTATCTACGGGACTGCTTGCAGCTTAGTGCGTTAGTAAATATAGTTTTGAGTTAACTGGCTAGAATAATCGAATGTAAATAATTGTTACGAAATAGAAATTTGGGGCTCCAATGATACCAAACGATTTTTAATGGCGGTTAAATTTTGGACACGCGCAGCTTTAATTTCGCACAGGTCTTCTGATAAAAAATACGCTACCGCCCGTGGATTACAGCTTCCAATTTGCTCGATTGGCCAGTTGTGGTTATAAACCATTGCAACTCAATAGGTTCTGAACCGCTATGGTAAGCCAAATGCTCACTTTCAAGCGAGTATTAAAAAGAAGAATTGGGACTCCCATGTTTCTTAGCTATGAGAAATGTCACCAAATCTCACGCTACCGCCCGTGGATTACAGCTTCCAATATGCTTCCTTGACCCGCGCTGGCAGCAACCCATCGCAGTTCAACAGGTTCTGGATGGCTATTATCAAAATCTAGGACACCCACCTTTTGGGGTGAGGCGTAAAGGGAAAATCTGGGACACCCACTTTTCTGTGTGAGGCGTATCACCACCAAATCCCACGCTACCGCCCGTGGATGACAGCTTCCAATATGCTCCCATGACCCGCGCTGGCAGTAACCCATCGCAGTTCAACAGGTTCTGGATGGCTATGGTAGGCCAAACGAAGCTGGGCCAGCGAGCACAAAACGGAGGTAACCATCAGAAAATCATCGTTTTTTGAACTCTGTCATCAAAGCGCACCACCGCACGCAATCAAAAGCGGCTAGGTAACTGGGACTTTGCTATCTTGGCGACTGACGAAAAGGTAGGAGAGGCATAACGGCCTCTCTCCTGAATATATTGCTGCCCTAAAAGATGGCTGTCCCAAACAGGGGAGGCTTTGTTATCTTGCCGGGTGTGTAGGCAAGGGGGGGAATGTACCCCCTGCATATCTTCCCGCGCAGGAGCAATCGGATGGCGATCAAAGCAAGATCCCGAAGAGAGAAGGTGGGTGGCGGGCTCGGGCTGGTGATGGGGCTAATAGCCTTTAACCTGATTGTGCCCCTGCTTCTGGAATCCAAAGAGATCTCGGATATGAACCGGATGATAGGGGCCATGGTCAGCGCCATGATCTGCTCCGAGCTCGGGGCCCGAATCGGCAAGTGGCTCGATATCAGGGAGCAGGCCAAATCCCCAGAATAGAGGGCGACATGGGTCGCCCTCGTTTGTCGTTTAGCTGCTTCGCCGCTCGGGTTCGCTGCGATGCAAGAAGGTGGTCAGGGTATCGCGCGGTGGCGTGATGCCGCATTGAACAAAAATGCGCCCGATAGCCCCTCTGTGATAGCCGCCGTGGGTCACCAGATGCAGCAGCATTTCCTCGCGGCTCATCTGTCCCCTGTCACCATCCACAAAGTTGAACGAGAGCACGGCCTCGCCATCTGATTGGCTCAAGCTGGCAACGTAATCCAGATACCAGGCATCCAGCGTGCCGATGGCGGTTCGCAACGAAGCCAGGGTCGGCGTCTCCGGGGTATTGGTGGCACTGAAGCCATGGGGCTTCCCCAGCAGATTGCCCTTGAAGATGGCATCGACCACATGGATATGGTTGAAGATGCGAAGGGCCGTGTGGTGCGCCTCGGGATGTCGCTGCGGGTCCAGGGTGGCGAGGGCATCCAGCAGTTCGCCATCGGCCCAGGCCTTGTAGCGAAACAGAGAGTGAAGGGGCGAATTGCTCATGGTCTTCCTTGATGGGGTCAGCGCGGTAAGAGGGCATCTTAGCCAGCGGATGGCAGCAAGAAAACTCCCCACCTGACGGGGTCGGTGACCGGCCAGTGTGCAGGGCATTGGATGTGCCCGGTGCGAGTGAGATGTTACCCTGTGCCATCGCACTCATGACAAGGAGTTCCCATGCGCATTGCCCTGATTGGCCTGGGTGATATCGCCCAGAAGGCCTATCTGCCGCTGCTTGCCAGTGACGAGCGAGTCACCCCGCTGCTCTGCACCCGCAGCCCTCAAGTGCTCGGCAAGCTGGCCCGCCAGTACCGCATTGCCGAGTGCTTTACCGAGGTGGATGCGCTGCTCGGGAGCCGACCGGACGCCGTGATGATCCACGCCGCCACCGCCGTGCATGGCAAACTGGCGGAGCAGTGCCTGCGCGCCGGCATTCCCACCTTTGTCGACAAGCCGCTCTGTGACAACGCAGCCGAAGTGGAGGCGCTTGCCGACCTCGCCCTGGCGCAGGATTGCCCGCTGTTTGTGGGCTTCAACCGCCGCTATCTGCCCGCCATGGCCACCGCCCGCAGCCAAGCGCTCACCGAGCTCAACTGGCAAAAGCACAGGCACTCCCTGCCGGGGCTGCCGCGCCAGTTCCTGTTCGACGACTTTATCCATGTGCTCGACAGCCTCTGCTGCTATGGCGGCGCCCCGAGCGGGGATCTGCACGCGGTGCTGCGGCGAAGTGCCCAGCAGCCCGAGTTGCTGGCCGGGGTGAGCGTCGCCTGGCAGAGCGGGCAGGCGGCGGTGAGCGGTAGCATGAACCGTAGCGCCGGTCTCACCGAGGAGCGCATCGACGCCTATGGCGACAACCTCTCCCTGCATATCGAGAACTGCACCCGGGGTACCCTGGCCCAGGGCAAGGTGGTGCAGACCCTGGCCCCCGACGACTGGCAGCCGGTGCTGGCGAGCCGGGGTTTTGTCGCCATGCTGGCCCACTGGTATCAGCAAATTGAAACGGGCAGGGCCGATGGGGGACTTATCGAGAGCTATCTGCACAGCCACCGGCTGGCGGAGCGACTGGTTGAGCTGGCGGGGGAGTGAGCCCGGCTCGCCCTTCCCATGGGCTGCCGATGGAGTGCAGGGGCGAAAATACAACCAGAGTACTGTACAAGATGACGGATCCCTGTGCGGTTGACAGGGGAGGGCGCCGCCGTGCGAGCCAAGGGGGCGCTTGTTTGCTATCTTGGCGCCCATGAAAGAGCAGCAGAGCAACAGAGTGTGATGAGCAACTTTTCGCAAATGGTGCCTGGCCTGCCACGGGCCCGTGATGAGCGCCCGGTCGTGGCGGACAGGGTGATCCCTTCATGAGCATTATTCTGGGCATAGACCCCGGTTCGCGGATCACCGGCTACGGCGTCATCCGCATCGTCTCCGGCAAGGCGGAGTACCTGGGCTCGGGCTGCATCCGCACCGACCTGGGCGAGCTGCCGTCACGGCTCAAGCAGGTGTATGACGGGGTGAGCGAGATCATCACCCAGTTCAAGCCGGACGAGTTCGCCATCGAGCGGGTCTTTATGGCCCGCAACGCCGACTCGGCGCTGAAGCTAGGTCAGGCGCGGGGCAGCGCCATCGTCGCGGCGGTCAACGCCCTGCTGCCGGTGAGCGAATACTCGGCGACCCAGATCAAGCAGGCGGTAGTGGGCACAGGTGGCGCCGCCAAGGAGCAGGTGCAGCACATGGTGACCCATCTGCTCAAGCTCTCTGCCACCCCCCAGGCGGATGCGGCGGATGCCCTCGGGGTGGCGCTCTGTCACTTCCACACCCGCCAGAGCCTCATCAAGATGGCGGGGCGTGCCACCGGCTCGGTGCGTGGCCGTTACCGCTGATCCCTGACGGGCTCTGGGAGGACGCCCATAGCGCCTGGCACCACCCTGTTGCCAGGCGCGCTGTTCTCAAAAGCGCTGATTGGGTCACAACCTGTCGCACGGTCAGGGGGGACTCTGATGAGAAGTGGGGCGGCGCGGGAGATGAAGCTCCCGCCGAATCAACAACTTGTGATACACGTCACACATTCTGCGTAAAATAAGCCAACTTCGTCTTATGCCACCACACTCCCATAATATGGCGCCTGTTGAATAGCAGTGTCCGTATGAGCCTTTTCCAGGCTCCTGTTCTAGTCATCATCGGGAGATATGAGAGTGAAACCATTTGCAGCTGAATTTATGGGCACCTTCTGGCTGGTGCTGGGGGGCTGTGGCAGTGCCGTGCTGGCTGCCGCTTTCCCGAATGTGGGGATAGGCCTGCTGGGTGTGGCCCTGGCGTTCGGTCTGACCGTGCTGACCATGGCCTTTGCCATAGGTCACATCTCTGGTTGTCACCTGAACCCGGCCGTGACCCTGGGTCTGTGGGCCGGTGGCCGTTTCCCTGCATCGGGCGTCGTGCCTTACATAGTGGCTCAAGTCCTTGGCGGTATCGCGGCGGGCGGCGTGCTCTATGTGATCGCCAGCGGCCAGGCCGGGTTTGACGTGAGCGCTGGCTTTGCCTCCAACGGTTATGGTGAGCACTCACCGGGCGGCTACAGCCTGCTGGCGGCACTGGTGTGTGAAGTGGTGATGACCGGCTTCTTCCTGTTCGTCATCATGGGTGCCACCGACAGCCGTGCACCGGCGGGTTTTGCCCCCATCGCCATCGGTCTGTGCCTGACCCTTATCCACCTCATCAGCATTCCGGTGACCAACACCTCGGTGAACCCGGCTCGCAGCACGGGTGTGGCGCTCTTTGTCGGTGACTGGGCCGTCAGCCAGCTCTGGCTGTTCTGGGTCGCTCCCATCGTCGGTGCCATTCTGGGGGCATTGGCCTATCGCGTGATCGCCACCAAAGAGTGAGCTGTTACTGAACTACGTGTGGTATCGACACGCCTGAGGGCGTGTTTTTTTGTTTCTGGAGGGCAGCGAAACCGGGATGACCCCGGTTCTATTGGTTGGCTGAGGAGAGGGGGGGAGGAAGGCCTTACAGGCCCCGTGCGATCAGCATCTCTTTATAGCGCTGGTGCAGCAGCTTGACCCGTGCCACCTAGGCCCGGGTTTCGGCCATGAATGGGAGGGGATGCCGCCGTGCCTGTGTCTTGGACAGGGCTTACAGGCCCCGGGCGCTCAGCATCTCTTTATAGCGCTGGTGCAGCAGCTTGACCCGTGCCACCTAGGCCCGGGTTTCGGCCATGGATGGGAGGGGATGCCGCCGTGCTTGTTCTTGCACAGGGCTACAGGCCCCGGGCGCTCAGCATCTCTTTATAGCGCTGGTGCAGCAGCTTGACCCGTGCTACATAGGCCCGGGTTTCGGCATAGGGCGGTATGCCACCGTGTTTTTGCACCGCACCGGCCCCGGCGTTGTAGGCGGCCGTGGCCAGGGCAACGTTGCCGTCATACTGCTTGAGCAGGCCCGCCAGGTATTTCACCCCGCCGAAGATGTTCTGCTCCGCCAGCAGGGCATTGCCGACCCCGAGCTCGCGGGCGGTTGCCGGCATCAGCTGGGTCAGCCCCATGGCCCCCTTGCGGGAGACCGCCAGGGGGTTGAAGGCGGATTCGGCGTGGATCAGCGCCCGGATGAGGGCGGGCTCCACCTGATAGGTCTTGGCCGCCGCCGTGATGGTGCTGGCATAGTCGTAGAGGAAGAGGCCGGTGGTACGCCAGTTGACCCTGGAGGCGGGATCGCAGGCGTAGCAGTCGTTGAACAGCAGCAACTCGTAGTGGCCCTGCTCCGGCATCATGTCGGAATAGCGCACCACACCGTTCTTTTGCACCGACTTGTAGACCTGGATCTGGCGCGCGGCGGGGGGTGGTGCGGGCTCTGCCACCTTGGGTGACGGGATCGACTCGGATGTCAGGACCACCACCTCGGCCGGTGGCGGCGTCTGACTCCAGGCACTGAGGGGGAACAGCGAAATGGCTCCCAGCAACATCCATGCTTTCAACGGCTTGCTCCTTAAGCCTTGTTAGCCACGTTGAGTAAAGCATCCGGGGCGAGGCAGAACAAGGGCCCCGGCGACGAGTGGCAAGAAAAGCCCGGGCAGAGGGCGCCAATAGCCCCAGAGGTGGATGACGCAGCCCCGCAAGGGGCCATGGATGGCGGCGCAACTCCCCAGCTGGCTATTGGCTTTTTTGTAAGTTAAAGGCGTGTTATCTTGCTGTTGCTCCACTCTGGTCTGATCTCTTCGTGGGGCCGGTTGATAGGGCAAGAGAGGGCCAGGTGGCCAGAGCGAAATGGGTATGATAAGCAGGCGGGCGATGGAGCTCAGATTCGAAGAGTACTGTGATGCGGATCTTTCCCTGATCAGGGACTATTACGAGACGACGTTTTCCCACTATGTACCGGATCTGGCCGAGCGGATCTTCGTGGTACGGGATGCCCATTGGCTGGTGGGGGCCGTGCGCCTGCGCGACGAACAGGACTATTACCACCTGTGCGGTTTCCGGCTGTTGCCGCACTACCAGTCACTGGGGCTGGGCTCCCGGTTGCTGCAGCATGCCTGCAACGATCTGCTGGACAAACCCGTGATCTGCCACGCCTTGCCCTTCGAGAAACCCTTCTACCTCAAGGCGGGCTTTGCCCACCTTCCCCTGCATGAACTCGACGGACCGCTTCATACCCTCTATCACCAGCAGCGCGAACAGGGTTACCAGATCGAGCTGCTGGTGCGTCAGGCGACGGCCCCTGTCTACAACTGATCCTTCGGCTTGGTCAGCAGGCGGATCTTGCCCGGTGACAGCTCCAGCCCCAGCAGATTCTCCTTGAGCCAGGCCTGGTTGGGATCCTTGTCGTCGAGCTTGTAGACGGGCTGGGTCTCCAGCCGCTTCTCCATGCTCTGCAGCAGCATCCTCAGCATGAAACCGAACTTCTGCTCCGCCGCCGCCGGCTCCAGCTTGTAGTCAATCAGCTTCATGTTATCGAGGAAGAGCGCGCTCTGGGCCTTGTCGTAGCGCGGCCTTGCCTCATAGGTCATGTTCAGCAGCGCGTCGTACTGGGTCTGGTCCGGCAGGGAGATCTTCAGTTTCCCCTTGCCAAAGACCCTGGCGGTATCCGGGCTCTGGCGACCGATCTGGACATCGCTCTGCTCGAGCTGGACATGGGCCTTGATGATGCCGGGCAACTCCAGCTGTTTGTCGACTTGCACCTGGGATTGCAGGTACTGGTTTATCTGTTGCTCATTGATGTCATATGAGCCTTGACCTAGCATGGCCAGACTCAGCAGCATAGATTGCAGGATCATGCTAACGACCTGATAGAATGGGTTTGTCCCACAGCATACCATTGTGGCCCTGCGGGATCTGCCCATGCCCTTTGTCCATTACACCAAGGAGTCGTCTTGCTCGACGGTCTGGAATACGACATTCAGTTGCTGTTCTCCCGCTTTCTTGGCTGGCTGTTGCTGTTGTTTCACACCGTGATAGTGGCGGGGATCTCCCTGCGAGTGGTGATGAAGCGGCGCCCCATCGGCGTCTCCCTCGCCTGGCTGGCGCTCATCTATGCCATCCCCTTCGCCGGGGTCGGCTTCTATGTGCTGTTTGGGGAGATACGGCTCGGCCGCAAGCGGGCCGAACGCGCCCAGGCCATGTATCGCCCTTATGCCATCTGGATCCGCCAGCTCGCCCGCCTCTTTCCCCAGCACTGCTGCGAGGTGGGCAGCAAGGCGCGCCCGCTCCATGATCTGATCCAGGGGCGGCTGGCCATGCCCATGCTCTCGGGCAACCGGATGACGCTGCTGCACAAGCCCGACACCATCATTCAGGAGATAGTACGCGACATCCGCGGCTCCTCCCAGTCCTGCTACCTGGAGTTCTACATCTGGCATCCTGGCGGGGACGTGGACGCCGTGTGCGAGGCCCTTGTCGAGGTGGCGGCGCGCGGCGTGGATTGTCGCGTGTTGCTCGATTCCGTCGGCAGCAAGACCTTCTTCCGCTCCCCATGGCCTAAGTCGTTGCGCGCGGCCGGGGTCAAGGTGGTGGAGGTGCTGCCGGTGGGGGCCTGGCGCATTCCGTTCCAGCGCCAGGACTTGCGCATGCACCGCAAGCTGGTGGTGATAGATGACAGGGTCGGTTACACCGGCTCCATGAACATGGTGGATCCCCGCTTCTTCAAGCAGGATGCCGGTGTCGGTCAGTGGGTCGACATCATGATTAGGGTGCAGGGGCCCGTGGTGCCCCTGATGTGGTCCACCTTCGTCTGGGACTGGGAGATGGAGACCGGCGAGCGGCTGCTCGACAGCCTGCAGCACGAACCCGAGGCCTGGCCGCAAACCAACTATCGGGCCCAGCTCATACCCTCCGGCCCCTTCGTCGGCGGTGACTGCATCCAGCAGAGCCTGTTGCTGGCCATCTATCAGGCGCGCCACCACCTGGTGCTGACCACCCCCTATTTCGTACCGGACGATCCCCTGGCGGCGGCGCTCTCCTCGGCGGCGGCGCGGGGCGTGCTGGTGCAGCTGGTGCTGCCGGCGCGCAACGACTCCCTGATGGCCAACCACGCGAGCAACTCCTTCATGGAGGATCTGCTGGCGGCCGGGGTCGAAATTTACCGCTATGATGCCGGTCTGCTGCACACCAAGAGCGTGCTGGTGGACGACGACTTCGCCCTGGTGGGCACGGTCAATCTCGACAGACGCAGCCTCTGGCTCAATTTCGAGATCACCCTGCTCATCGACAACCCGGTGTTTGTCGCCGAGATGAATCAGCTGGTGCAGGGCTACATGCTGGAGGCGACCCCCATGTCGCTGACCCAGTGGCGGGCCCGCCCCTGGTACAAAAAATTGCTGGAGAACATCTTCTACCTGTTCAGCCCCTTGCTGTGACAGTCGAGAATGGGCCATGAGCCGGGATCTGGCTTGCTTGTGTTCCCATACTCCCCGTAGAGTGCGCCTAGGCACCCGCCATAGAAAAATCAGGAGTAAGAGAGCAGATGAAAAAGACAGTGGCCATGGCTGCCGGAGCGGCATTGGTGGTGGGTGGGCTGGGCGCCTGCTGGTACACGGGCAATGCCTTCGATCGCATCCTGGGGGAGCAGATCGTGAGGGCCAAGCAGGAGAGCGGCGTCGAGATCACCTGGTTGCCCACCAGCGAGAACCTGTTCACCCGTGATGGGGTGCTCAAGGTGGTGGTGACACAGGAGACGCTGGCGAGTATCGATCCCCAGATGGCGGGAAGTGACCCCATCGAGCTGCAGCTGCGCGTCAACAGCCGCCTGCTGCCGCTCTATATCAAGAGCAACATGCTGCTCGACACCTCGGCGGGGACCCTGGCCCCGGTCTTCACCGCCCTCGGCATGCAGCAATGGCAGCTTGGCCTGGAGTCGGCCAGCAGCCTCTGGACCATGAGCAACAGCTCCCGTTTCTGGGCCAGCGACTTCAAGGTCAAGGAGGGGCTCAACGAGTTCAGCTTCCTGCCACTGAGCGGGGATTATCGCGGGGATCTCGATGGCAATGGCCACCTGGTCTTCCAGTGGCTGGGCATGACGGTCCACGATGCGCAGAGCAAGATGGATCTGGCCCTGGCGGATCTCAAGGGCAGCGCCGACATGGCCGAGATCAGCGGCATCTGGCTCTCTCCTAACAGCGAGATGACGCTGTCTGCCCTCTCCTTGCAACTGCCGGAGAGCGTCAAGCTCTCGTTGCAGGGGGTCAGCACCAACACCCAGCTGGCGGGGGACGATGCCCAGACCCTCTCCAGCCGTTATCAGATGAAGGTGGCGACCCTCAATCTGGAGAACGAGAGCGACAGCCTGGCACTGACCCAGGGAAGTCTGGATCTGGCGCTCAAGGGGCTGGATCTGGAGGGCTATCAGACCCTGCAGGAGGCCAGCAGCCAGCGGGTGGACGAGGCGGCTATCCAGCAGGCGCTGGACAAGATGCTGCAACGGGGGGCCACGCTGGAGCTGACCGATCTCAGCGCCCAGCTCAACGGCGAGCCCGTCAGCCTGCAAGGGGAGGCCAAGCTTGCCCCCACCACTCTGGAGCAACTGATGGGAAGCGAGGAGGGGATGCAGGCCCTGTCCGGGCTGCTCAATGCCAGTCTCGGTGACCAGCTGGGCAAGGCGGTGCCGCAGCTGGCGCCCATGCTGGCCCAGTTCACGGCCCTGGGTTATCTGAAGGCGGAGCCGGCGCACCTCAATGCCGAGCTCAAGCTCGACAAGGGAGTGGTCACCATCAACGGTCTGCCCCTGCCTCAATAAGCGCAGGCAGACGAAAAAGGCTCCCTCGGGAGCCTTTTTGCTGGGCGTCGAACGACGGGCTGGGTTACTTGAACACCACCGTCTTGTTGCCGTAGACGAAGACCCGCTCGTTCAGCACCAGCTCCAGGGCACGGCTCAGCACGGATTTCTCCACATCCCGTCCCGCCTTGGCCATGTCGTCGGCGCTGAAGGTATGGCCCACGTGGATCACGTCCTGCTCTATGATGGGGCCTTCATCCAGATCGTCGGTGACGAAGTGGGCGGTGGCACCGATCAGCTTGACCCCGCGATCGAAGGCCTGACGATAGGGGCGGGCACCGATGAAGGCGGGCAGGAAGGAGTGATGGATGTTGATAAGCTTGCGCGGATAGGCCTCCACGAAGCTCGGGGTCAGCACCCGCATGTACTTGGCCAGGATCACGTAATCCGGCTGGTAGCCGTCGATGAGGGTGCGTACCTGCTCTTCATGCTCGGTGCGGCTGAGATCCTCATGGCTCACGGCATGGAAGGGGATGTCGAACTTGCCCGTCAATTCTGCGAGCGTGTCGTAGTTGCCGATCACCGCCACTATGTCCATGTCCAGCGCGCCGGCGTAGTTCTTCATCAGGATGTCGCCGAGGCAGTGGGTCTCCTTGGTGACCAGGATGACGATGCGCTTCTTGCCCGCCTTGACCAGACGGCGCTGGGCGCCCGCCGGCAGGGCGTCGTCGAGATCCGCCAGCAGGGTCTCGTCGTTGAAGCGACCCTCCAGCTCGGTACGCATGAAGAAGCGGCCGTTCTCGTGATCCACGAACTCGTCGTTCTTGTTGATGTTGAGCTGGTGCTTGTAGCAGATGTTGGTGATCTTGGCGATGAGTCCCTTGGCGTCGGGGCAATCGGTCAGCAGTATTTTCTTTTCCATCTCTGTCATGATTCCGTTTGTGGTGTTGGCGCCCGAGTCTGCGCGGGCTGCACGTTTTTGCTGGCACTATGCCATAAACAAAATCAGAAAGGACAGCGCGCCGTGCAGCTGAGTGGCAAGTCGCCAGCGGGGGGCGGTGCACTGCATCCTATTCATCTTTGATGGGTTTTGGGCTGGTATCCTGGGTTTTTTTTCTTTAGGCTGTCTGCGCTTATTCTCAGGGCGGGGTGAAATTCCCCACCGGCGGTATCCCGATCTGACTCGGGGAGCCCGCGAGCGCCCGAGCCTGGTTTGAAACCGGGGTCGGGGTCAGCAGATCCGGTGAGATGCCGGAGCCGACGGTCACAGTCCGGATGAAAGAGGATAAGACAGATATTGCACTCCTGGCTCCCTATGGGCCGGCTGCTGCATACCTATCTCTGTCTGCCTTTCCATGCCCTGATTCTGGTCCTTGTCTTGTTTAGGAGTCTTACCATGAATCAGTCTCTACTCAGTGAATTTGGTGATCCCATTGCCCGCGTCGAAGCCGCGCTGGCCGCATTGCGTGCCGGTCAAGGGGTGCTGGTGGCCGATGATGAAGATCGGGAGAACGAGGGCGACCTCATCTTCGCCGCCGAGTCCATGACCAACGAACAGATGGCCATGATGATCCGCGAATGCTCCGGCATCGTCTGCCTCTGCCTGACCGACGAGCGGGTACGCCAGCTCGAGCTGCCCATGATGGTGGAGGCCAACTCCAGCCATTATCAGACCGCCTTCACCGTGACCATAGAAGCGGCCCAGGGCGTCACCACGGGTGTCTCCGCCGCCGACCGCATCACCACCATCCAGGCCGCCATCGCCGACGGCGCCCAACCCTCTGATCTGCATCGCCCGGGCCATGTCTTCCCGCTGCGTGCCCGCACCGGCGGCGTGCTGACCCGGCGCGGTCATACCGAAGCCACGGTGGACCTGATGCAGCTGGCCGGTCTCAAGCCTTACGGGGTGTTGTGCGAGCTGACCAAGGCCGATGGCTCCATGGCCAGGTTGCCGGATCTGGTGACCTTCGGTCGCCTGCACCGGATGCCGGTGCTGACCATCGAAGATCTGGTGCAATATCGTCAAATGCTGTCTGAACGTTCAGCTTAAGCTTCATACGAAATTGTATTAAGGGCATTTTTTGGTTACGCTTGGTGCGAACCTCATCCAGGGCACTCGTTTTTGACTTAAATTTGCACAAAAAGTGTGCGTTTAAAAAAAAATGAGGGTTTTAATGCATTTATCTGTGATGGGGCCTATCCAAACTCGTATTTATTTGTGCCATAATCACGCCGCTTGCTAAACGTCTGGCGAGTTAAAGGGAGCTTTAAAAATGAAGAAAATGTTGTTGGTAGGTGTTGTTGGTCTGTCTGCCCTGCTGGGCGGTTGTGCAAACACCAGCGAACTGGAAACTTCCGTTCAGAATCTGTCTAACAAAGTTGACCAACTGGCTCAAGATGTTAGCGCAGTTCGTGCTGATCAATCCAAGATGGCTGCTGATATCGCAACTGCTAACCAAGAAGCAGCTCGTGCTAACCAGCGCATCGACAACATGGCTACTTCCTACAAGAAGTAATCCATGCGAAAAAATGGCGCATTTCAATGCGCCATTTTTTTTTGCCTGAAATTCGTCATTTCTCTTATTACTGCACTGCCTGCCTGAACAAGGCAATGCCGATTGCTCGGCATCCCCTGATATCTTCATCGATCAATAAAGCAGGCTGTAGAGCTTGCGGCGATAACTCTGCGCAGCCGGGTGTGCTCCCATGGTGGTCAGAATATCGAGATAGATCTTCTTGGCATCGCCAAACGCCATGTCGCGCTTGAGAATGTTGAACAGCAACGCCAGGGCTTCTTCCTGACGGCCAACCTGACTGTACTGCACCGCCAGCTCCTGGGTGAGGGCGTCGTCGTCCGGTGTCTCTGCGTGACGCTGCTCCAGGGCGCGCAGCTCCGGGCTGTCGCTGGCTTGTAGCGCCAGGGCCAGGCGGGAACTCAGGGTCTGATAGTGATCATCCTGCGCCACCATGGGGATGGTCGCGAGCAGGGCCTGCGCCTCATCCAGCAGAGCCAGATCCAGCGCCGCCTGCACCAGCCAGAGGCTGATGTCGTGACGCTCGGGGGCCAGTCGGTGGGCCTGGGTGAGATGGGCATGGGCCACATCTGCCTGACCCTCAGCCAGGGCTTGCTGACCCTTCTCGAGCAGCAGCTCCTCTTCCTTGGCGGCGAAGGCGGCGAAGTACTGGCGCAGGGTGGCCTCATCTTGAGGCCCTTCCAGGATGGCCTGCTCGTCCGGGCGCCCCTGATGGAACAGCACCAGCGCGGGCAGCGCGCGCAGACCCAGCTGGCTGGCCAGGGGTTGCAGCTGGGGATCGTTCATGTCGACCTTGGCCAGGGTGACCGCGGGATTGGCCGGGCCGACCAGGGTCTCCACCAGCGGGGTCATGCCCTGGCATTCTGGCATCTGCGGGGCGTGGAAATAGATGACGACCGGCTTTTTCATGGACGCATCGATCAGTTCGGCGTGGAAGTTCTGGGGATTGATGTCGACGATCATGAGGCTGACTCTCGGAAAATGGTGTGGATCAACATGGGGTCCAGGGACGTGGATTTCAAGCGCTCATCCAGCAGGTAGCCATTGATCTGGCGAGTCGGGGCGGCGAGGCTCAGCCAGCCGCTGCCAACATGCCAGTCCAGCACCTGATAGCGCCGGGTATCGAGCCGGTTGTCCAGCCGCCACCCCTCTTCCGGTACAAAGCGCACCTTGTCGAGCCCCGCGGCAATGCCGGCCCCCTGGGCTTTCAGCACCGCCTCCTTGCGTGACCAGAGCCGATAGAAGGCCGAGGCCTGCTCCCGGGATGGCAGGGCAAGCAGCCACTGATATTCCTCAGGGGCATAGAAACGCCGGGCCAATGGCAGGACGGGGCGCCGGCGCAAGCCCATCTCCACGTCCACGCCGAGGGGGCCTTGCTGGCAGAGGGCGAGTACTAACCAGTCCCCGCTGTGGCTGAGATTGAACTGCCAGTCATGGCTGATCAGGGTGGGCTTGCCGTGCTCGCCGGTGCGAAACACCAGCGCATCGGGCGGACAGCCAAGCCGCTCGGCCAGCAGGCGGCGCAGCAGTATCCGGCCGAGCAGGTACTCGCGCTGGCGGCCAGGCTGGCGGATCTCGTGCCAATGGCGATATTCGTCCGGCGAGAGCTCTGATTGCAGCCCGATCAACTGCTCGGCGTCGATGAGCGCCGGTTTTAACAAATAGAGATCCGCATAGAGCATAATATTTCACTTTAAAATGAGGTCGAAATAGCGATAACGATCCGTTTTGACAGGGCAAAACCGCTACTTTTGCGATTGTATATTGTTTGGCCATGATCACATTAATCATGCAAAACAGTGCATTTCCTTGCAAAAATGTGAGGTCGATAGGGATTTTCGCTTGCCTCGATAGAATTCTTGGATATAGTCGGGTGCTGTTGCCTTATAAATTGCCCTGTCGGGCTGCATTTTAACAAGTTTCACTCTATTTGCGGGGATAAAGGATTGCGCCACCTGATGCTACTGCTGGTCGCGCTCGGAATGGTGGGTTGTGCTTCTGCACCCCAGCCCGAGGTCGCGAGCAAGATCGAGGTTTCCATGATGGAACCCGTGATTGAACCCGAAGTTTCACCCACACCAGATGTCAACGAAATCCTGACCGTATACAAAGAGTGGCGTGGCGTCCCTTACCGCATGGGGGGCAGCAGCCAGCGAGGCATAGATTGCTCCGCCTTCGCCCGTGAAGTGTTCCGCAATGCCGTCGGCATCGAATTGCCCCGCGATACCCGCTCCCAGGTTCATGAAGGCACCCGCGTTTCCAAGCAGGATCTGGTGGAAGGGGATCTGGTCTTCTTCAAGATCAACCGCCGCCTCAATCATGTGGGCATCTATGTCGGCAACGGTGAATTCATCCACGCCTCCACCCGCGCCGGGGTGACCCGCTCCAAGCTCGACAACTCCTATTGGCGCAGCAAGTTCTGGCAGGCACGCCGGATCGAGATCTGAGTCAGGCTGGACAAACGGCTCGCAGTACGGACTGTTTTTCCAACCTCACTTGAACCGGGCTCCTGGAGGCCCGGTTTTTTATGGTCCTCGTTTAGACTTTCCCTGGCCGACTCTCTATAGTGTGGCCCCCTCGATCCTCGGCAGGCCCAGCATGAAGACCCAGCACAAATCCGGATTGCACCCGCGCAATCGTCATCAGACCCCTTACGATTTTGACGCCCTCTGTCAACGTACCCCCGAGCTGCTGCCTTTCGTGTTCGTGAACGAACATGGCACCCGGACCCTGGATTTCGCCGATCCGGCTGCCGTCAAGGCGCTCAACCGGGCCCTGCTGGCGCTGCACTACGGCATCCAGCACTGGGATCTGCCGCCGGGTTACCTCTGTCCTCCCATCCCGGGCCGGGTCGATTACCTGCATCGGGTGGCGGATCTGCTGGCCGAGAGTGCGGAGGAAGTACCAAGGGGCAAGGGGGTGCGGGTGCTGGACATAGGCGTCGGGGCAAATTGCATCTATCCCCTGCTGGGGGCCCGTGAGTATGGTTGGCGCTTCGTGGGATCGGACATCGATCCCGTGTCGGTCAAGGCGGCGACCCTGCTGGCGGCGAGCAATGGCCTGGGCAGCCAGATAGCGTGCCGCCATCAGGACAACCCCAAGCAGATCTTTCGCGGCGTCCTGGGGCCGAAGGAGCGCTTCGCCCTGACCCTGTGCAACCCGCCGTTCCACGCCTCGCTGGCGGAGGCGAGCAAGGGGACGGAGCGCAAGCTGCGCAACCTCGGCAAGGCGCTGACGGGGGCTCCCGTGCTCAACTTCGGCGGACAGAAGGCGGAGCTCTGGTGCGAGGGCGGCGAGGCGGCGTTTCTGGCCGGCATGATAGAGCAGAGCAAGGAGTTTGCCGGCCAGTGTCTCTGGTTCAGCTCGCTGGTGTCAAAAAAGGAGAATCTGCCTGCCGCACGAAAGGCGCTGGCTCGGGTGGGGGCTCAGGATGTCAGGGTGATCGACATGGCGCAGGGCAACAAGGTGAGCCGGATCCTGGCCTGGAGCTTCCTGGACGAGGCGAGCCGAACCGCCTGGTGGTCTGCTCCCGGCCGCTGAGGAAAAAGGGGGTGTTGAGAGCAAAAACACCCCGAACCACGCCCTTTGCCAGCCTCGAGGTTTTCCGTCTCGTTCCCCTCGTTGCAATCGTTTTTCCGCTGTAAGCCAGCCCGTTTTTCCCTGCGTGTTAGTGACCACTTTCATCCCCGGTACAGTTGTACGCCGAGATTTTTTTGTACTTACCTGTGAAACTTTCATAAAATGGGACTGGTTAGACCTCTTTACAGGCTTTGAATCGAATAGGGATCGGTACATGAAAGTTGTCGATTTTCTGAAGCACAAGCGCGAAATCCTGGCGCAACACCCCTTTGAGCTCAAGGATTGGCTCTCTCCGGCGATCCGTGACTACTGGCGTGAGTTTCAGCAAAAGGCACACCTTCACCCTTTGCTGGGGAGAGTGCTGGATCTGCAGGCCGACCAGTCGCTGGTGCGGCAGCAGCGCGCATCCCAGGTTCAGGCGGTCAACAGTCAGCCGACCCTGATCGAAGATAACCCGGTTGAGCTGAGTGGCGAAGCCGCCACCCTCTATGCCGAGCTGCAGGCCCGGATCGGGGAAGAGACCCATGTGGGTGAGTGGTTGCAGATAAATCAGGGGTTGATCGATCAGTTCGCGGCCGTGACCGGTGACCATCAGTGGATCCACACCGACCCCGAGCGTGCGGCGGCCGAGTCGCCATTCAAGACCACCATTGCCCACGGTTTCCTGACCCTGGCCCTGCTGCCCCAGCTCACCGGCTCGGTGGACGAGGCGGCGCCGGAATTCCCGAGCGCCCGCATGGTGGTGAACTTCGGTCTGGAGCAGGTCCGCTTCCCTTACCCCATCAAGGTGGACAGCAACATCCGTGCCCGTACCAGGCTGTCGCGAGTCACTCCCATCAAGGGGGGGATCGAGTTGCTCAAGGAGATCAAGATAGAGATCGAGGGGATCCGCCGCCCTGGTTGCGTCATCGAGTCGGTCACTCGTATCTATTTCTGACGCCCGTCCCTCACGGCGATACACAGGCCCACTTCGGTGGGCCTGTGTCGTTTCTGGGGGCTAGAAGCTGGCGCCCAGGGTGATGATGTGACGCCACTCCTTCTCGCTCACATCCATGTCCAGGCCGTGGTAGTCGAACCAGACATCGTCCCAATCCAGCTCGCTCGACCAGGAGAGACGCAGGTGATCGTTGAAGTAGTACCTGAGCCCCAGGCTGCCGCTGACGGACTGTTTTCTGGTCAGGTAGGGGGAGGGCTGATCGACGAACTTTTCATAGCTCCCCTTGCTGAACAACTCGAACTTCTCCTCCCAGAAGGTGAGAGGTTGCCGGTAGTCCCAGCCCAGGTTGACGAAGGGGTAATTGATTATCCTGTCGTCAAAAATGTCCGAATTGCTCCACACCTCCGGCCTGAAATAGGCCCGCTCCAGACCCAGCTGGGTGATGAACTCCAGGCGGCGCCGCTTGTCATTCCAGAAGCGGTAGCCGGGGCCAGAGGCATAGTCGATTTCCAGGTAGCCCGCTTCGATCAGGTTGTAGTCGATGTCAATGGAGGAGCTCAGGAACCAGTGATCGTCGAAGAAGAAGTCGAGTTTGGGTTTTAGCTTGTATTCGTGGCTGTCGGTGATGTTGTTCGCCGTCTCGTAGATGTACTCGCCATCCAGGCTGTAACGCCAGTCCAGATTGGCCAGCTCGGTGGAGACCTTGAGGTTGACGTTGTTGGTCTTCTTGGTGTTCTCCTTGAGCTTGATGTTCAGATCGCTGGTGCCGGTCAGGAGCCAGGCATTCACTTCGTCAGGAGCGTCCAGCAAGGGGATCCCCGTCTTGGTCAGCGGCTTTGGCTGCTCCTGCTTGTCCAGGCGCCAGCGCTTGATGGCATGGCGCTGGACGGTCAGGGCCTTGCTGTAGGATGGCTTGATGCGGATCTGATCGTCCGTGATCTCTTCTATGGTACCGGTCAGGCGATCGCCGTTCTGCATCCACAGTATGTCCGCCATCGCGGCTGAGCCGGGCAGCAGGGTCAACAGGAGCGCCAGCAGGGGAAGGCCGCATCTCGTCATGGTGATCTCCGGGAGGATCTTAGCCACTGATGGGGCGGGGCAGTCCGTTCTTGTGGTCGAGCAGGGCCGTCACCCGGGCGCCGTCTATCTCGGGGGCCGCGATAAACTGCTCGACCTCGGGGGAGAGCACCAGGGGCGCCCCCTCGGCCATCTCCGCTTCGGTGCGGGAGAGGGGGGAGTGCACCTCCAGCCAGCGGCGGCCATCGGGCTCGACCGCCATCTTGACCGGCTGGTTGATCACCTGCACCCGGGTACCGACAGGTACCAGGCTGAACAAGGTCTCTATGTCATCCGGGCGCAGCCGGATACAGCCCGCGCTGACCCGCAGACCGACCCCGAACTCCTTGTTGGTGCCGTGAATGAGGTAGTCCTTGTTGCCATAGCCGAGGCGCATGGCGAACTTGCCGAGGGGATTGTCCGGGCCCGGGGGCACCACGGCCGGCAGATCTATGCCCTTTTGCTCCAGCCAGGACTTGCGCACCATGGGGCCTGGCACCCAGGTCGGGTTCGGATTCTTCGCGATGACTGTGGTGGTCATCTCGGGCGTCTCGCGGCCTATGTCACCTATGCCGATGGGCAGCACCATCACCTCCGCCTTGTCCTTGGGGAAGTAATAGAGGCGCAGCTCCGGCAGGTTGATGACGATGCCCTCCCGCGGCACATCGGGCAGCAGCATCTGGGTCGGCAGGGTCAGCCGGGTGCCGGGTGTGGGTAAATAGGGATCTACCCCGGGATTTGCCTCGAGCAGCGCCAAAAAGCCAATCTGGGTATGTTTGCCGACCAGCTCCAGATGATCGCCAGGTTGGACTATGTAATCTTCCAGCTCACCGATGAGACGGCTGCCCGCCGGTGGAAGCGGATAGGTTATCGACCAGGCCGGTGTGGTCCAGAGGCTGGCAGCGGCCAGCAGCAGTGAGACGATACGGATATTGCGCATGGTTTTTCCTATCGGCAGTTCTCGAGGGAAGTGCTTCCCTCCCCAAAAATGAGCGGAGATTGTCAACCAATCGACCGGGGATTACCAGCGCCAGACCGTGCTTCTCCCGGGCCGTATTGCGGCATGTCGAGGGGAGTTTTCGGCCCGCAGCCCCCGGTTTGTCGGGGAAAGGGGCATAAGCCGGGATCGACGCCGGGGTGGCAGGCCCTGGGACCAGGTCCGACACCTTGGCGTCGCATGTCGCCAAGCGAGCCTGGGCCTGGCAAGGGGAGGGCCGCCACAGGCTGACGGTTTAATAGCCAGTCGTCTGATCTGCAACGAGATTTACGTTGATTTCCCGGCTCGGGTTGGGTCAATATGAGGGCCCGCGGAGAGATGCCGGAGTGGCCGAACGGGATTGACTCGAAATCAATTGTGGCAGCAATGCCACCCAGGGTTCGAATCCCTGTCTCTCCGCCATCTTTTGAAAAAGCCCGGTCGATGACTCGACCGGGCTTTTTGCATTTCTTGCTCTGGCTTGGCCAAGCCATGGCCCAGCGTATCTGAGCATCAGGCCATGCTCCTGCCTAGTGTGGCTGATGATGCAATAGGCCTGCGGCCACCATGGCTGTGGTAGCGACAGCGCTGCAGCGAGTGGAATCCGTGCAGGCGGTCGACTCCTGAGCGCTCTGCCCGTCACGTCGGTAGATGGAGACCCCCTCCTTTATCGTCTCTTCGATCCGGATATCGGCCAAAGTCTCGGGCTTGACCTTGAGCGGATTGGCCGAGAGCACCACCATGTCTGCCAGCTTGCCGACCTCCAGAGAACCCTTGTCGTGCTCCTCCTTGTATTGGGTTGCCGCCCACAGGGTCTGGGCCTTCAGTCCATCCAGAGCGGAGACCCGTTGATCCGGCCCGATGGGGCGTCCGGTACGGCTGATCCGGTTGACGGTCGCATAATAGACCCGCATGGCATCAGGCAATGCCACGGGGGAGTCGTGGTGGGAGGTGAAGATCATCCCCAGTTCACGGGCCCATCCGGTGGGAGAGATATGCTGCGCCCGCTCCTTGCCGAGCACGGAATCACTGTGCCAATCCCCCCAGTAGAAGGTATGCATCGGGAAGAAGGAGGGGAAGATGCCGAGTCGCTGGAACGAGGCGACCTGATCCTTGCGGGCTGTCTGGGCATGGATGGCAACAAAGCCGCGATCCGGTTTGCCATGTTGCTTCTCGCTGGCCTCAATCCCCTTGATCAGCTGATCGATAGCCGCATCACCGTTGACGTGGGTGAGCAGCTGCCAACCGTTGCGCTGGGCCAGTTCGATATAGTGGGCTGCCTGTTCGTCACTCATGCTGGGATAGCCCTTGTAATCGGCCTTTTGTCCGGCAGGGGGAACGAAATAGGGCTGGGTCAGCCAGGCGGTCTTGCCCTGAGGAGAGCCATCGAGGTTGAGCTTGGCTCCCGCGACCCGGAACCCGTTCTGGTAGTGGCTGGAGTAGTAGGGAGGGGCGATGACATCCCGCGCAATCTGGATATCGGGATAGGCCGCGACATCCAGGGGCAGCCTGGCTTTCTGGGCCAGCTGGTACATGGTCTTGACCGCGGAGGTGGAGGCGCGTCCCTCCTGGGCCGTGGTGTAACCGAAGCTGGCATAGAGTGTCATGCCTGCCTTGAAAATCGCCTCGTTCTCTTTGTCGTTCAAGTTGGCGAACATCGGCAGCAAGGTGCCAAAGAAGGCCGTCTCCTCCAGTACCCCATTGGGCGTCTTGCCGTCCGCTTCACGGCGGATCTTGCCCCCTTCCGGATCCTGGCTGTCGGGCCCGAATCCGGCCAGCGCCAGTGCCTTGCTGTTGAGTGTCGCGAGGTGACCGGACTGGTGAATGATGAGCACCGGGAGCTCTTGCGATACGGCATCGAGCTCCTGACGGGTGGGGTGGCGCCCCTCCTTGAGCTGGGAGTCGTCATAACCGAAACCCAGAATGATCCCGTGCGCCCTGTTTTGCGGTTTGGCGACCCAGTTTCGCAGCGATTGTTGCAGGGTCGCAATGCTGGTCACTGCTCCATCCGGCGGGGCCAGCAGATTGGCGGAGAGCGCCTGGATCCCGGTGTTGAACACGTGACCATGGGCATCGATAAAGCCCGGGATCAGGGTCTTGCCCTGCAGGTCGACCACCCGGGTTTCGCCATCTCGCAGCGTGAGGATGTCGCGCTCGCTGCCCAGCGCCAGAATGCGGCCATCCCTGATGGCCAGCGCCTGCGCCGTCGGCGCCGCATCATTGACGGTCACGATATCGCCACCGAGATAAATGGTCTGGGCGGTGGGATTGGCTGGGCTGGCGGCATGGGCCGAACTGGCCGCCAGCAATGCGATGGCGATAGGGGTGATGTTCATGTGACATGCTCCATGCTGAAAGGTCACTGGGGGAAGGATCACGGCGTTTGCCCAATCAGGCGCGTTGTGAAGGGAATATGCAGAATATACAAGGATATACCCCGCTCAAATGTGACACAGCAGGGAAATTCATCTGAGCCTCCACACCGGTTCAGAGCACGCCCTCTTCCCGGGCCTTGCCACTCCAGCATGGGCTCACCGTCGTGTCTCGTGTCTGCGCAGTGACAGTGCGCACGTCAAGCACCTGCTGCTTGTTGGCCAGTCTCAGGGCAACCCCCATCGCAGCCAAAGCGTGGCCTCGATCGGCCGGTTGAACCGTCCGTATCAAAGAAGAGGTGGCTATGGCGCGCTACGCGGCTGCCGCGACCCTCCAGGCTGCGCCATGGCCGGGGTTGTCGTGTCGTCACCACCACAAAAAGCGAGGCTGATCCGGCGCCCTGATCGGGCCGCACAGGGTCAGGCAGGGTTGTGTCCAGAGCAGGCCAGCCCGACGGACTGGCCTGGGGGTCAGTGGCCGATAAACCAGCGGTAGTAGGGGTTGGCCCGCTCCTCTGGGGTCATCTGGCCGACCCCGCGCACCCAGGCGTCCCTGTCTCCCTGATAGGCATAGAAGGCCACCGAGTAGAAGTGATCCAGCGACTGCCACTGGCGCTCGACCTCTCCCTTGAAGGCCGCATCCGCCTGCCTTAGCGGGGGCGGTGAGCGCAGCGCCAGCAGTTCGGGCAGCACCCGGGTGATCTCGTTGCGCCTGACCCAGGGGGCGTATTCGATGCGCGGCCAGTCATCGGTGACCGGCTGGGCGTCACCGGCAAAGCGCAGCAAGCCATCCCTGTCCGTGACCCAGGTGGCCAGCAGGGCGGCGGGTGTGTCTATGCCGACTTCGGTCAGGGCCGCGGCCACCCCAGGCTCGGCGAAGCGCGCCCTTATCCGGGGGACATCCAGCGCCAGCGGGTCGAGGGATCCTATCAACAGCATCTCGTGAAACTCGGTCGTCCACAGGGTGGCGTGAGGAAAGACCTCCACGAAGCTGCGCACCAGGGAGCGACTCTCCTCGCTGTTCTGGGTGGGCAGCGGCAACCACTGGGCCACCATGCCCCCCCGATGCAGGCGCCGGGCGGCCAGCTGATAGAAGTCACGGGAGTAGAGGTTCACCACCCCGGCCGCCGAGGGGGGGGGCGGCTCCAGGGTGATGAGATCGTACTGCTCGTCGCTGCGCAGCAGCTCCCGTCGCCCGTCCCGCAACCTGATGTCGAGGCGTGGATCATGGACGGCATCGTAGTTGCCCTTGAAGAGGGGGGCGGCTTCCAGCACCTCAGGCAGCAGCTCGGCCACCACGGGGCGGGTCAGTCCGGGGTCGCGCAGCATGGCGCCGGCCGTGATGCCGGTGCCAAACCCGATGACCAGGGCCGAATCCGGCTGCTGGCCGTGGATCAGCAGCGGCAGCAGGGCTTGCAGCCGCATGTAGCGCAGCGAGGGCATGGCATCCCCGGTGTTCGAGACCCCCTGAATGTAGAGACGCTGGAAGCGGCGATCCCCCTGTCCCTGGGTGACGACGGCCACAGTGCCCCCCTTGCCCTCATGGTAATAGGCAAGGTGCCCGTTTCTGGCCCCGGGCAACAGCTCGGCCAGCCGCTGTGGTGGCGTAAGCGCGCCGAGGAGGATCGTCATCAGCGTCATGGCCAATGTGGCTCCGGCCAGGTAGCGGCGAGGAGCCGGGCTCTGCCAGGTCGCAATGCAGCCAAGCAGGGCCGCCAGCACGGCCAGGAGTGCCAGGGTGCGCACCAGGCCAAGGCTCGGGATGAGCAGGAAGCCGGTCAGGGCGACCCCGGCGATGCCCCCCAGGGTGTTGAGGGCCACCAGGGTGCCCACGTCCCGGCCTATCCGCGAGCTGGTGGCCGCCAGCCGCAGGGCCAGTGGAAAGGCGGCACCGAGCAGTGTGGTGGGGAGGAAGACGGTGGAGAGGGCCACGGTGAGGAAGCGGGCACACATGCCGGCCAGCTCGTTGCCGGTCACTTGCAGGGTCCAGAGCTCCATCTGGGATTGGGCCATCACGAGCCAGCGACCGAGGCCGGCCACCTGCAACAGCGCCAGCAGGCCGGCCGCGGTGATCAGCAGGCCAAACAGGCCCCAGGGGTTCTGGATGCGCTCGGCTCGCCTCGCATAGAGCGCGCTGCCGAGCATCAGGCCGGTGAGATAGGTGGCCAGAACCACGGCGAACGCAAAGGTGCGGGTGCTCATGAACTGCACTATGGACTGGCTCCAGACCACCTCGTAGCCGAGGGCTATGCCCCCGGCCACGCAATAGAGGGCTACGGCCACTCTGGCCCGGGGCGAGGGGCTGCCCTGGGGCGGGGCGACGGGGAGGGGCGTGCGCACCTTGCGACACCAGAGCCAGGCCCCGAGGGCGGCCAGCAGATTCAGGGTGGCGGCGGCGAAGGCGCTGCCATGGACACCGAGTTGGGGCAGCAGCAGGAAGGCGGTCAGCAGGGTGCCGAGGATGGCCCCTGCGGTGTTGGCCGCATAGAGGCTGCCCCCGGCGCTCGCCACCCTGTCACTGGCAGGGGTCAGGGCACGCACCAGGACCGGCAGGGTGCCCCCCATCAGCACGGCGGGCAGGCCGACCAGTACGAAGGGCAGCACCCAGGCGAGCAGGCCCAGACTCGCTTCCAGGCGAGCGAACGGCTCGGCCAGGTGGGAGAGGGCCAAGGTGGCTCCAACGCCGAGCAGCGCCACGGCCAGCTCGAGCCAGGCGTAGAGGCGCACCGGATCCTGCAGCCGGTCGGCTCTGCGACCGAAATAGAGACCGCCGAGGGCAAGGCCGGCAAAAAAGGCACTGATGCCGGTGGTGACGGCATAGACCTCCACCCCCACCACCAGAGAGAGTTGTTTGACCCAGAGTACCTGGTAAATCAGGGCCGCGCCGCCGGAGGCGAACAGGAGAGCAGCGGGAAGCAGCATCTTCAAAGAGGCCCGTTGACGGCAGGGTGCCTCCACCTTGTCACGGCGGTTGGCAACGGGGGAATGGGCGGCTTTGGACATCGAATTAGCCTTATCGGGCGGGACTATCCGCACGAACAGAAGAGAGAAAAGGTGCCCGCCGGGGCGGGCACCTGGCACAATACTTATTGTTTTTGGTTCATTTTTTCTTCTATTTTCTTGTCCACGTCGGCCCGGATCTGGTCGATGCTGAAGCTGGCAGGACGCTGGCTGGGCGGGTAGTCCACGAAGGTCTGCAGGAACTTCGCCGCCTTCTGGGTGCCCTGGAACAGCAGGTAGTCGTTCTTGGTCAGCCAGTCATAGTACTGATCGGAGACGATGTCAGCCCGCTCGTACGGATCCATGCGCAGGTTGAACAGCTTGGGCACGCGCAGGCAGGTGAAGGGCTCGCTCCAGACCTGCAGGCCACCCGGCGCACGCTGTTCGCACCAGACGATCTTCCAGTTGTCGAAACGCATGCCTACCAGCTCGGCATCATCGTTGAAGTAGTAGAACTCCTTGCGAGCCCCCTTGTCGGCCTTGCCGGTCAGCAAATCGAGCTGGTTGTAACCGTCGAGGTGCACCTTGAAGTTCTTGCCACCGAGATCGGTGCCCTTGAGCAGTCTCTCCTTGATGTCGGTGTCACCCACGGCGGCCAGCAGAGTCGGGAACCAGTCAAGACCGGAGAACATCTCGGTAGAGATGACATCCGGCTTGATGTGGCCCGGCCAGCGGACCATGGCAGGTACCCGGTAGGCCCCTTCCCAGTTGGAGTTCTTCTCGTTGCGGAACGGCGTGGTGGCCGCATCCGGCCAGGACCATTGATTGGGCCCGTTGTCGGTGGAATAGACCACTATGGTGTTGTCCGCGATCTTCAGGTCGTCCACCGCCTTGAGGATCTTGCCCACATGGCCATCGTGCTCGAGCATGCCGTCGGCATAGTCGTTGCCCGGCATGCCGCTCTGGCCCTGCATGGATGGGCGAACATGGGTAAAGGCGTGCATGCGGGTGGTGTTCATCCAGACGAAGAAGGGCTTGTCGGCCTTGACCTGTTTCTCCATGAAGTTGATGGCGGCCTGGGTGGTTTCGTCGTCTATGGTCTCCATGCGCTTGCTGTTGAGCGGGCCCGTGTCCTCGATCTTGCCGTCCGCGGTGGAGTGGATGACCCCGCGCGGTGTCGCGGCCTTGGTGAACTCGGTATCATCCTTGGGCCAGAAGGGGCGCTCGGGCTCTTCTTCGGCATTGAGGTGGTAGAGGTTGCCGAAGAACTCGTCGAAGCCATGGGCCGTCGGCAGGTACTCGTCACGATCCCCCAGGTGGTTCTTGCCGAACTGGCCGGTGGCGTAGCCGTGGGACTTGAGGGCCTGGGCTATGGTGACATCACGGGCCTGCAATCCGACAGGCACGCCGGGCATGCCCACCTTGGACAGACCGGTTCGCAATATGGTCTGGCCCGTGATGAAGGTCGAGCGTCCCGCCGTGCAGCTGTTCTCCGCGTAATAGTCGGTGAACATCATGCCTTCCTTGGCGATGCGGTCGATGTTGGGAGTCTGATAGCCGACGACCCCCTTGCCATAGGCGCTGATGTTGGTCTGGCCAACGTCGTCACCGAAGATCACCAGGATGTTGGGCTTGTCTGCCGCCATGGCGGCCGAGGCCCCCAGGGCCGTCGCGATGGACAGTGCCAGCCCGGGCATCCATTTTCTTGCAAATGTCATAGTTGTATCTCCGTATCACGCTACAGTCCTTGTCCGCGACGGCGAGTGCCGGAAAGCTGATGACGGTGCGTCATCCCGAGACATCCTGCGGTCCTCTTGCACTTACTTACGCTACCTGGGCGACTCGAACGGATAGACACGGCGCCACTCTCTGGCCATGTCCACGACGGTCCAGTTACCTCTGTTCGCTGCACTCAAGGCCTTGTCCAGGCGTCCAACCTTGCTGTTCCTGTCATAGGCCCATTCCCGTTTGGCATCGGTGTGATGCACCAGACCGGCGAAGCGCTTGCCTGCCCCCGCCATGGTCCATTGCAGCATCTGCAGGTCGCCATCCGAGTTGCCAAACGCGAAGAGGGGGCGGCGACCTATGATGCGGTCTATGCTCTCCGGCTTGCCGACGCCATCGTCGTTGTGCACCAGCTTGGGCAGACGCTGGATGCTGAGGCGACCCGCCTTCTCCTCGAAGCGGCTGCCGAGGGTGGTGCCTATCACCTGCTCGGGGGGGATGCCGTACACCTGCTCGGCGAAGGCGCGCATGAAGACCACCTCGCCCCCCGACACTATGTAGGTCTTGAAGCCGTTGGCCCGCAGGTAATCGAGCAGCTCCAGCATGGGCTGGAACACCATCTCGGTGAAACGGCGCCCCGTGGTGGGGTGGCGGGCGGTGTCGAGCCAATGCCGGGCATTCTGGATGAACTGCGCCGAGCTCATGCCGCTGTGGGTGGCGAGCACTATCTGGAGCAGGCCCGCCATGCCGCTCTTGGCCAGGGTCTGCTGATCCCCCTCCAGGGCGGCCTTGAAGGGCTGCTGTTGTTTCCATTCCGGGTGCTCAGGTGCCATCCGCTTGAGCTCGGACAGGGCAAACAGCACCTGGAAATAGGCGGGCTGCTCGCTCCACAGGGTGCCGTCATTGTCGAACACGGCGATCCGCTCGGCGGGGGCCACATAATCCTTGCCCCCTTCCGTCGTCACCGCGGTGACGAAGGCCTCGATGGCCTGGCGCGAGGGGCCATCCTGCCAGGAGGGGAGCGGATCGGCGGCCCGTGCCAGCAAGGGCAGTACGAGCAGCAGCAAGGCACACCAGCGCATGAACGACAGCATGGGGGGATGACGCATTATGACCTCCTTGTATGACGACGATGATCCGGTTCATCCAGCCCAGGATGCAGTGGTTGCAAGGCATGGGGCCGGGATCGGCGATCGGTTGCTTCCATCATGGCCCCTTCGAGGGCCGGCACTATCTCCTCGGCGAGGCCGGTGGTGGCGTCCTCTCCCGAGGGCTTGTTGTCAAGGCCGTAGTTGAGTCTGAAGAAGGCTAGCACAGGGTGGAGGCGACTCGTCGGGCCGCTCTTCAGCAAGGGGGCAATGGCCAGCAGCCCGCTGCGCCGCCTCACCCAGAGATAGAGTCCGCCCAGCTCGGCGGGTTGCTGCCGCAACTGGGTGCGTGCGAGGCGCAGTGCGTAGTCGGGGGAGTCGAGCCAGGCGAGCCGGCGGCTTGCCCGCCACCGCTGGAGGCGGTGCCACAAGGCTTGCAGCCGGGGCCGCACCAGCCAGAGGAGGGCGACCGCCATCAGCCCAAGGCCAGCGAGCAGCACTCCCTTACCGGCCAGGGTGATGCGGGCCTGCTGCCCCAGGGCGTGCAGATCCTCGCTGATGGAGAAGGGGGCTTGATAGGTGCCAGCTGCCGCGCTCAGGGCGACCTCGGGAACCGTCAGCTCCTGGGACTGGCCACTGCCTGCATCCCACCAGATGAGCCGGATGGGGGGCAGGGTGAAGTGGCCGCTCTGCTCTATCACATAGCTGACCTTGTCCTCGCGCACGCCCCCCGTGGTGGTCCCGCGGCCGTCGTCCATGGCCATGACACTGGGGGTCTGCACATAACGCCTGAGCCCCTTCACCGCCGCGAAGTGCGGCACCGGCAGCAACATGGCCTGGGCACCCTCCGCTTCGATGCGCAGCTGACGCTGCACGCTGTCACCCACCCGCAGCGGGGTGTGAGAGCGCTGGATCTGCTGGGTGAAGCGCACCTCGTTGGCGACCAGCTGGGGTGTCTTGCCCCCATGAGGCAGGGCCCTGGCCTGGAAGCTCAGGGGCGGGCTGCTGAGGCTGACCGGCCCCGTGCCCTGCCCGGGCTGAACCTGAAACTGCAGGGGGGGGATCTCGAATGTCTGGGCAAGCTGAGGGGTGATGCGGTAGGTGAACCTCATGCCAAAGAAGGTCTTGCCATCGATCTGCTCGGTGAGATGGCTGGCCTCGCTGCTGGGAGGGGCAACCACGGCCCCCGCCAGCTGGAGGGGCGCCAGCACGGGGGCGGCGGTAAACCAGGTGTCCACCAGCAGATCCACCTCCAGATTGAGGGTGCCGCCCACGCTCACGCCGTCGGCGGGCACCAGTCTGCTCTGAATGCGGACCTCGGGCTCGGCTGCCCGGGCAAGGGCGCCGAGGCCGAGCAGCAGGATGAGCAGCAGGGCTCTCATGGGGCAGGCTCCGGCGTGCGCGCGCTGGCCGCATCCTGCAGCAGGAACTTGCGCCTGAGGAACTGGGCCGGCGAGGTGCTGAGGTTGTCGAGCCAGAGCTGATCCGAGCTGGCCTGGGGGGTCTGCTGCTGTTGCGCCTTGCCGCCCTTGGATGGTGTCTGGTCCTCCAGGGTCTGGTCGGCCTTCTCATCCGGTGTGCCGGCCTCCTGCTGATCCTCGTGATCCTGCTGGAGCGCCCGGGCCAACGCCAGGTTGGCCTTGGCCTCGGGGAAGTCGGGTTGCTGCTTCAGGGCCTGCTGATAGGCGAGGATCGCCTCCGGGAACTTGAACAGCTTCACATAGGTGTTGCCGAGGTAGAAGTAGGCATTGGCCGTGTCCAGCCGGGCCAGGCTGGCCTGGGCGAGATCGAAGTCGGCGGCCAGGTAGGCCGAGAGCCCTTTCCAGTAGGGATCCTTGAAATGGGCCGCCGCCTCTGGGTAGTGGCCCTGCTCGAAGGCCCAGCGGCCCTGTTGATCCGGGGTGAAGAAAGCGTCGGCCAGGGCGTTGGCGTGCGCTGGCGCCGGGGCTGCGCCCAGGAGCTGCATCAGCAACACGCCCCCCAGCCAGTGCACCTGCCAGCCCCGGCGCACGCAGCACAGGGCGATCAGTGCCAGGGGCCAGCACAGCCAGTAACCGGCATCCTGCCAGTGGATCTGCTGATCATCTCCCTGGGCGGCCTGAAAATGCTGCTGGGCGTGCAGCCCAATCCAGTCGAGATCGTCATCGCCGAGGGTCAGGCTGCCCAGGGGGGCATTGGCGGCGCTGGCCAGCCCCTTGAGGGCGGCCTCGTCGAAGCGGCTCACCAGGGGGCGGCCGTCAGGCCCTGTGCGGGGCTGACCCTTCGCATCGCGGATCAGGGTGCCATCCTGGCTACCCACCGCCAGGATCAGCACCTGAAGCCGGCTGCCCGCGAGGCGCTTACGGATGGCATCAAACTGGCTGGGGTCGGCGCCGTCGGTCAGCAGGACCAGGGTGCCGGGGGAGTGCTCGGCGGCCAGCACGCGCTGGGCCTCATCGATCACCCCCAGCACGTCCTTGCCGGGCTTGGGCATCAGATCGGTGGCCAGCGCCTGGATAAAGGTGTCCAGCAGGGCGGGATCCTCGGTCGCGGGCAACACCAGGTGTGCGCTGCCGGCATAGGCAATGAGGGCGGTGCGGGCACCGGCCCGGCGCTGGACGAGGTCGTGCAGCTTGTGGCGGATGGCGGCGAGCCGGGTCGGCGGTACGTCATCGGCATCCATGGAGGCGGAGAGATCCACGGCGAGGATGAGCGGGGCCCGATCGTCGAGGAAATCGGGAATATCTTGTTGCCAGGTGGGGCCGGCGGCGGCCAGCCCCCCCAGTACCAGCAGGCTGGCCAGCAGGTGTATGGGGTGCAGGGTGCGCTCCCTGGCCGGGGTGATGACCAGGGATGCCACCAGATGGGGGGCTATGATGCCGCGCAGCTGCCGCTTGATGTCGTGGCGACGCAGCCAGAGCAGCGGCAGCACTATCCCCGGCACCATCAGCAGCAGCCAGAGTGGGCGCAGGAAATGGAAGGCCGCCAGATCGATCGTCATGACTCCTCCTCGATACGGGAGGGGGGCGTGCGCCTGCCGAGCAGGGCGGCCAGGAGGTGGCACACCAGCAGCAACAGCAGGCCGGCCCCCAGCGGCCACCAGAACAGGTCGCGCTTGGGCTGGTGGCTGAAGGTCTTCACCCTATGTGGGGTCAGCTCGTCCAGGGCGGCATAGACAGCGTGCAGTGCCTGGCGATCGTCGGCCCTGAAGAAACGCCCGCCCGTGGTGTTGGCGATCTCCATCAGCACCTGCAAGTCGACCCTGGCATCGCCGCTGGCCGCTGGATCGCCTATGCCAATGGTGTGCACCCTGATCCCCCGGTCGCGGGCCAGCTGGGCGGCGTGGGCCGGGGTGATGGCGCTGCCGGTATCATTGCCGTCCGTCAGCAGGATCAGCACCTTCTCTCTCTCCCGGGTCTTCTCCAGCAGCTTGATGGCCAGACCAATGGCGTCCCCGAGCGCCGTATTGGGGCCCGCCATGCCGATGCCGACCTCATCGAGCAGCAGTTGCAGGCTGGCGTGATCCAGGGTCAGCGGCGCCTGGGGGTAGGCGCCGGTGCCAAAGACGATGAGGCCGAGGCGATCCTCCTTGCGGCGCTGGATGAAGTCCTGCACCGCCCCCTTCACCGCGCTCAGGCGATCGCTCTGGCGGCCATCCGGGGTGGTGTAATCCCGGGTCTCCATGGACTGGGAGATGTCGATGGCCAGCATGATGTCGCGGGTGGGGCTGTCATGGCGAATGGGGGGCTCGATCAGCACGGGGCGGGCGCAGGCCGTCACCAGCAGCGCCCAGACCAGCAGGTTGAGACCAAGCTGCCAGCGCCCCCCGCCCAGGGTGCGGGGAGACTGGCCAAGGGCCTGATCCATGGCGGCGAAGAAGGGCACGCGCAGGGCACTGCGGGCGGCGCGATAGGGGGGCAGATAGCGGTAGGCCAGCCAGGGCAGGGGCAGCAGGAGCAGTGCCCAGGGGGCGTCAAACTGCCACATGATGCTCTCCTATCCAACGTCGGCTGAGCTGGAAGAGCTCATCGATGCGGCCGTGGGGGATGTCCAGCACCCGGCTGGACGGGGCATAGGCCAGGGTGAACAGATCCTCGGCAAAATGGGTGGGCAGGGGGAAGGGGGCGCTGCGGGCCAGGAATGCCATCCAGGCGTCGCCACCGAGCGGCCGGGCGCCCTCGCCGCCGGGCATGGAGATCGCCACCCGCTTGAGCAGGGCGGGTAGTGCCCGCAGGGCCGCCAGACGGGATTGGGGATCGGCGAGGGAAAGACGCAGCGCCTCTAGCCGTGCCTGCGCCTCTCGGCGGTAGCGATCGCGCCGCCATTGCCACCAGCGGCGCCCTCCCCAGAGCAGGATCAGGGAGAGGACGATCAGCAGCAACAGCAGCCAGCCCCAGGTCTGGGGCAGATAGCTGACCGGGGGCGTGGGAATGGCCAGCTCCTTTAGCTGGGCTATGTCGGGGACCTGGGCCGTCATCGAGCGCTCCCGGTCAGGCGGCCGAGCGCCAGGCGCAGTTGCCCCAGCACCTCCTCCCCCGTGCCGAACATCATCAGGGGCACCCGACTGCGGCGCAGCAGTTCGGCCACGTCCCGCAGACGACCTGAGAGGAAGTCGCCGAGCGGCCCGTGTACCTGGCGCTTGTCTACCTGCAGCTCCCGTTGCACCGAGCCCTGGGTGATGGTGATCCTGCCCTTGTCGGGGAATTGCAGGGCGATGGGGTCATAGACCTGCATGGCGATCACGTCGTTGTGGGCGCTGAGCTGGCGCAGCAGCTGCAAGGTCTGATCGCCGGCACCGGCGAAGTCGCTGATGATGCAGATGAGGTGGTCGTGGCCGGCACTGGCGAGGCAGTGGCGCAATACAGTATCTAGCCTGTCCGGCTGGCCGGCCTCCGGCAGGGCGGCATGGAGGGCGTGATTGGCCCGGATCACGGCGGCGCACAGGGCTTCGATGCGGGCGCGGCTGCGCTGGGGGCGGATATGCTCCAGGGTCTCATCGCCAAAGACCAGGCCGCCGACCCTGTCGCCGGCATGAAACGCCATCCAGGCGCAGAGGGAGGCCAGCTGGGCTGCCGCCACCGACTTGAAGCAGTGGCGGGAGCCGAAATACATGTTCATCCGCTGATCCACCAGCAGCAGGGTCGGGCGGTCGCGCTCCTCGGTAAAGGTGCGCACGAAGGGTTTGCCGTAACGCAGGGTGGCGCGTGCGTCCAGGTGACGAAGGTCATCCCCGGGGGTGTAGTTGCGCAGCTCGTCGAAGCTCAGGCCGCGTCCCCGCAGGCGGGAGGCATGGACGCCCGAGAGAATGCTCGACAGGGGCTGGCGGGAGAGGAAGCTGAGCCCGCGGCTGTGGTGCTCCAGCGCCATAAGCTGGGGAAGGGAGGCATATACGAAGCCATCTGGCGGGTGCAGACCCGTCTCTGCTGTCATGGTGCTCCTTAGGCCGGAATGGCCACCTTGTCGAGCAGCCGGTCGATGACATCATCCCCGTTGACCCCGTCGGCGATGGCATCGTAGGAGAGCTGCAGCCGGTGGCGCAGCACCGGGTGCACCACGGCGCGAACGTCATCGGGCGAGACGAAGTCGCGCCCTGACAGCCAGGCTTGCGCCCGGGCGACCCTGTCCAGGCTGATCCCGCCCCGCGGGCTGGCGCCGATGGCGATCCAGCGGGCGAGATCGGCATCCACTTCGGCCGGGTGGCGAGTGGCATTGATGAGGGCCATCAGGTAGGTGTCGATGGCCTCGGAGACATGGATGGCCGCCACCTCGCGCCTCGCCGCGAAGATGACCTCTTGGGGCAGGTGGCTCGGTTGGGGATGTTCCCCCGCCTGCTGCCGATCCTCGCCCCGGATCAGGCGCAGGATGCGGATCTCGTCCTCCACCTTCGGGTAGTCCAGTTGCAGCTTCATCAGGAAGCGATCCATCTGGGCTTCCGGCAGCGGATAGGTGCCCTCCTGCTCTATGGGGTTCTGGGTGGCCAGCACCATGAACAGAGAAGGCATGGGGTAGCTCTGCCCCGCCACCGTGATCTGGCGCTCCTCCATGGCTTCGAGCAGGGCGGCCTGCACCTTGGCGGGGGCGCGGTTGATCTCGTCGGCGAGGATGACGTTGCCAAACAAGGGGCCCTGCTGGAAGCTGATCCGGTTGCCGCTGGGGGTCTGCTGGAGGATTTCGCCCCCTGTGATGTCGGAGGGCAGCAGATCCGGGGTGAACTGGATGCGGCTCATCTGCGCATCGAGGTGGGTCGCCAGTGCCTTGACGGTGCGGGTCTTGGCGAGCCCGGGCAGGCTCTCCAGCAACACATGGCCGTTGGCCAGGAGCCCAAGCAGCACGTGGCGTATGGTATCGGCCTGACCGAATACCAGCTCGGCGACATTGGCCTCCAGCTGGGCAATCTGTTCGCGTGTCGTCACCATTCCATTCCTTGGCAGAGTGAGGTTCGCTCATCGACGGCGTCCCCATGGGGCGGCGCGATGAGCCGTCAGATCCAGACTAACAAGCTTTTTGTTAACAACTGAACAACCATAACACAGCATCTCGGCGCTATCGTAGTGAGAACATTACTGTTTCTCAATTACCCATTTGTGACGCCGAGTGCTGACGCAGACGCCTGGTTCGCGCCAGGCCAGGTCGCCAGGCAGGTGCAGAATGGGGTATGAATGCTCCCCATTCCGAGGGTCACTTGGTCCAGTAGGGTTCGATGGCCAGCAGCCGCGGATCCTGCGGGGCGGCCTTGCGCATCCGCTTGACGTATCCGAAGGCTTCCTCCTGTTCACCGGCAATGGCATGCAGGTAGATCAGGGTGTAGATCAAGTCGGGATCGTCCGGCGCCTGCGCCAGTCCTGCCCGCAGGGCAGCCAGCGCCTCCTCGCGCCGGTTCAGCTGGGAGAGCAGCAGACCCTGGTTGTAGCGGATCCGCACGTTGCCAGGCAGTTCGGCGGCGGCCTTGTCCAGCCAGTCGACCGCCTCTTCGGTCTTGCCCCGCTCCACCAGCAGCAGCGCCAGCATGTAGGCGAGATTGCCATGGTCGGCGACCGGCATCTTGTCCAGGGCGACGCCGTCGCGCAGCAGGGTTTCCGCCTCATCCAGCTGTTGGGCCGCGCTGGCGAGGGTCACCAGGTTGACCCGGGCCGGCACGAAGTAGGGATCCATCCTAAGGGCCTGGTGATACTCGTCCATCGCCTCCTGCTGGCGCCCCTGGCGCGCGAGCAGCACCGCCAGATTGAGGCGCCCGCCCGGCAGATCCGCATTGCCACGCAGGCGCCGCTCATAGTCGGCAAGCAGGCTTTGGAACAGGGCGCGATCCTCGGCGGGCAGGTGCGCAGGCGCAATGTCCGCCAGGGCCCGAATGGCCTCGTCCCGCACCGCCAGGGTCGGGTCCCGCAGCAAGGGGAGGAGGTCGTCGAGTCGTGCCATGGGAGGCGTGTTGGCAAAGCCGGAGACGGCATAGGCCCGTACCAGTGCACTGTCGTCCTTGAGGGCGAGACGCAGCTCAGGGATGGCAGGCAAGCCGAGGTCGGCCAGCTGCTCGGCCGCGGTGGCCCGCACTATGGCGGGCTTGCTCTTGTCCGCCAGCAAGGGGGGGAGCAGGGCAAGGGGGGAGCCCTGGCCGCTTTGTACGGCGTGGAAGCTCTCCCCGTAGTGGGGGGGCCGTTTGGGCTTGCCATACCAGGTGTCGATGGCCTTGGCCGCCCAAGCGGGCTCCTTGTCCTGATGACAGGCGGTACAGGCATCCGGGCTGCCGGTCCTGGCCGCCAGATCCGGGCGGGGGATGCGCAGGCTGTGGTCACGGCGCGGGTCGACCACCATGTAGGTCTTGGTCGGCATGTGGCAGTTGACGCACTGTGCCCCGGCGCTGCCCGGCTCATGGTGATGGTGGGCCTTGCTGTCGTACTCCCTGGCCTGCAGGCTGGGGAAGCGGCTGGTCGGGGGCTGGGGATTGTGGCACTGGAGGCAGAGGCCGTTGCCCTCCAGCTTGACCTTGGTGGTGTGGGGGTTGTGACAATCGGTGCAGCCCACCCCGGCGGCGGACATCTTGCTCTGCACGAAGGAGTCAAACTCGTAAACCTCGCCATCTATCTGGCCATCCGCATGATAGAGGGAGGCCCGCAATGTGGTGGGCAGGCTCTGATCCAGCTGCGGATGACCCGGCTGCTGACCGGTTCCCAGCCCTTGCCGACGGCTGTGGCAGAAGGCGCACTGCTCCACCTGGCCCTGACTGCCGAGGGTCTTGAGGTTGACGGCCAGGCCGTAGTGACCGTCCGCCGCCTTGGCGCCCGCCCCTTCCTTGTGCTGATTGGCCCAGGTCACATGGCTCTGGCTCGGGCCGTGACAGGCCTGGCAGCCGACGGTCTGCTCGTGCCAGGTGGTGGTGAAGCTGTCGTTCTTGTCGTCGTAGCCCTTGTCGAGGGCGGTGGAGTGGCAATCCGCGCACATGGCGTTCCAGTTCTGATAACGCCCGGTCCAGTGCAGGGGATCGCTGGTGGCAAAGCGCTGACCGGGATAGAGGGAGAACCAGCGCTGTCCGCCTTGCGCCCTGGGGCGGCTGTCCCAGGCCAGGGTCAGGGCTTGCAGGCGGCCGCGGGAGAGGGCGACCAGGTATTGCTGCAGCGGATCATGGCCGAAGGTGTAGAGGATCTTGACGTCTACCGGCTTGCCGTCTTCCCCCTCGAGATTGACGAAATAGTCCTCTCCCTTGCGAAAGAAGCGGGCCTTGACGCCAGCCTCGTCGAAATGGGCGTCGTTGAAATCCCCCAGCACGTTGTCAGGGCTGGCGTGGCGCATGGCCCAGGCATGGTCGGACCCCTTCCACTGGGCCACCTGGCTGTCGTGACAACCGAGGCAGCTCGCCTCGGCGGCATAGCCCTCGGCCTTGGCGGCGAGCGCAGGGCGCTGACCTGGGCTGGTCGGCTCCGCTGCGGCATGGGCCAGGGTGGCGATACACCAGATCCCCCCCCAGAGGGCGGATAACAAGCATGTCATGACCCTGCGCGGCAACCCGCCCTGATAACGCCTCTCCCTCACTGATCGCTCCTTGATCCTGTATCACCCCGGATCTGGCTGCTTGCCTGTGTCCGGGATGGTGCTCCCCTGCCGCTCGGCATCGAGGTCGCTGGCGTGGTCATGTGTCCGACATGACTGATTTTTCTGGTTATTTAACTATCACTAAGCGCCAGGACCATCAAGCGCTAAATGGAAACCTGGCCGTGTTCTCGTCAACGCAGGCGGTGACGAGGCCGTGGCGAAGAGGCTGCTGGCGGCCTTTTGCCGTCAGCTTGCAGAGTCTCGAGTCTGCCGATCTCTTGGCCCCCGAACGGCTCGCTGGCGCTTTCTCAAGGCGCATGGAGCAGAGGAGATCGTCTGGGGTAAATGCCAGCGGAAACAAGCCCCTGGACAGGGCCAAGGCCCCTGGATGGGGGGAGGATTCAGGCCAAGTTCAGCGCTCCCCCGGTATGGTGCTCGGCGTCGATGCGAGGCAACGAATGGCAAACTGAGGTGGCTGTAGGCGCAGTCCTGCCCGTTTCTCTTCAAGCCCGCCAGGGCGCGGAGGAACGGCGACATGGGGTGACATCCTGATCCGGGCCTGCTCCCACGGACTACACCCTTTTCTGCCGCGCCGAGCGGCCGCCCCCATGCCGGTCCACGACCTTTTTCTGCCGCACCGGCGCCCCTCATTCTCATGCCGTCCAGGAGGACATATGACCGAAGGCCATCTGCGCAAGTGCAACCCCGCTTCCCTCATTCGCCAGATAGGGATAGGTCTGGCGGCCGGCGCCCTCTGCTTGCTGATGTTGAGCTATGTGAGCCCCACGGCTCGGCAGGACGAGCCCGAGGTGGGGAAGGCCGCTACGGATCAGGTCAGTGGCGCCAGAGCGACGTTGATCCCGCCGGCTGAGACCGGGTTCCTGCCTTCTGCTCCCGAGTCGATCGAACTGCAGGTCGACGGTGCGGCCGGCAAGCTGACCCCCATTCTGGGTATGCCGGCCAGCGGCGCCCTGCCGATCGTGGCCGAAGACGTCGTACAGCCTGAGCCGCCAATACCTGCCCCCTCGGCGCCTCTGGTTGAGGTCGAGCCTGCCATCCCCGAGCCCGTGTCCACGCCTGCCCCGGAGCCTGTGTCCAAGCCGGCAGCGAAATCGCAGTCTAAACCAGCCACCGTGCCCGAGCCGCAAGGCAAGGCATCCGGCAAGGTCAACCTGACACCCGCCAGCGTCCTGCACCAGAAGAACATCAACCACCTCAGCATCCAGCTGATGGGAGCGAGCAGTCTGGATGCCGTAGCGAAGTTTGTGCGCGTCAATCGGCTCGCCGATCAGGTGTGGATCTATCGCACCAACTACCATGGCAGTCCCTGGTATGTGGTGCTGAAAGGGGATTATGTCGGCCTGAGCCAGGCGCAGGCAGCCATTCGCCAGCTGTCGCCAGCCCTGCGGAAGGCACAGCCCTGGCCCAAATCCTTCGCCCAGGTGAATAGAGAATTGAAGCCATAAGCCGGGTGACAGGAGATAGGCCTGAGTGAACAGGCCTCATCCCATGGGCGTTGGGCTACCGGCGCCCTTGGGGGGAGGTGAGCGTTGGCTGACATCGGGTAGGCTGTATGCCCTCGTTCGGGATGTGCCAAACCGCTTGCTGAGTCGCACCGCCGGAGCAGCCCCTGCGCCCCAATGGCACAACCTCTAAAACACCACACCCGCGTCATTCGCGGGTGTGGTGTTTTTGGCATGTCATCTGCTCGATATCTCGGGCTCATGTCGTCAACGGAAGAGAGGTCACCCGAGATAGCAGCAGAACCTCAGCCCTTGCGGCTGGCGAGCTGGCGCAACAGTTGGGTGCTCTGGTGCAGGCTCTGCTGCTGCACTTCGCTCAAGGGGCACTGCTTGAGCACGTATTCGGCGCTGGCCACCACCGTCTTCCAGCGGGGCGCCTTGGGCAGGGTGTCCAGGCTCAGGTATTTGTCGAGGGTGCGGGTCTGGGGGCTGGATCTGTCCATGTAGACGCGCCACAGCTTGCTCTTCTCCGCCAGCACTATCTTGCCCTTGCCGGTGCTCTGCTGCCAGGTCTCCAGGGTGAGGCGCATGGTGTCCACCAGGGCCCGGCGCAGGGGCTCGTCATCCTGCTGGCGAATGAGGTTGTCCGCCAGCGATCTGAACTCCCCTCCCAGCCTGCTCAGCTCCCCCAGCAACTGGCCATCTTCGATGATGGCCTGGCGCGACAGGCTCTTGAGGGCGTTCTCCAGGGCCATCACCCTGTTGTCGTCCTGGCGCTGCTCGGTGCTGAGGGTCAGCGCGAAGGCGTGCTGACCTCCCAGGCTGATGGGCAGGGCCCGGGCATTGAGCCCGTCCTTCTGGCCCGCCACCAGGAAGCTCAGATCCTGCTCCGGCCGCGCCGCCATGTCGGGCCACTGGCTCGCCAGCGGGGTCGCCAGCCACTCGTCCAGCGGCAGCCCCTCCATGGCTTCCGGCTCCTGGCCCAGCAAGCGGGCCAGGGCCCGGGAGGCAAACAGCACCACCCCTTGCTCGTCGATGAAGACCATGGGGTCGGCCCCTTCCCCGAGCAGCGCAAGCAGCCGCTCCTGATCCTGATGCAGCTGGGCCTGCAGCCGCAGGCGGTGCTCTATCTCCTGCTTGAGCAGGTGATTCTCCACTAGCGAGGCGCGGCCGGCGCTGGCCTCCAGCAGGGCCCTGACCCGGGCAAACAGCTCCTCCTTGCAGAAGGGTTTCACCAGGTAGTCGTTGGCCCCGGCGTTGAAGCCCTCTTCGATCTCCTTGGGCTGGTTGAGGGCGGTGAGCAGCAGCACCGGCAGCTTGTCCTTGGGATGCTGCTGGCGCAGCCGGCGGCAGACGTCGAAGCCCGACAGGGTCGGCATCATCACGTCCAGCAGGATGAGGTCCACCGGCTCCTGGGCCAGCTTGGCCAGGGCGTCGTGGCCGTCGCTGCTCGGTAGTATGCGGTAGCCGCAGGGTTGCAGCAGGTGGCGGAGGATATGCAGGTTGATGGGCTCGTCATCCACCACCAGGATGAGGGGCGCGCCAGGTGGGGGCGGGGGCAGATCGTCGCTCTCCCAGTCCGGCAGTATCAGGGGCTGCTGGCGCATCAGCTGATGCTCTATCTGGCGGCTGTCGAGCGTCAGGCTGCCCGCCTTGCCGCTGGCGAGCGGCAGGGTGAAGGCGAAGGTGGAGCCGACGCTCGGCTCGCTCTCGACGAACAGCTCGCCCCCCATCAGGTGCACCAGCTGACGGGTGATGGAGAGGCCAAGGCCGGCCCCCTGCTTGCTCACTTCCGGGCTCATCTGCACCAGGGGTTCGAAGATGTGTTCCAGATGATCTTTGGCGATGCCGATGCCGGTGTCGGTCACCCTGATGCGCAGGAAGTTGCCCTCCACCAGGGCGCTCAGCACCACCTTGCCCTGCGGCGTGTACTTGATGGCGTTGCCCACCAGGTTGTAGAGGACCTGCTCGAGGCGCTGTTCGTCCGCCAGCACCGGAGGCAGCTCCGCCGGGCTGATGTCCACCAGGGTGAGGGGCTTGGCCTGCACCAGGTGCTGGCAGAGATCCAGCACCAGCCGGATCACCCCCTTGGAGGAGACGGGCTGGGGGTGGATCTCCAGCTGGCCGTAGCGCATCTGGTGGTAGTCGAGCAGATCGTCCACCAGCCGGGCCAGGCCGTCGGCGCTCTTGATGATGAGGCCGAGCTGCTTCTGCTGCCCCTCGGTCAGATCCTGCTGGCTGGCGAGCATGGACTCGGCCATCCCCTTGATGCCGTGGATGGGGGTGCGCAGCTCGTGGGAGGTGTTGGCTAGGAGCTCGTCTTTGAGCTTGTCCGCCTGTTGCAGGCTGAGGTTCTGCTTGTGGGTCAGCTTGACCTGCTGTTGCAGCTCCTGGGTCTGGCGTTCGATGAGCTCTATCTTGTCCTTCACCGAGCGCTGCATGTGGCGGAACGCCTGGGCCAGCCGGTCTATGTCGTCGTCGGTGCGCGGTATGGTGATGGGGTGCTCCAGGGCGCCATCCGCCACCTGCTCGGCGGCGGCGGTGAGGGAGCGTAGGGGCGCCGTGATGGAGTGGGAGAGCCAGCGGGAGAAGAGGATCAGCAGCAGCAATGAGCCCGCCCCCAGCAGGATCACCAGCGTCTCAAGCTGGCGTATGGGGGCATAGGCCTCGCTGGTGGAGATCTCGGCGATGAAGGCCCACTCGGTGTCGAATACCTTGACCTGGGTGTAGGCGGCCAGCACCTCGTCGTCGTGATAGGAGAGGAAGGGGCCGACCCCCTGCTCGCCGGAGAGGGCCTTGATGACGAGGGGGGTCTGCAGCGGCCGGAAGTTGGGGCTGAAGCTGTTCTCCACACTGAATTCGGGGGCCAGCCAGGCGTTGGCGCGCATCCGCTTGTCCGGGCCTATGAGGATGGTCTCGCCGGTCTCGCCGAGCCCCTCCCGCTCCGCCATGATCTGGTTGAGCTTGTCCGGCAGCAGCTCGAAGATCACCACGCCGCGCACATAGTCGTACTGCATCACGGGGGCGGCCAGATAGGCGACCACCTGGCCGGTCAGCTCGTTGCGGCCAAAGTCGGTGAACTCGAAGATCTGCTGGGGCTTCTGGCCGCCGTCGAGGCGGCGCTTGATCTTGGCGAAGGTGTTGCCAAGACCGCTCGCCTGATAGGGGCCGGAGAGCAGGTTGGTGGCGAAGTTGGGGTGCTTGGTGACCGAGTAGACAACGTCACCGTTGAGATCCACCAGGAAGATGTCGCTGTAGTTGGACTTGCGCACCATGTCGGCGTAGCCGCGGTGAAAGCGCTGGTGCACCCGGCCATACATCTCGTCAGCGAGGATCAGGGCGCTGATGGACGGCTCTATGTCCACCTGGCTGTCCGGCTGTTGCAGCTTGTCCCAGGAGCCGGGCACATAGCGGGCCTGGGCGCGGGCGCGGGCCTCCTGCGGCGTGGTGCCGAGCTTTTCGAAGGCCCCGGTGAAACCGTAGAAGCGACCGATACTGTTGCCGGCAAAGTCCTGCTGGGAGAAGTTGATGATCTGCTCCTTGAGGTTGCCGAAGTAGTCTTCCAGCTGGCTCTTCTTGATGTTGCGCACCGACACCAGATGGTTTGACGTCTGGGTGGTGAGATCCTTGCCGTGGCTGTAGAGGAAAAACAGGGTGACGACCAGGAAAGGCACCAGGCCCAACATGAAGAAAGCCAGCATCAGCTGCGGTCTGAGCCCACGAGGCCTGAAAATCCATTTCATGGTGTGAATTTCAATTGAGAATCCAGTTACTAAGCGGCTTGAGTTTCTGACTAAAGACTAACTATTTCAATGGCTTTATCTTAAATTCGCTCGTCGGGTCACAGGGAATGGCGGGAATTTCGACCAAGGCGTTTAAAGCCTGAGCAAACGCTCCCAAAAAGCGCTCAAAGTCATAAAAAAGGGTTGTGCCCGGGCTCGGGGTACGTATAATGCGCCTCGTTGTCAGGCAACTGGCATCATGCAGTCAGGCGGGAATAGCTCAGTTGGTAGAGCACGACCTTGCCAAGGTCGGGGTCGCGAGTTCGAGTCTCGTTTCCCGCTCCAATTTTCCATGGCACCAATCATGGATATCACTTTCAAGACAATCAGTCTTGTCAGCATGGCGCGTTAGCAAAGCGGTTATGCAGCGGATTGCAAATCCGTTTAGTCCGGTTCGACTCCGGAACGTGCCTCCATCTTCTTCCTCGGTTTCATTCTTGTTCCATGCCAGGTTTCATCCCAAGAACCTCTTTCGGCATATCCCCTTGCGTTCAATATCCTTGCTGGGTCAATAACAGCTCGCAGCCCTGATGGCGCCACTCTCTTTGCAGATAGTGACTTATCTCGTCGAGGGATTGCCCCCGATACTGAAGTTGCAGCTCGGCGGCGTGGTCGGTCAGATCGGCCATCTTCTGCTTCAGTTGACCGCATTGCCACAGGCTGACGACAGGCACCCCCTGATACGCCAGCGTGATGGCGTCGTTCTGGTTGAGCCGCCACTCCTGCCACTGTGACCAGGCGAGCAGACCCAGTACGCTCAGGACAGCAATGTCTGCCAGTTTCATGCGCTTCTCCCCCCATTTACCTCTCCATGTTCTAACTCTTGCCCAAGGCGTGGTTTTTGCCAGCCTTGTTACTCTTTGGTTAAATAATGTAACCCAGTTTCACTTTCTGGTTTTTAGGCGGTTTTTTTATAAAAAAGTGGGCTTGTTGGTGTAGTAATCCTACAGATTGTGGAGTAATCTTTGCTCAGTGGTCTTACCAGTGAGGCGTTAAATCATGTTTCATCCCTTCTCCCTGACTCAGATAATCCTTCGCCGCATCTTCGTACTGATGGTGGGTCTGCTCGCCTTCCCTGTGATGCTGTTTCGCCGCGATCGCGCCCGCTTCTACAGCTACCTGCACCGGATCTGGAACAAGACCAGCACCAAGCCGGTGTGGCTCAAGATGAGCGAACGGGGTGAGCGGATCTTCTACTGATCCCCGTCGCGTGACCTGCCTCGTCCGGCCCATGTCGGCGCAAAAGGAAAACAGGGCGCACCTCCCGATACAAAAAACCGACACCAAGGGTGTCGGTTTTTTTATGGGTATCATACAGCCACAGCACGCCTTGCGGCTGGTCGCTGGCCCGGCGCTGGCTCCCATCTCATCCCATCTTCACTCTCCTCACTCCATACCTCAGAAGGGGCCGCCAAGCACCGCACAGCGCCCGCGCCATTCGGGTGCCGGCAGAAATAGGATTGCCTGACCGGAAATGGCCAGCATAGGGCTGCGCCATGGCTAAGATGGTGCCTTTGATCAGAGGGAGTGCCGTGATGAACACCGATTTCAGGATTCAGGGGTTAGAGAAGGGTCTGTTTGCACGCTTCATGGCGATGAGCGAGGAGGAGCTGCAGGGCATCAACGCAAGATGGGTGACGGCCGATGCCAGACCCGGTTACCCGTGCCGGGTTTCCCTGCAGGATGCCATGCCGGGGGAGAGGGTACTGCTGATCCACTTCCTGCACCATGACGTCGACTCTCCCTATCGGGCAGGGGGGCCCATCTTTGTGCGCGAACACGCCGACACTGCGGTGCTGGGTGTCAATGAGATACCGGAGATCCTGCCAGGGCGCCTGCTCTCGGTCAGGTCCTATGACAGGGCGCACATGATGATCCACGCCCAGACCATTCAAGGCAGTGAATTCGAGCGAGCCATTCGTCAGCAGCTGTCGAATGGGGAGGTTGCGTACATGCAGGTACACAATGCCAGCCCGGGTTGTTTCAGCTGCACCGTCAGCCGTGCCTGAGCCAGCTCTGGTTCATGCACCGCTCAAGGCGCAGCCCTGTCTTCAGGGCGGGTCGTGCTCCTTGCCCCGCCGGACAACCGCTCCTCTTGCGAAATGGCGCCCCGTCATGCCTCCCGGCCGAATTCGGCCAGCGCCGCGCGCAGGCGGGCGAGACCTATGGGTTTGAACAGGCAGTCGTTCATGCCGGCGGCGAGGCAGAGCTCCCGCTCCCTGGGCAAGGCGTGGGCGGTAAAGCCCCAGACTGGCAGCTCATGGCCACGGGCCCGCAGGTTGCGGGTCAGTTCGAAGCCGTCCATCACCGGCATCTGGCAGTCGGTGATGACGAGATCGAAGGGGTGGCTGCCGACGGCCCGCAGCGCCTCCAGCCCGTTGCTGCGCACGCTCACCTCGTGTCCCAGGTGCTTGAGCTGCTGGCGCAGCAGGATCTGGTTGGCATGGTTGTCATCCACCACCAGTATCCGCAGCCGGGGCCCTGGCTCCCGCGGGGGGAGGGGGGCCATCACCTGGGGGCGATCCGGGGTGGCCAGGGTCAGGGGCAGTTTTATCTCGAGGCGGGTCCCCCGTCCTGGCGCACTGTCGACGCCTATCTCTCCCCCCATCAGCTGGCACAGGATGCGGGCCAGGTTCAGGCCGAGGCCGCTGCCCGGGTACTGCTCGAGGGAGTGCGCACGGTAGAAGGGGGTGAACAGCCGGGGCAGCTTGTCCGCCGGGATGCCGACCCCGGTGTCTGCGATGACCAAGTGCAGCACGGGGGCCTGCTGGGGGTTTCCCGTCAGGGCGGCGCTGATGCTCACCTCCCCCTGCTCCGTGAACTTGATGGCGTTGCCGATCAGGTTGAAGAGGATCTGGCGCAGCCGAAGGGAATCGATCAGCACGGTCGGCAGGGGGGCGCCGGGCAGCTCGACGCGATAGGCCACCCCCTTTTGCCCGGCCATGCCATGGAACACCCGGGTGACCGACAGTAGCAGCGGCGTCAGCTCGCAGGGGGTCGGGGTCAGGGTCATCTGGCCCGCCTCTATGCTGGCGATATCCAGGGTATCCCCGAGCAGATCCAGCAGACCGTGGGCCGAGTCCGCGGCGATGCGCAGCAGCTCGGCGCTGTGACGACTGAGGGCGGGATCCTCGGTGGCCAGCTCCAGCATGCCGAGGATGGCGTTCATGGGGGTGCGGATCTCGTGACTCATGGTGGCGAGAAAGTCGCTCTTGGCACGGCTGGCGCTGTCGGCCTGCAGCTTGGCCTGGCGCAGGGCCTCCTCCAGCCGCTTGCGGTCCGTGATGTCGATCCAGCCGTCGATCACCCCGCTGATGGCCCCCTCGGCATCGAAGTAGGGCACCATCCAGTGATAGATGTGGGTCTGCCTCCCTTCGCGGTTGAAAATCCGATCGGCGAAGACGGGCTGGCCATGCTGCAGCACCTTTGTAAAGTCCTGCTCCAGGGCGGCGATGCTCCGGGGTTCGATGAGCCCCTCCAGTCCCTGGACAAAGGGGTGCCCCATGACGTCTTCCGGGCGGGCACCGAGCTGGGCCAGGTATTTGCTGTTGCACAGCAAGACCTTGCCGCTCTTGTCCCGCACCACTATGGGGTGGGGCTGGCTCTCCCCGAGCGCCTTGATGAACCTCACGTGGGCCTCCAGCTGCTGGCGGGAGGCCTGCTCGGCGCGGGCCAGCCCCTTGAGCATGAGGTTGCGATAGAGCAGCACCAGGGCCAGGGCGAAGAGCACAGCAAACAGCAGGTAGAAGGCGTGGGCGTGGCGCTCCATGAAGCCGGGCATCGGCAGTTTGCGGTTGCGCCACTCGTAGCTCGTCATGGCCAGCTCGTTGGGCGGGATGGCGAGCAGGGTCTTGTCGAGGATCCCCATCAGCATCTCGTTGCCGGGCTGGCTGGCAAAGCCCATCCGTATGGGCTCGTCATCGGCGGGCCCCGCGATGCGCAACCGGGTTTGCGGATCGTTGTCCAGGGCGTGGCGGGCAAAATAGAGCGGCACTATGGCGGCATCCAGCCTGCCCCCCTCGACGGCCTGCATCGCCTCCTCGGCGCTCTCCATGGTGGTGAGCCGGCTGCCCTTGAGCTGATCGGCGAGCGGGTTGTAGCGGGTCATCCCCACGCGCTTGCCCGCCAGACCCTGCAGCGAGCCCATGCTCTCCTCCCCCTGATGGGTGAGGATCACGTAGATGTCGTCCGTGGCATAGGGGACCGAGGGGCGCAGGCCATAGCGCTCGGCCACGGGCCGGGAGATGGCACCGATGAGATCGAGGCGCCCCGAGCGGATCGCCTTGTCCCGCTGCCGGTCGGAGTCGAAGCGGATGAACTCGAAGGAGAGGCCGGTGCGCTTGCTCACCTTGGCCAGCATGTCGACCGTCATGCCGGTGAGCTGGCCGTCGTGATCCAGGGCGCCATAGGGGTAGAGGTTGTCCATCAGCCACACCTTGATGGGGGGAGACTGGCGCATCCAGGCCTGCTCGGCGGCGTCATAGCGCTCGCTCGCGCCGTCGTTCATGTCACGTATGGGCCCATTCCACTGGCTGAAGATGGCATTGCGGGTCCCGTCGTCGATGGCGTCCAGGCCGCGATTGATGAGGCCGAGCAGGGCCGGCACGCGGGCGGAGACTGCGAAGCGAAAGTCGGCCGGAGCCAGGCTGGGCTGTGCCTCGCCGCGCTGCCTGAGGTGGTCGAAGCGCTCGCTGTTGAGGTAGTGCATGGCGTGGGCGTCGCTGAGCAGTATCTCCTGGCGGCCGAAGAAGACGGCGTCGAAGGCCTCCATGTTGGAGTCATGGGTCACCAGGGTGAGGGTGGGGTAGTAGAGCCTGAACCGCTGCGCGTCTATCTGGCCCTTTACGGCGGCGACGCGCTGGCCCGGGGTCAGCAGTGGGCCCTGATAGGCTTTGGGGGCCGAGAAGACCAGGGCGCTGCTGAAGTAGGGTTGGCTGAGCCGGATCCCGGAGGCCTCGGTGTCCGCCAGGGTCAGGTTGCCGAGGTTGACCAGATCGATTTCTCCCCGGTGCAGGGCGAGCAGGGCGCTCTCCTTGTCGGCGAAGAGCTGCAGTGACAGGGGCTTTTGCAGCATATGGGCGAGGATGCCGAGGTAATCGGCGGAGATCCCCTCGAACCTGTGCCGGGAGACGATCATGCTGAAGGGGCGGTAATCCTGTGCGAGGAGGCCGACCCGCAACTGCCCGGCCTGCCGCAACCAGCCCTGCTCGGCCTTGGACCAGCGGGGAGGGACTATCTCGGGATGGTGGCGGCTGTGCAGGGTCAAGGCCAGCGCAGGCTGGCCGAACAGCAGACAGAGCAGGATCAGTGATCGATAGAGGTTCATCATGCCACCTGGAACGGGACAGCCATCCTTGCCGGGTCTGGGCCAAAGACGGCCATTCTACCGGAAAATGGCTATAACGAGTCCCCTATTTGGTCGCAGCCAGCATGAAAGGCACAAGCATGGCGGTGTGCGCCGCCATGCTTGTCCAGAGTTGCCGGGATCAGCCGAACCGGTAGGCGCCCATGTAGAGGCTGCCATAGTCCCAGCTCTGGTGCAGCCTGGTCGGCCTGTCGTCTCCCGCCGCCCCGAGCGCCACGAACAGCGGGCGCAGGTGATCGTCATGGGGATGGGATTCCACGGCACCCGGTGCCCGGGCCCGATAATCTTCCAGCGCCGCCCTGTCACCCTCATCCATGGCCTGCTCCAGCCAGTGCACGAAGGCGCTCGCCCAGCGGGGCACCGGGCTGTCGTCCGGCCCGAGCGCCCTCAGGTTGTGGGTGATGGCGCCGGAGGCGACTATGGCTATGCCCTGCGCGCGCAGGCCCTGCAGCGCCTCCCCCAGTTGCCACAGCTGGGCCGGGGTGAAGCCGGCCGGAATGGAGAGCTGCACCAGGGGGAGCTCGCTCTGGGGATCCATCAGGGAGAGGGGCGACCAGACCCCGTGATCCAGCTCGCGCTTGACCGGCGTGGCGGGCAGGCCCGCCAGCAGCAGCTGATCGCTCACCGCCTCCTGCAGCCACTGGGGGCTCCTGGCCGGCCAGCGGATCTGGTAGAGAGGATCGGGGAAGCCGTAGAAGTCGTACATCAGGGCCGGGTTCGGCTCGACGTTGAGCTGCGGCTCGCTGCGGCTGAACCAGTGGGCCGAGATCACCACCAGCCCCCTGACGCCCTCGAGGCGCAGCTGTTTCAGGAACCGGGTGGCAGGCTGATCCCGCAGGACCAGATCCGGGGCGCCGTGGGAGATAAACCAGACGGGGGCGATAGCCATGACAGACTCCATATGCGTTATGCCGATGCGTGCTGCGCACCGAAAACCCGAGGTCAGGGCGACATGCCGCTGACGATGTGGTCATTATCTGCCCCAATGATTGGGTTAACAATCAGGCTTTATGGATAAGCACCGTTCACTTTTGGTTGATAGTCTGAGCGGAAAGGACGAACGAAATGGCGCAGAAACGACAACGCCGGCGCATTGCGCCGGCGTTGTGATCAAGGTCCGTCGGAAGTAGCCCCTGACGGGATGCCCCGCAGCGCCACCTCCAAGATCAGCACGGGCCCTGTCGGGTTTATTGAATACCCAGCAGTTCCACATCGAAGATCAGCACCGAACCTGGCGGTATCTTGCCGGCGGCGCGGTCGCCGTAGGCCAGGTTGGCGGGAATATAGAAGCGGGTCTTCTCCCCTTCCACCATCAGTTGCACCCCTTCGGTCCAGCCCTTGATCACCTGGTTGAGGCCGAACTCGATGGGCTCGCCGCGGGCGACCGAGCTGTCGAATACGGTGCCGTCCAGCAGCTTGCCCTCGTAGTGCACCTTCACCTTGCTGGTGGCGGTGGGGTGAACCGTGCCGCTGCCCGGTGTCAGCACCTCGTACTGCAACCCGGAGGCCGTGGTGGTGACCAGGGGCTTCTCCTTGTTGCTGGCGAGGAACTCGGCCCCCTTGCGCACGTTCTCTTCGGCCAGTTTTTTGTTGTTGCTGCTGGAGTAGAAGTAGTAGGCGGCGCCGGCGATCAGCAGGGCGATCAGAATGAATTTCATCGGGTTTTCCTGTTCCTTGAAATCAGAGTGCAATGAAGGGGCATCTTATCCCAGCCGGGGAGGGAGGGCGAGGGGGGATGCCGGAGGATGTGACCGGACGGGCAAGGCACCGGGGGCATCATGCCCCCGGTTCGGATTTACTTGGCGGCCACCATCATCAGGGCGGGCAGGGCGAAGAAGAGCCCGGCCACGTAACCCAGCGCCAGCAGCTTGTTCTCGCTGCCCACCCGGGCCAGGGTCTCGGCGGCCTTGATGGGCAGCTCCCGCAGGAAGGGAACCCCGTAGATGAGCACCACGGCAAACAGGTTGAACAGCACGTGGACCAGGGCGATGGTCAGCGCCAGCTGGGCACCTGCACCGCTGATGGCGGTGGCGGCCAGCAGGGCCGTGATGGTGGTGCCGATGTTGGCCCCCAGGGTGAAGGGGTAGAGCTGACGGGTGGTGAAGACACCGCCGCCGGCCAGGGGGATCATCAGGCTGGTGGTGGTGGAGGAGGACTGCACCATCACCGTCATCAGGGTGCCGGAGGCGATGCCGGTCAGCGGGCCACGGCCCAGCGCCTTGTGCAGCAGCTCCTTGGCGCGGCCCACCATGACCCGTTGCAGCACCTTGCCGAGGCTGGTGACGCAACCCAGGATCAGCAGTATGCCGATGACGATGGTGGCGATGGCGGGGCCCTTGCCCGGCAGGAAGGCGACGGCAGCGTCGATGAGATCCAGGGACGGCGAGATGAGGGGCTTCATGAAGTCCATCCCCTTCATCGACATGTCGGCGGAGCCCATCAGCAGGCCGGAGATCCACTCAGCGCTCTGTTGCAGCAGGCCGAACATCAGCTCCAGCGGCAGGAAGATGAAGACCGCCAGCAGGTTGAAGAAGTCGTGTACCGTGGCGGCGGCGAAGGCGCGGCGAAACTCGCCTCTGTCCCGGATGTGACCGAGGGAGACGATGGTGTTGGTGATGGTGGTGCCGAGGTTGGCCCCCATCACCATGGGGATGGCCATCTCCATGGGCAGGCCACCGGCCACCAGACCGACGATCACCGAGGTGACAGTGCTAGAGGATTGCACCAGGGCGGTGGCCAGGATGCCGAGCAGCAGGGCGACGAAGGGGTTGTTGGCAAAAGCGAAGATCTGGGCCGCGCCCTCGGCGCCACCGGAGAAGCCCTTGAAGCCGTGGGAGACGGCGCCAACGGCGACCAGGATCAGGTAAATCAGCGTGATCACCGCGAGCCAGTTGAACAGGGGGCCGGGACGGCGGGTCTGCTGGGGTGCGGAAGATGCGGTGCTGTGCATATGGCCTCTTGGGGTCGTTCTGCGTTGAAATGGACGGGCGCATTAAAGCAGCGCTCCATGACAGAAATATGACAAAGTGACACTTTTATGATGTTTTGGTGACAGGGCGGCAGGGGGCGTCGCAGACAAAAAGTGTCGGAGCAAACGCCGATATGGCGCCATCCGGCTCAGCGCCGGTCTCCGTCCTTGCACTGAGGCCTCTGGGTTATATGCTGCCAGGCTTTCCTGTCTTCAAACTGAGGAAGTGATGATGCGTGCATGGGTTTTGTGTCTCTCCCTGGGTCTGCTGTCTGCCGGTGCGCAGGCCAGCGTGTTCAAGTCCGAGTGCAACCTCGACAAGGCGGCCAGAAACGAGGCGATGAATGCGACCCTGGGGGTCAAGGGCAACTGCGATGCCGACAAGCTGGTGCGTCAGCAGAAGGAGAAGGCCAAGGCCGAGGTGAAGAACACCACCACGGACGCGCTGGACAAGAAGACGGCGGGGCTGAAAGAGGCGAAGCAGAACACCAAAGCGGCCATGGACAAGCAGAGTGCCGATCTGAAGCAGGCGCAGGACAAGGTCAACCAGACCCGCAAGGACGTTAACGCCGTGGCCAGGGATCCGGTCAAGGCGGCCGCCACCGCGGTGATCAACCAGGGGTGAGGAAGAGTCAGGCGCAGGTCTGCATGCAAGAAGGGGAGCCATGGGCTCCCCTTCTGTTTGGCTGTCGTCGGGCCGGTCTTACTGGCCGTCGGCCGTCTCCTCGTACTGACGGAAGGGGATGCGGAACACGGCGAGGCGCAGGAACAGGTAGGTGACCCCGATCCCCGCCCAGATGAGACCAAGCTCCAGGGAGCTTTGCTCCAGGTTGATCCAGAGCGCCCCTATGGTGGCGGCCCCCAGCAGCGGCAGCACCAGGAACAGCAGGTGCTCCTTGAGGCTCTTGTTGCGCTGCTCGCGCACCCAGAACTGGCCGATGACCGACAGGTTGACGAAGGTGAAGGCCACCAGGGCGCCGAAGTTCACCAGCGCCAGCGCCATGTCCAGATCGAACGACACCGCGGAGAGCGCCAGGGCCCCCACCAGCAGCACGTTGATGGCCGGGGTGCGCCAGGTGGGGTGGATGTAGCCGAACACCCGCTCCGGGATCATGCGATCGCGCCCCATCACGTAGAGGATGCGGGACACGCCGGCGTGGGCCGCCATGCCGGAGGCGAGCACGGCCGCCGTGGTGCACACCAGCACCACGCTCTGGAACAGGGTGCCGCCGACGTAGAGGGCGATCTCCGGCAGCACGGCGTCCGGCTCCTTGAAGCGGGCCAGATCCGGGAAGAAGAGCTGCAGGCTGTAGGAGACGGTGACGAAGATGATGCCGCCGATGAGGGCCGTCAGCACGATGGCGCGAGGGATCACCTTGCCGGCGTTCGGGGTCTCTTCCGACAGGGAACTCAGGCCGTCGAAGCCGAGGAAGGAGAAGCAGAGAATGGTGGCGCCGGTGAACAGCGGCAGCATGCCGGCGGACTCCAGGTGGAAGGGGCGGCTGCTCAGCAGGGTGCCCGTTCCTTCGCCGTGCAGCAGTCCCCAGGCGATGAGGCCGAGGAAGGTGAGGATGATGGCGACCTGGATGAAGACGATGAAGCCGTTGAGGTTCGCCACCAGCTTGATGCCGCGCAGGTTCAGGAAGGTCATGACCGTCACCAGGCCGAAGATGAAGATCCAGGGATCGACGTTCGGGAACATGGCGGTCAGATAGATCTTGGCCAGCAGGATGTTGATCATCGGCATGAACATGTAGTCGAGCAGGGAGGACCAGCCCACCATGAAGCCGACATAGGGGTGGAACACCTTCTGGGCATAGGTGTAGGCGGAGCCCGCCGAGGGGAAGCGACGCACCAGGTGGCCGTAGCTGAAGGCGGTCAGCAGAATGCCGCCGAGCGCCAGCAGGTAGGCGGTGGCGACCCGGCCCTCGGTGATGTCACCGACGATGGCGAAGGTGTCGAACACGGCCATGGGGGTCAGATAGGCCAGGCCCATCACCACCACTTGCCACATGCTGAGGGTTTTTATCAGACGAACGGGTTGCTGGCTCACTCAGGCTCCCTCCTTGCACGGCTGGCAGGAGGTGGAATGGCGTGAGGCCATGGGACTGGTTTCTCGCATCCGCAGCGAAGCGGTATGCAAACCACAGACGTTGGTCGCGCGGCGACCAAAGCAGGTTCCGGTGGCAACCGGAGACAAAGCCAATAAGAGCCCCATGTTTTTCCTCATTGCGGCATTAGGTTCATCTGAACCTAGATATCATTTCCGGAATGGTTCCGGCCTCGAAGTAGACACTTGTTTTCAAAATGAAAAATAACCGATGTGAGGATCACATCGGTTATTCAAATCGGCGCGCATTTTGCCCCAGATGGGGGGGGATGACAAGCCAGGATCGGCATTCCCGGCAAGAGAATGCACAAGGACAGGGTTTACATCAATAAACCGCGCCTATTCAGGTGTCGACGGCAGGGGGGCCAGCCCGCTGCTGGCAAGGCTTGCCGCCTGCTGGCTCGGCAGCGAGACCCGCCAGACCGTGGTGCGCAAAAACAGGTAAATCCCGCCGATGGCGGCCCAGATCAGCCCCAGCACCAGGGAGGTCTGCTCCAGGTTGAGCCAGAGTATGGCCACGGTCCCGGCCCCGAGCAGGGGCAGCACCAGGTATTGCAGGCGATCCTGCCAGGTCTTGTTGCGCCCCTGACGCAGGTAGTAGCAGGAGATCACCGACAGATTGACCACGGTGAAGGCCACCAGGGCGCCGAAGTTGATCAGCGCCAGGGCGATCTCCAGATCGAAGCTGACGGCCGACAGGGCCAGCAGGCCCACCAGCAGTATGTTGAACACCGGGGTGCGCCACTTGGGATGGATATAGCCGAAGGTGCGCTGGGGCAGCACCTTGTCCCGCCCCATCACGTAGAGGATGCGGGAGACCCCGGCGTGGGAGGAGAGCCCCGAGGCCAGCACCGCCACGCAGGCACAGACCAGCACCACGCTCTGGAACAGCTTGCCGCCGACGTAGAGGGCGATCTCCGGTAGCACGGCGTCCGGCGCCTTGAAGCGGGAGGCATCCGGGAAGTAGAGCTGCAGGGCATAGGCCACCACCACGAAGATGAGGCCGCCAAGCAGGGCGGTCAGGATGATGGCTCTGGGGATCACCTTGCCGGCCTCCGGGGTCTCCTCGGAGAGGGCGCTCAGGCTGTCGAAGCCGAGGAAGGAGAAGCAGAGGATGGTGGCCCCGGTCAGCAGCGGCAAGATCTCTGTGCTGCCGCTGTAGATGGGCTGCAGGCTGAGGGTGCCGAGCCCTTCCCCCTGATAGACCCCATGTGCGATCAGGCCGAGGAAGACCAGCATGATGGCCACCTGGATGAAGATGATGAGACCGTTGAGATTAGCCACCAGATCGATGCCGCGCAGGTTGATGGCGGTCATCAGCACCGTCATGCCGAGGATGAAGATCCAGGGCTCGACGCCGGGGAAGAGGGCGCTCAGATAGATCTTGGCCAGCAGCATGTTGATCATCGGCAGGAAGATGTAGTCGAGCAGGGAGGACCAGCCCACCATGAAGCCCACCACGGGGGAGAACTCCCGCTGGGCATAGGTGTAGGCCGAGCCCGCGATCGGGTAGTGACGCACCATCTTGCTGTAGCTGGAGGCGGTGAACAGCACCCCGACCAGGGCCAGCAGGTAGGCGGTGGTGACATGACCCTGGGTGATGTCGGTGACGATGCCGAAGGTATCGAACACCACCATGGGGGTCATGTAGGCCAGGCCCATCACGACCACTTGCCACAGGGTCAGGGTTTGTTTCAGTCGCGCAGGGCGTGGGGCCATGGGGCCTGTCTCCTAAGAATGCAGTGGTGAAGGGCCCGCCTGCCGAGCAGGGACAGGGCCCTATGACAGGGTGACTGGTCACAGAGGGAGCCAAGTGCTCCTGCCATCATTTTTTGGGGGCGAGATGATACCGTATAAGCAGGCCATCCGCGATGGACGGCCTGTCGTTATCTGACGATATTGTTCGTGCCAGCGAGAACCGCGGGCACTAACCCTGACTGGCGGCGGCCAGCGCCTGCTCCAGCAGGTCGAGTCCCTCGTCGATCAGCGCCGGGGAGGCAGTGAGGGGGGCGAGGAAACGGATGACGTTGGCCCGCACGCCGCAGGCCAGCAGCACCAGGCCGCGCTTGCCTGCCTCTGCCACCAGCCGCCTGGTGAGATCCGGGTCCGGTTTGGTGGCATCGCGCCCCTTGACCAGCTCCATGGCCACCATGGCGCCGGGGCCGCGGATGTTGCCAATGCTGTCAAACCGCTCCGCCAGCTGGTGCAGACGCCCCTTGATCTGCTCTCCTTGCACCAGGGCTTGCTGGTTCAGGCGCTCCTCCTCGATGACCTCCAGCACCGCCAGGGCGGCGGCGCAGGCGATGGGGGATCCCGCATAGGTGCCCCCCAGGCCACCGGGCTTGGCGGCGTTCATCACCTCGCTCTTGCCCACCACGGCGGAGAGCGGGAAGCCGCCCGCCAGGCTCTTGGCCAGCGTCATGATGTCCGGCTCGACGCCGCTGTATTCGGTGGCGAAGGTCTTGCCGGTGCGACAGAAACCTGTCTGGATCTCGTCGCAGATGAGCAGGATGCCGTGCTGATCGCAGATCTTGCGCAGGGCTTGCAGGAAGCTCGGGGAGGCGACATAGAAGCCCCCCTCACCCTGCACCGGCTCTATGATGATGGCGGCCACCCGGGCCGGCTCTATGTCGGCGCTGAAGCAGAGATCCAGCGCCGCCAGGGCATCGGCCTCGCTCACCCCCAGGTAGTCGGCCGGGAAGGGCAGGTGATAGACCTCCCCCGGGAAGGGGCCGAAGCCGGTCTTGTAGGGCACCACCTTGCCGGTGAGCGCCATCCCCATCATGGTGCGGCCGTGGAAGCCCCCCTTGAAGGCGATGGTGCCGCTGCGACCCGTGTGGGCGCGGGCGATCTTGATGGCGTTCTCCACCGCCTCGGCGCCGGTGGAGAGGAAGAGGGTGCGCTTGGGGGTCGGCCCCGGCACCAGGGCGTTGAGCTTCTCGGCCAGCTTGATATAGCCCGGGTAGGGGGTGACCTGGAAGCAGGTGTGGCTGAACTTCTCGAGCTGCTCGCGCACGGCGGCGACCACCCTGGGGTGGTTGTGACCGGTGTTGAGCACGGCGATGCCGGAGGCGAAGTCGATGTAGCGGTTGCCCTCCACATCCCACAGCTCGGCGTTTTTCGCCCGGTCGATGAAGACCGGCAGCAGGGTGCCGACCCCCTGTACCACGGCCGCTTCGCGGCGCGCTTGCCACGCCTGGTTTGAATGCTGTTCTGACTGACTCATCTTTCCTCCCTGAGGGGCATGGGCCCCTGATATTCCTGTGCAATCTGCTCATCGATTGAACCGCGCTGCCATCTGGCAGGGCGGCATGTCCGGTGCGGTGCGCGGGTGGCGTGCCGCAGGGTGCCGTCGACGCTCTCGTGAGGCCGAGCGAGCGCCCATGTCTATCTATAAAAACGATGGACGGGTGTCAGAGGCATCTTTTTCGGCGATGCCTTTGTGGGTCATGGGCATCAGCGGATGCCGCCGAAGCAGAGGTATTTGGTCTCGAGGTACTCCTCCAGCCCCTCTGCCGCCCCTTCCCGACCCAGCCCCGACTCCTTGATGCCGCCAAAGGGGGCCAGCTCGGTCGAGATGATCCCCTCGTTGATGCCCACCATGCCGTACTCCAGCTGCTCGGCCACCCGCCACACCCGGGCGATGTCGCGGCCATAGAAGTAGGCGGCCAGGCCATAGGGGGTGTCGTTGGCGATGGCGATGGCCTCGGCCTCGGTTTCGAAGCGCACCAGCGGCGCCACCGGCCCGAAGATCTCCTCCTGCAGTATGGGATTGTCCGGGGTCACGCCGGTCAGGATGGTGGGGTGGTAGAAGAGCGGGCCGGCGGGGTGGGCTTGCCCCCCCACCAGCACGCGAGCCCCGGCGGCCTCGGCCTGGCTGACCAGGGCGGCGACCTTGTCGGCGGCGGCGGCATTGATGAGGGGGCCTATCTGGGTGCCTTCCCCCATGCCATCCCCCACCTTGAAGGCGCGCACCGCGGCGGCCAGCTTCTCGGCGAAGGCGTCATGGACGCTGGCCTGCACCAGGATGCGGTTGGCGCAGACGCAGGTCTGGCCGGCGTTGCGGTATTTGGAGGCGAGGGCCCCGGCCACGGCGGCGTCGAGATCCGCATCGTCGAACACGATGAAGGGGGCGTTGCCACCCAGCTCCAGAGAGAGCCGTTTCATGGTGTCGGCGCACTGGCGCATCAGGAGCTTGCCGATGCGGGTGGAGCCGGTGAAGGAGAGCTTGCGCACCCTCTTGTTGCTGCACAGCTCATTGCCCACGGCCGCCGCCTGATGGGAGGTGACTATGTTGATGACCCCGGCGGGGATGCCCGCCTGCTCGGCCAGGGCCGCCAGCGCCAGCGCGCACAGGGGGGTCTCGGCGGCGGGCTTGATGACGATGGTGCAACCGGCGGCGAGTGCCGGGCCCGCCTTGCGGGTGATCATGGCGATGGGGAAGTTCCAGGGGGTGATGGCGGCCACCACGCCCACCGGCTGCTTGATGGTGGCCAGGCGCCGGTCACCGGAGAAACCCGGGATGGTGCGGCCATAGGCGCGCTTGCCCTCTTCCGCGAACCACTGGATGAAGCTGGCGCCGTAGGCCACCTCCCCCTTGGCCTCCGCCAGCGGCTTGCCCTGCTCGCAGGTCATGATGCGGGCCAGTTCATCCTGACTGGCCATGATGAGCTCGAACCAGGCGTGGAGCCGGCTGCCGCGCTCCTTGGCGGTGAGGGCGGCCCAGGCGGGCTGGGCTTTGTGGGCCGCCGCGATGGCGAGCCGGGTGTCCGCCTCGTCCATGTCGGGTACCTGGGTGATGAGCTGGCCGGTCGCCGGGTTCAGGACCTCGAACCTTTGTCCGCCATGGGCCTCGCACCAGCGGCCATCTATATAGGCAAGGGACTTGATCAGGGAGAGAGCGGGTTGTGATGCTGACATAGATAGGAAGCCTCGATTGTTGGTCTGGGTGGCCGACTCATCCCGTGGTGCCACCGTATAGAATAATAAGCACCTAACGACCATAAAGTGAGCCGAAATGTTTTTCAAGTGTTAAATATATTTGAGTGAACGGGGCGCTGCATGCTAGAAATGGGGCTGTCAGGACGATTCTAGCGTCTCTCATTGTGTTGGGTGTGCAAAATAATGAACGCTCTCGGCTGTGCAGGATAGCGAACAGGGTGCCGGGATTGACGCATTATATTAACCAGCCGCCACAAGGTATTCGAATGGCCATACAAGGAGGTGGGGATGCAGCAACCACAAGGTGAGGTCCAGTGGCAGACCATGACGGATAACCCCTTGTCTGACAAAGGGATGGATAAAACCATGGGGGAGCGGCTCGCCCTCCTTCGCCGTAGTCTCGGGCTCTCCCAGCGCCGGGCCGCCGAGCTGAGCGGCCTGACCCACGGTGCCATCTGCATGATAGAGCAGAACAAGGTGAGCCCCTCGGTCGCCTCGTTGCAAAAATTGCTCTGCGTCTACGAGCTGCCGCTCTCCCGCTTCTTCGCCGAGGAGGAGGCGCGGGCGCCGAGCGTGGTGATCAAGGCGGAGCAGCTCATCGAGCTGGGCAGCCAGGGGGTCTCCATGAAGCTGGTGCACAACGGCAACAATCGTCGCCAACTCGGCTTCATGCTGGAGACCTATGCCCCCGGCACGGACACCGGGGGCCAGGTCAAGCACCTGGGGGAGGAGGTGGGCACAGTGCTGGAAGGCTCTGTCGTGCTGAGCCTGGCCGGGCAGACCTATGAGCTTTGCGCCGGGGACAGCTATGTGATCGACACCGGCGAGCCCCACAGCTTCAGCAATCCGTCGGGGCAGGTCTGCCGCATCGTCAGCGCCCACACCCCCGCCAGCTTTTGACATTGAACAGCGCGAATATTGGAAACGAACCGGTAAGGAAACAGGGATCATGACCGAACATGTAAAGAGTTACTACGCAGCCAGTGCCAACAAACACGCCCCCTATCCCACGCTCACCGAGCAGCTTGAGTGCGACGTCTGCGTCATCGGGGCCGGGTATACCGGTCTCTCCAGTGCCCTGCACCTGGTGGAGAAGGGCTACAAGGTGGTGGTGCTGGAAGCCGCGCGAGTCGGCTTCGGCGCCAGCGGTCGCAACGGCGGCCAGATCGTCAACTCCTACAGCCGCGACATCGACACCATAGAAGCGAACTGCCCGCCGGATCAGGCCAGGCTGCTCGGCTCCATGTTGTTTGAGGGGGGAGAGATCATCCGCGAGCGGATCCAGCGCTACAACATCCAGTGCGATCTGCAGCAGGGGGGCGTCTTTGCCGCCGAGACCGAGAAGCAGCTCCACGAGCTCAAGGCACAACATGCTCGCTGGCAGAAGTGGGGCAACGATCAGCTGGAGCTGCTCGATGCCGACGGGGTGCGGGAGGTGGTGGCAAGCGATCGCTACGTCGGTGCCCTGCTGGACAAACGCGGTGGTCATATTCACCCCCTCAACCTGGCGCTCGGGGAGGCGGAAGCCATCCGCATGCAGGGGGGGCAGATCTTCGAGCAATCCGCCGTCACCAGCATCACTCCCGGCCAGCCGGCTCTGGTCAAGACCGCCAAAGGGGCGGTGAAGGCGCGCTTCGTGGTGGTGGCCGGCAACGCCTACCTCGGCAACCTGGTGCCCGAGCTGGCGAGCAAGAGCATGCCGTGCGGCACCCAGGTCATCGCCACCGAGGTGCTGGGGGAGGAGCGGGCCCGCGCCCTGCTGCCGCAAAACTACTGCCTGGAAGATTGCAACTACCTGCTCGACTACTACAGAACCACTGGGGATCACCGGCTGATCTACGGCGGCGGCGTGGTCTACGGCGCGCGGGATCCGGCGGACATAGAGCGGCTGATCATCCCCAAGATGCTCAAGACCTTCCCCCAGCTCAAAGACGTCAAGGTGGAGTACACCTGGACCGGCAACTTCCTGCTCACCCTGTCGCGCCTGCCGCAGTTTGGTCGCATCGGCCCCAACATCTACTACATGCAGGGTTACAGCGGCCACGGCGTCACCTGCACCCATCTGGCGGGCAAGCTGCTCTCCGAGGTGCTGAGCGGTCAGGCGGAGCGCTTCGATGCCTTTGCCAGGCTGCCGCACTACCCCTTCCCGGGCGGCCGCCTGCTGCGTATCCCCTTCACCGCCGCAGGAGCCGCCTGGTATACCCTGCGAGACAGGCTGGGGGTGTGACGCCCATAAAGGGCATAGCGCTATGGCGCCATGACTGTTGAATGGTGAAGGACGTGAGTCTCTGGTGATTAGGCTGTCGCATAAGGGAAGTGGCAAGCCATTCCCTGTATCGCAGCGAGGGCACCCCAGGCACTTCTTTCAGGGGAAGCGGCTGCCCACAGGTGCCCGCCGGCAGCCAGGAGGCAGAACGACAGAGGGAGGCATCATGCCTCCCTCTGTTCTGGGTGAACAACCTGGATCCGCTTCAATGGCATGGGACCCTCATCTGCCCGCTCAGGCTGCATCGACTCGCCGCTCTCAGAACCTATAGGGGAAACGCAGCCCTAGGCTGTAGTCAGGCGCATCCGTGGTGAGCCCTGCCGACCAGTTGACTGCCATGGAGAGCTTGTCCGTGATGGCCCAGGTGGACCCCATACCGAAACTGGCCGCATTGGCATCGGAGCCGGTCACCTTCTCCATGTCAAAGCCTTCGGCCCCCTGGCTGGATTCGAGGGTGATGCGCTGGTTGATGTTGAAGGAGAGGCTGAAGCGCTCGTTCAGTGCAAACGCGACCCCCAATCCATATTCATACCAGTCACCGAGCTGGATGCTGCCGGGTTGATCGCCGGGCTGGTAGGAGACATCGTCAAAGTCTTGCTTGAGGCTGTGGCCATAGTTGAGGTTGGCGAACAGGATGGCGGGATCCAGGGTCTTGACCAGGGAGAAGCCGGTGGACAGCTGCCAGAGCCCGTTGCCGGTGGCGAGCTCCTTGGGGACCATCAGGTTGCCAGATTCTGAGGTCATGAGCTCTATCCCGTAGGGATCCTTGCCGGTCGGCGCCTTGGCCCGCAGGTTCCAGACCAGATCCGGCCAATCTTCATCCTCGGCCAGGACCCTGTAGTAGATGGCGAGACTGAGATCGCCGAGCCCGCCATCGCTGACGCTCTGCTCCTCAAAGTCGCGGCTGGAGTTCTCCTTGCCGGTGCTCTGATAGTTGGTGTTGCGATACATGTAGGGCACCGCAAGTTCCAGCTGCCAACGATCATTGAGGGTGTAACGGGTCACCAGATCGGCCGTCCATTGATCCGAGCGGACCCTGTCCAGGTTGATTTCGCCCAGGAAGATGGCGTCCAGCGCCAGGAAACCGCGCAGGGCGAGATCCTTGCGGTTGTAGTGCTGATAAGAGAGGCCGAAGTCGAGGGTCAGCGCGCGATCGAACACGTTGTGTTGCTCGATCATCAGGTCTTCGGTACTGCGACCGACTTCCGGCGTGCGCCGTGCCGTATCGGGTTGGGAGGAGGCTGCGACGGCGGCCCCGCTTGTTCCTGCTGTGGCGGCAGGCGTGGCCCCCGAGGCCTTGACGGCCTCCAGGCGAGCCTGTAACTGATGGAGGGCCTGATTCTGCTGGATCAATTGCTGACGCAGCTGATCCAGCTGTTGTTGCAGGGCCTCTTCTTCTGCAGTTGCGCCCCAGCAGGTGAAGGGGGTCAGTGCAATCAACAGCATGGTCGACTGTTTCATCGAGATACGTCCTTGTTGTTTATTATCCTTTTTATTGTTCAGCCAATGGGGCTCATCTGTTCTCAGCGAGAGAACCAGATCCGGGTCTGATTGAGGGTCTGCAAACCGTCACCCTTGACTCTATTGAGTTGCAGCAGACCTCGACTGAAGTCGGTGCCTCTCAGACTCTGTTCCAATCGAACGCGTCCGTCGGAGGAGTTTAGTTGCAGCCCCGCATAATTGCCTGACACGCGGTAACTGGCAGTACCAAGGTTCCCCTGGTGCTCGTAATTGCCTGCGGAGACGATCTGCCCCGTCATTGCGGGGGGCGTCAGTGTAATACCTGCCTGGTTCACCGAGCTGTTGCCGCTCCCCTCCAGTTGCACGACCTGCACCAGGCCTGCGCCTTGTACGGAGGCACTCTGGGGCGTCGTTGTGACAGTCTTGACCTCATCCTTGATGCGGACATCCAGCTTGGGCTTGTTTTGCACCACGCTCAGCGCCAGGTTCATGGCGGCCGTTTGTTGAGCCTGGGCCGTGGTCAGGGATGAGATGAACTCGATGCCGAAGTAGCTGATCCCGTGGCTGCTGACGTAGCGGCCACGCAGATGGGCCAGTTCCCCATCGGCCAGTTCGGGGGCAAAGCTGTCTGACAGCAGTGCCAGAGGATCCGGGGCGGCCAGCAGCGGAGAGGCAAAACCACCCAGACTGCAGATGAGGCATATGGCGGGTCGGGTATTCATGATGACCTCACATTAACTCTTTGTGCTGAAAACCAAATTCCAGCAGGGATGTTTCATTGAGGGGGGCGAACAGCCCATCTTTTCCTCTGGCAGACAGGGGAGGAGCAGGGTTGGCAAGGGGCGCATCAGGCCGATAGCCAGCGCCGATCACGGCAAGCAGTATGCCGTTCCAGCTCTCCTTGAACTCCTTGAAGGTGATCACTCGATTGCCGAGGGCGGGGTCTGCCAGATAGACACGGTCGTGGCGATCGATGGCGCGCAGCACGGCAAAGTGCTGGTAGCCGCGAATATTGAGCAGCACTATGGTGGGGACTCTCACCTGCCGCAATTTTTCATCTCCCAGGCGATAGCCTCTGACACGCATGCCGAGCATCTGCAAATATTGCTTCATGTCGAGCATGGAAAAGCCGTAATTCTTGACCTGTTCAGGGTCAGCCATGGCCAGCATGCCATCCATCACCCAGCGTTCATTCGTTACGTGGCCGTAGGAGTAGCGCAGTATGGTGGCGACTGCGGCGGCCCCACAGCTGAAATCTGTCTGTTGGCGCTCGATATTGGCATAACGGCGCTCCAGAATGCTCTGTACCGGTTTGTTGAGATCCCCCAGTGCCGGGAGATGTTCTCCCAATGGCATATTGGCCGACCAGGCAGCAGGGCAGAATAACAACAGCAGTAGCCAGCGCATTGAGACCTCCATGTCCTGAAAAAAGGGGGCGCAAAGGCCCCCTCTGAAGTGCATTACTTGGCAAAACCTGCGGCCAGCGAGAGGTTGTTCGCTTGCAGGTTGTTGGTGCCCGACGACACGTTCACCCCGATGTTGCCCACGGCACCGTTGAAGGCGCCGCCATCGATGGTTGCCCGGTTGAAGGTTTCGCGGCTGGTGTAGGTGTTGACCACGGGAATGAAGCCGGTGGCATAACCGCTCAGCTTGATATCACCCTCTTCTTCGAACTTGAACTTGGAGTCCTTGCTGCCATCATCGTCCTGATTGTCATAGTCGATGTGGCCCCAGAGACTGCCGCCATTGGGATGATCACCATCCTTCCAGATTTCCGGATAGACGTTGTTGGTCTGCTTGCTCGTTCCTTCGTACTCACCCTCGGCTTTGAGCTTGAGGAAGATGGGGTTGTAGTCCACGGTCTTGGTGGCGCTCAGGCTCTTGTTCTCGGTCATGTTCTTGGACACGCTCTGGCTGTTTGCCACCGTGGCCACGGCCATGTTGCCGGTGGACACCGAGGCAGCCATGTTGTTGGCCTGAACGTTACCCGAGCCAGACGTCACGTTGGCACCTATGTTGCCTGCGGCATCCTTGAATGCCCCATCGCCTACCCCGGCCTTGTTCTGATGACCGTGGTTGGTAGTCCAGTTCTGGCTGGCGCTTTGGGTGGAGAAGATCTCGGCATCCGAAGATCCACCGGCCATGCCATGTTGCTGGCCACGACCCATGATGAATTCGGCATCGACTTCGTCATAGGCGGCCAGGGCGCCACTGTTGCCTTGTACGTTGGAGTCACCGGCTGCCACGTTGGCGCCGACGTTACCGGATGCACCCTTGAACGAGCCGTCAATCTTGCTCGTGTTTTCTGTTCTTGAGTTAGCAGTGCCGATCATGGAGCTGGATTGCTGGTTGTCCACCACCGCCATGCCGAGTTTGTTGACATTGATGTAGCCGCCGACATTGACTCTGCCTTCGTACTCCACATCGACTTCTGCCTTGACCTTCTTGGTCAAGGTTGCCCCTGTCTCATCCCTGTCACCGCGGTAATCGGCGGAGGCGGTGCCTGACATGGCCATGACAACCGCAGCGGCTAATGAGCTATAAATAAGTCCACGCATAATGAGTCTCTCCATTGAACTTTCTGTGGAAGATTTGCCCATCGGCTGAATCTAAGCCCCCGGACTCGGCTTCCGATCCCTGCGACATCATGGGGATGTCGTTACTGCGCCAGCCAGAGGCAGGGAGACCATGTTGACTGCCTGGTTTCCCTGTCCCGTGACCTGGTTCACCTGGATGACGCCTTTGCTGCCCGTCAGGGCGTTGTCATCCAGATAGATACTGGTGGTGGTGTTGGGGGGCACCTTGCCTGAAGGTGTCTTTGCCACACTGGTGCTGAGGTTGATGTCGGTCACCACGCCGATGCCGCTGTCATCCAGCGACAAGGCGAAGGCATTCAGCTGCTGGTTGGCTTCACCGGCGCCCTGATTGATCCCGACCAGCCCCTGGCTCTGGCTCAGCGCCGAGTCCAGAATGGCCACGCTCTGGTTGCCATTGAGATTGGTAGTGGATTGATTCTGCTGGCTAAACTGAATGATGGCCGGCCCTGATAGGGCGATGGCGGCGAGGTTGCCCTGCTGGTTGTTATCACCGGCAACCATATTGACACCCATGGCGCCACGAATGTTGCTGAGTGCTTGCGAGCCGAGATCAACCCGATTCTCTGCTTGTGACTGAGGTGCGAATGCGGAAAGGGAAATAGTTGCCAATGCAATATATGTTTTCATGCTCTGTCTCCATATGCCAGGAGGGCTTATTAGAGAGAGCAATGAATGTGCCACTTGGTAATTTATTGATATGTATTGCTTTCGTATTTTAGTTATTTGTTTTTAAGTCTCAATTTTGATAATGAACTTTTATATGATTCATCAACACATTGTTTATTAATGACTTTATTGTTTCTCATCGTTAATTCTGCTGTCTCATGATTGTGTTGCCACTAGTCCAAATGCGGGATGGTTTATAGTTATCATCGTTTGGTTGCCTTGGGTTGGCGTCACTTGATAATAACCATGCTCTTTCCAGATGAAATAATGGGTCTCAAAGAGAAATGGTCTGACTCTCTCGTGCAGAGGCGATAACAAGGAGTTTCCCTATGACAGAAACGGCATTGTTACTCATCAATTCATGTGCCGTGCTGGAAAGCCTGCTGATAAAAGGCGAATGGCAAGTGGAGCAGGCGAGCTCCCTGGCGGTGGCAGAACAGAAATTGCAGGAAAAGGCGTATCCCCTGGTGCTGGTGGCCATCGAGCCGGAGCAGCATGACGCCTTGTATTCCCTGATTGGCCAACACTCCAGCAGCCTGTGGATTGGCCTGATCGAGCGTGATTGCCTGGCCAGCGAGGCCCTGCGCAACCTGCTTGCAGCCTGTTTTCATGATTTCCACACCTTCCCGCTCGATCAGGAAAGACTCTCCCACAGCCTGGGTCATGCGCTGGGAATGGCGCGGTTGATCCGGCGCCATCGCCCCAAGGCGCCGGCTCAGCTGCGCTTCATCCAGGGGGAGAGCAGCGCCATTCGCCAGTTGCGCGAGCAGATCATGCGGCTGCAACATTGTCGCCTACCCGTGCTGGTGACCGGGCCCAGCGGCACCGGCAAGGAGCTGGTGGCTCGTGAGCTGCACTACAGCACCTTCGGCGAAGACGGCCCCTTTGTGGCCGTCAACTGCGGTGCCATGCCCCATCAGCTGATCCAGTCCGAGCTGTTCGGCCACGTCAAGGGCGCCTTCACCGGTGCCCAGAGCCGCAAGATAGGCAAGATTGAGGCGGCCGATGGCGGCACCCTGTTCCTCGACGAGATCGGGGAGTTGCCACTGGAGGATCAGGCGACCCTGCTGCGCTTCCTGCAGGAGCAGAGCATAGAGGCCGTGGGCAGTCATCTGACTCGGAGTGTGGATGTGAGGGTCATTGCCGCCACCAATATCGACGTGGAGCAGGCGGTGGCCAACGGCGGATTTCGCATGGACCTCTACTATCGGCTCAATGTGGTGCGGCTGCGCACCCCTGCTTTGTGCGAGCGGGCCGAGGACATCCAGCTGCTTGCCGATGACATCCTGGCAGAAGTGCGGGGAGGGCGGGTGCTGAGCTTTACCCACAAGGCGCGTCAGGCCATGCAGTCCTATTGCTGGCCCGGCAATGTCAGGGAGCTGCGCAACCGGGTGCAGCGGGCAGCCGCCCTGTGTTCGGGCCCCTTCATCGAGGCCGATGACATGGAGCTGACCAACATGGACACCCTGTTGATCTGTGGCTCGCTCAAGGCCGTGCGTGAGGGGGCAGAGCGCCAGGCGCTGCAACGGACGCTGGCCCGCTTCCCGGACCAGCTGGAGGAAGTGGCGCGCACCCTCGACATCTCGCGCGCCACCCTCTACCGGCTGCTGGACAAGCACGATCTGCTGTAGTCCCCGTCATTGCGTGCATGGCGGTCCTTGCCCATGCCGTTTAGTGCCAAACCCCGGGCAACAGGCCCGGGTTTTATTTGTGCCAATATGCGCAAACCGGTCGGGCGATGGATGCGCTCGAGGGGGTCGTCAGGAGGCGTGCGTTGCCAGCTGGCACAGACGGCGCGCCGCCTCCTCTTCACTTTGGACCACCTGATGGGCGCCGCGGATCAGCAGGTGATGCACCTCTTCCGCCTGGTGACCACAGGCGGCAATGCGCAGCAGGTCTCCCTGTTCACGGGCTCTCGCAGCAATTTCTCCGGCCAGCAGGCTGTCATCCAGGGTGATGAGCAACCAGCTGGCATCGGGGAGCGCCACCGAGAGCAGGTCGTTCTGGATGGGGTGGCCTGCGAGGCAGGTGATCCCCTGAGCGCGCCAGGGTTCCAGCAACTGCTCATCCGGATCTATCACTACCATCTCCCTTCCTTGCTCATGCAACTGCCGAATCAAATGGCTGCCGATGGCGTCGGCCCCGACCACCACCACATGACCGTGCAGGGGACAGAGGGAAGTACCGGTCTCGACCCGGGGCTCAGGCTTGCTTCTTAGCCAGCGCTCGACCTGGTTGAACACCAGTGGATTGAGCATGATGGAGAAGCAGGCGCCTACCAGCACCAGATCGCGCGCCACATCGGGTACCAAGCCGAGCATGGCACCCAGCCCCATCAGGATGAAGGAGAACTCCCCCACCTGGGCCAGGCTGGCCGAGATGGTCAGTGCCGTGCGCAGGCTGTGGCCAAACAGGCGCACTATGGCGAAGGCTGCCACCGACTTGCCGATGACGATGACAAAGAGGGTTGCCAGCACCGCCAGCGGCTCGCGCAGCAAGATGGTGGGGTCAAACAGCATGCCCACAGAGACGAAGAAGAGCACGGCGAAGGCATCCTGCAGCGGCAGGGTATCGTTGGCGGCCTTGTGGCTGAGGTGGGAGCTGTTCATCACTACCCCGGCGAAGAAGGCGCCGAGGGCGAAGGAGACACCGAACAGCTTGACCGCCCCGAAGGCGATACCCAGGGAGCAGGAGAGCACTGCCAGGGTAAAGAGTTCGCGGGAGCCGGTGGCGGCGGTGCGGGCCAGCATCCAGGGGATGAGGCGGCGGCCCCCTATGGTCATCAGTGCGATGAAGGCGGCCACCTTGGCCAGGGTGAAGCCCAGATCCCGGAGCACATGGGCCAGGGTCAGGGTCTCGCCTCCGGTCTGCAGGTTCGCCAGTATGGGGAGCAGCACCAGGGCCAGCACCATCACCAGATCCTCGACGATAAGCCAGCCGATGGCGATGCGCCCTTCCTTGGTATCCAGCTGCCCCCGGCTCTCCAGCGCCCGCAGCAGCACCACTGTGCTGGCGGTGGAGAGTGCCAGCCCGAACACCAGGCCGGCGGTGATGCTCCAGCCGAGCAACTGGGAGAGGCCGAGCCCGAGCAGGGTCGCCAGGGTGATCTGCACTATGGCGCCCGGGATGGCGATGTGTTTGACCGAGAGTAGATCTTTCAGGGAGAAGTGCAGGCCGACGCCAAACATCAACAGAATGACGCCGATCTCCGCCAATTCGGGGGCGAGTCTCAAATCGGCTACATAGCCGGGGGTGAATGGGCCGCACACGACCCCGGCCGCCAGATAACCCACCATGGGGGAGATGCGCAGGCGTTGAGCCAGCATGCCAAAGAGATAGGCGAGCACGAAGCCGCCAACCAAGGTTGTTATCAGGGGGAGTGAATGGTCCATGTCGTCACCTCGCTAATGGCAGTCAGGGGCTACCAGATCACCAGGAGGCGAAGAGGGCAGCTGTCAATGAGCAGGGGGCGAAAGAGACAGAAGTTGGCCGCATCAAGCACAATATCTTGGGGACAACAGATGCCGTTTCCATTGAAAAATAATGTATTTTTACTTCTCGAGCAACACTTATCCAAGTTTCAGATCTAATTTGACTTCAAGCTCATATAAAACATTGTTTTATGGGTGATTAAATAGTCTTTCCCGGTAAATATTGGCAGGAGTAATCAATCCTTGATGGGTTTTTGGCTCGCCGGGGAGCCCAGATGATTGAGGCGGCCTCCGGGCCGCCTCCGTTGATGCGCGCCAAGGGATCACTCGCCCCTGGCAATCCCCTCCCGCCTCGGGTCTGCGGCGCCAAACCAGCCGGTGGCGTTGCGCTGTACCCCCTGCAAGCCCGAGGTTTGCTCGCTGAGCACGATTTCGTGACCCCTGGCCTTGAGTCCCTGGATAACGACCTCGGGCGTGCGCCCCTGCTCCAGCTCGGTGGGGCCGTTGCGGCTGCCGAAGTTGGGCAGGTTGATGGCCTGCTGCAGGTTCAGCCCCCAGTCCTGGGTGCCGAGCAGCGCCTTGCCCACGTAGTTGATGATGGCCGAGCCACCCGGGGAGCCCAGGCTCATCTCCAGCTGCTTGCTCTGCTTGTCGAACACCAGCAGGGGCGACATGGAGGAGCGCGGGCGCTTGCCCGGCTCCACCCGGTTGGCCACCGGCAGGCCGGCGGCATCCACCGAGGTGAAGGAGAAGTCGGTGAGCTGGTTGTTGAGCAGGTAGCCATTGACCATCAGCCGGGAGCCGAAGCCGTCCTCGATGGAGCTGGTCATGGAGACCGCCATGCCGTCTCCATCCACGATGGAGACGTGGCTGGTGGAGGGCAGCTCGGGGGTGGCATCCTGGCCACGGGCCAGTGCCTGCGGCGGCGTGCCCGGTTGGGCGATGCCCATGGACCTGGCGCCGATGAGTCGACCCCGCTCGGCGAGATAGCCCTTGTCCAGCATGCCGCGCACCGGCACGGCGACGAAGTCGCCGTCGGCCACGTACTGGTTGCGATCGGCGAAGGCGAGCCGCGCCGCCTCGCTGTAAAGGTGGATTGCCTCGCTCGAGGCGGCCAGCCGGCCATCCGGTCCGGGCACGGGTTTGAGCGCTGCCATGTCTCGGCTCTCCAGCATGCCGAAGATCTGGCCGAGGGCCAGGGTGCCCGAGGAGGGGGTCGGGAAGCCGCACACCTCGCTCTGGCGATAGTCAAAGCAGAGGCCGTCCCGCAGCCTGGCGCTGTAGCTGGCCAGATCCGCGGCGCTCAGCACCCCGGGGTTGGTGGGATGGGCGTGCACCTTGGCCACCATGGCCTCGGCGATGGGCCCTCGATAGAAGGCATCGGCACCGTCCCGTGCCAGCGTCCTGAGTACCCCGGCCAGTGCCGGGTTGGTGAGGCGGGTGCCCGCCGTCTTGGGGCTGCCGTCCGCCTGGTAGAAGTAGGCCCTGGCCTCGGGGTCTTTGGCCAGATAGGGATCCTTGGCGAGCAGGGTGGCCAGGCGTGGGCTTATCACAAAGCCCTGCTCTGCCAGGGTGATGGCGGGTTCGAACAGGCTGGCCCAGGGCAGCTTGCCATAACGCTCGTGGGCCAGGGCCAGGGCGCGCACCGTGCCGGGGGCGCCGACCGAGCGACCGCCCACCACGCCGTCATAGAACGCCATGGGTTTGCCGTCCTTCATGAACAGCTGATCCGTGGCCGCCGCTGGTGCCGTCTCACGGCCATCCACGGCCGCCACCTGCTTGCCATCCCACACCAGCATGAGGGAGCCGCCGCCGATCCCGGAGGATTGCGGCTCCACCAGGGTCAGTACCAGCTGGACGGCGATGGCCGCATCGACGGCGCTGCCTCCCGCCTTGACGATCTGGTAGCCCGCATCCACCGCCAGCGGGTTGGCCGCGGCCACCATGAAGTCGCGCCCCTGCCAGCCCGCCTTGTCGGTCCAGCCGCTGGCCGCCTCCGGGGCGATCAGTGTCTGAGGAGGGGGGGCATAATGAAAGGCACTCTGGGGGGCGCAGCCGGTGAGCAGGCCGAAGGCGACCAGCAGGGCGAGGGGTTTGAGGGACATGACAGGCTCCTTGTCGGTTTCTTGTACACTCGTCGAAATGTGGCACAGTTGGAGCCCGATTGAAAGATTGTCTTTATACTCATATGGTTACAAAAATATCAAGGAGGAGCCCAGGATGCACAGAGAGGAGCTGGTGAGGCGTTGCGTGACGGGGCTGCTCTGCCTGCTGCTGGCCGCCTGCGGGGAGCCAGGGCTTAGACCCCTGGCGGCGGGGGAGACCATATTGGCATTTGGAGACAGCCTGACCGAGGGGCGCGGGGTCAACCCGGCCCAGAGCTACCCCAGCGTACTGGCGAGCCTGAGCGGTCACCCCGTCATCAATGGCGGGGTCTCGGGGGAGTTGAGCCGGGCCGGGCGGGCCCGCCTGCCCGGGTTGCTGGCCGAGCACAGGCCCGCTCTGGTCATACTGCTGGAGGGAGGCAACGACATACTGCACGGCAGCGGGGAGGGGGCGCTCAAGGCCAATCTCGCCGCCATGATAGAGGCGGTGCAGGGCAGCGGTGCCCAGGTGCTGCTGGTGGCCGTGCCTCGCAAGTCCCTGTTTGCTGACGGCGCCCCCCTGTACGGGGAGCTGGCAGAGCAGTACGGGCTGGTGCTGGACAACGACAGCCTTGGCGAGCTGCTGCGCACTCCCGGGCTCAAGTCCGACACCGTGCACTTGAACGCGCAGGGATATGGCACCCTGGCCGAGCGGCTGCACCGGCTGTTGCAGGCCCGCGGCGCGCTATGAGGGCGGTGTTCCTGCGCGTCGGCGGGGCAGCCCGGAATAAAAAAAACCGCCGAGGCGGTTTTTTTACAGGCAGGGGACAACTCAGAGGGACTGCTCTTCACCACCCAGGGCGGCAAACAGCGCCGGGATGAACTGGGCCAGCTCGGCGGTCACCAGGGCGAAGTCCGCATCCAGACGGGCGGCGGGATCCTCGCTGGTGACGTCGTCGTTCTGCTCGCGCAGCTCCTCGCTGAACTTGAGGCGCTTGATGGAGAGATCGTCCCCCAGCACGAAGCTCAGGGTCTCGCCCCAGTTCAGGGCCAGCTTGGTCACCAGCTTGTCGTTGGCCAGGTGATTCTTGATCTCCTCGCTCATGAGATCCTGCTGCTTGCAGCGGATGATGCCGCCGTGCTCCATGGCACTGCGCAGCTCGGCCTCGTCTTCCAGGGTGAAGCTGGCGGGCAGATTACCCTCGTTGAGCCACTCGGTCATGGTGATCTCGGGCGGGTTCTTGAGGGCCACCGGCACCACCGGCAGGGTGCCTATGCTCTTGCGCAGCAGCGCCAGCAGATCGTCCGCCTTCTTGGCGGAGCCGGCGTCCACCACCATCAGGTTGTCGGCGGGACTTATCCAGGCGAAGGTCTGGCTGGTGCGGCTGAAGGCGCGGGGCAGCAGGGTATGCATGATCTCCTCCTTCAGCGCCTCCTTCTCCTTCTTCTTGAGGGCGCGGCCCTGTTCGAATTCGATCGCTTCCACCTTCTCCGCCAGCATCTCCTTGACTACTGTGCCCGGCAGCATCTTCTCTTCCTTGCGGGCGCAGAGCAGGATGTGACCGGAGGCTGAATGGGTCAGGGTGGAGCCGAATTTACCGAGGGGCTTGACCCACCCGAACCGGGAGATGTCCTGACTGCCGCACGGGGTGAAGGCACAGGCCTCGAGCTGGGTTTCCAGCTGATCCACGGTCAGGTCAAAGGGGCGGGTAAAGCGATAAATCTGCAGGTTTTTAAACCACATGGCGTCCTCGGTCTCATAGATTGTCCGGCGGGCATTGTACTAGAGAGGCGCTTTGTGATCAGCCAATCATTCTCGCTAAATAAAGGGCGATCGACTTCACATGGCCTCATCTTGACCGCCCGTCTTGTCATCGAACTCCCCTAGACTGCGAGTGTTCAAATTGTTAACAAGGATGCGAATATGTTGAGAGCGAGCCGGCCGGAAGACATGGAAGAGATCGTCGAGATCTGGCTGCTGGCATCCTTGCAGGCCCATGATTTCGTTGACGCTTCCTGCTGGTGGCAGGCTCAGGAGGAGCTGCGTACCCGCTACCTCGACCATGCCCGCATCTGGGTGTTCGAGGAGCGCGGCGAGCTGCTCGGTTTCATGGCCCTGGTGGATGACTACCTGGCCGCCCTCTTCGTGCGACCCGACCGCCAGGGGCGCGGGGTCGGCCATGCCCTGCTGCAGGAGGCCAAGCAGCAGGGGGGCGCGCTCCATACCCGGGTCTTCGTGGAAAACGAGCCGGCGGTGCGCTTCTATCGCCGCCACGGATTCAGGATCGGGAATGAAGTCTCGGATCCCCTGACCGGTCATCCCCAGTATGAGATGCATTGCCAGCCCGTCTGAATCTGACGTCAGCGGCCTGTTTTGCTTGAAAAAAGAGGGGCGTATCCTCATCTTGTCCTCATCGGGTACCACTGGCACCTCCCCTCTTATCTTTCGAGCCGTTTTTCATGAAGATCCTGCACACAGCCGACTGGCACCTTGGCCATCAACTCCATGGTCATGAACGCCGCTTCGAACACGATGCCTTTCTCGACTGGCTGACCGACACCATCAAGACGCGGCAGATCGATGCCCTGCTGGTTGCAGGGGATCTGTTCGATACCGCCAATCCTCCCGCCAGCGCCTGGCAGCAGCTCTATCGCTTCCTGGCCAGGCTGCGCGCCGAGATGCCCCGTCTCAACATGGTGCTGATCGGTGGCAACCACGACTCCCCCTCCAAGCTGGACGCCCCCCACGAGCTGCTGCGGGCCTTCGACCTGCACCTGGTGGGCAGCATCAGCCGGGACGGGGAGGGCAGGCTCGAAACCGATCGCCTGCTGGTGCCGCTGCAAGACAGGGAGGGCAAGGTGGCCGCCTGGTGCGCCGCCGTGCCTTTTCTTCGCAGCAGCGATCTGCGGGTGGAGCCGCTCGAAGAGGGGCAGGATCGGCTGATCGAGGGGGTTCGCCAGATCTATCAGGACGTGCTGACGCAAGGCCGCGCGCGCTGCGAGCCCGGCCAGGCCCTTATCGCCATGGGCCACGCCTACCTGGCGGCGGGCCAACTCTCGGAGCTCTCCGAGCGGCGGGTGCTGGGGGGCAACCAGCACGCCCTGCCTGCCGACATCTTCGCCACCGCCGACTACACGGCCCTTGGCCACCTCCATCTGGCCCAGAGCCCGGCCGAGGGGGTGCACTATAGCGGCTCGCCGCTGCCGCTGTCGCTGGCCGAGGCCAACTACAACCACCAGGTGCTGGAGGTGACGTTTGAGGGGGGCAAGCTGGCGGGGCTGGAACGGATCCCTGTGCCCCGTGCGGTGGAGATGATCCGCCTGCCCCAGGGCACGCTCGAGGAGGCGCTGAACGCCATAGAGGCGCTCTCCCTGCCCGAGTGTCCCCAGGAGGCGCAGCCCTTCCTCGAGGTGCGGCTGCTGCTGCCCAAACCCGAGGCGCGCATCCGCGAGCGCATTCTGGCGGCCATGGCGGGCAAGCCGGTGCGTCTGGCCCGCATCAGCACCCAGTATCAGGGCTCGGGGGCGGGGCTGGCCGATGGTCGCGAGCGGCGCAGGCTGGATGAGCTCGCTCCCACGGAGGTGTTCCGCCTCTGCTATCAGCGGCAGTTCGAGGGGGAGCCGGCGGCCGAGTTGGTGGCGTCGTTTGAAGAGATCCTGGAGCAGGTGAAGGAGTCCAACTCATGAAAATCTTGTTGCGCTCCGGTGAGGGCCAGGCGGGAACAAGCCGCCCCGAGCATAAAGAGATGCGGATGAAGGAGTGCCATTCATGAAAATCTTGTCTCTGGCAGGGGAGAACCTGGCCAGCCTGACCGGGGCTTTCACCATCGACTTCACCAAGGGGGCGCTGGGCGCCGCCGGGCTCTTTGCCATCACCGGCAATACAGGCGCGGGCAAGAGCACCTTGCTCGACGCCATCTGCCTCGCCCTCTATGACGAGATGCCGCGCTTTATCGCCAATCGCAAGCACGTGGCCGAAGTGGGCAGGGCGGATGACGAAGAGAAGCTCAAGGCCAACGACGTGCGCGGCATCTTGAGCCGTGGCCACGCCAGTGGCTGTGCCGAGGTGCAGTTTCGCGGCTGCGACGGCCGCATCTGGCTGGCGCGCTGGGCGGTGCGCCGTGCCCGCAATCGCTCCGAGGGGCGCTTCCAGGCCCAGGAGCGCAGCCTGACCGACGTCGAATCGGGGCAGGTGTTCAGTGGCAGCAAGCGGGAGCTGCAGGATCGCATCGACGAGCTGGTGGGCCTCTCCTGGGAGCAGTTCCGCCGCGCCGTCATCCTGCCCCAAGGGGAGTTCGCCGCCTTCCTCAAGTCGAGCGCCGATGAGCGCTCCGCCCTGCTCGAGCGGATGACGGGCACCGAGCTCTACTCCGCCATCTCCATCCAGACCCATGAGCGGGCGCGGGCCGAGCAGCAGGCGCTGGCGACCATACAGCAGCGGCTCGGCGACGTGGCCTTGATGGACGACGAGACGCGCGAGCACTGGGTCGCCCAGCAGCTGAGTCTCTCCACCAGCCTCAAGCACGAGCAGCAGCAGCGTCAGCTGTTGCAGGACTTGCGGGATCTCAACGGACGGATTGCCGCCCAGTTGCAGGCCTGCCGGGAGGGACAGGAGGCGCTGGCCGCCGCGGAGGCGGCCCACGGCGAGGCGGCGCCCGGGCGGGAAGAGTTTGCCCGCGCCGAGCAGGCCCAGGTGGCCCGCGCCGATCACGACGAACTGGCCCGCCTCACCCTGGAGGTGCAGCAGCAGGAGCTGCAGATAGGCCAGCTTGCGTCCCAGCTGGAGCAGGTTGAACCCGTGTTGCAGCAGGCTGCGCTGCGCGAGCAGCAGCTGCTGGCCGACAAGATTACCGCAGAGCGGGAGTGGGGCGCCCTGCAACCCGAGCTCAAGCGGGCGCAGGAGCTCGATACCCGGCTCAAGGAGAAGAGCCAGCAGTTGCAGGAGACCCGGCAGCAGGGGACCCAGGCACGGGCCCTGCAACAGGCGCTGCAGCAGGAGTGGCAGCAGCAGGCGAGCCGGGTCGAGGCCCTGACGGTGCGCCGTCAGCAGTGGGCTCTCTGGCTCGAGGAGCGTAAGGCCCTGGCCCCGTTGGCGCGTCAGTGGCAGCCCTTGCTCGCGGCCATCCAGGACTGGGCGGCGGACAGAGAGCAGTTGCAGCGCGTGCTGCAAATCCGCGAGCACAAGGGTCATGCCCTACGGGATCTCGTCAGCCGGCTGGCGCTGGGGCAGCAGGAGCGTGACTACTGGCAGCAGGAGCGTACCCGATTGCAACAGCAGCACGATGAGCTGCAGGGGCAGGAGTGGGACGCAGAGGTGGCCAGGGCGCAGGAGCAGCGTCAGGCCCGGACCGAGCAACTGGCCCGGGTTCGCCAACTGCTGGAGCTGGCCCAGGCGGGCCGCAACCACAGCGAACAGCAGGAGCGCTTGCTGCAGGAGATGGCGCAGCTCGAGCTGCATCTTGCCCGGCTGAGGGCCCAGCATGAGGAGCTGGCGCCGGCGCTGGCGCGGCTTGCCACTCAGCGCGGGGAGGCGCGCCATGCCCTGGAGCAGGCCCGCGCCGTGGCGAGCTTCGAGCAGTATCGTCACGTGTTGAGCGACGGGACGCCCTGCCCGCTCTGCGGTGCCGAGGAGCATCCCTACACCCGAAGCCAGCCCCAGGTGGCCGGCATACTGGCGCAACTGGCCGAGCGTGTCCGCCAGCTGGATCTGGAGTGGGAGCAGCTCAACCATCAGCATATTCAGGGGGAGAGCGAGCGGGTCGAGCTGGCGCGTCAGCTGGCCGTCCGTCAGCAGCATCAACCCGAGCTGGAGGCACGGTCCGAGCAGTTTGCCCTGCGCTGGCTGCAACTGGGAGGGGATGCCCTGCCGGGGCAGGGGCTGCCCTTGCGGCAAAGCCCGGCGCAGTGGACCGAGCTGCTGGCTCGCCTGCTGGCACAGGGGGAGGCTCTGGAGTCGGATCTCGTGGCCGGGCAGCAGAAACTGCAGCAGGCCCAGCAGGGGCAGCAGAGGCTGCTGGGGCTGCGCAACCAGCTGACCGAGCTGACCGCCCGCCATCAGCAGTTTGAGCAGCAGTGGCAGGAGGCTGAGCGGCAAAGGATTGAGTGGGAGGCCGAGCTGAAGGCATTGGCCGAACAGGAGGCGTCACTGCGCCAGCGCCTGGCACTGGGGGAGGCCCGCCTCGATGAACAGATGGGGGCAGAGCCCTGGCGCCAGTGGCTTGGCAGCCGGCAATGGCAGGAGTGGCAGCAGACCTGCGAGGCGTATCTGCGTGGACAGAGTGAGTGGGAGCAACTGGGCGGCGAGCTGGCCACTCTGACCCCGGCCCTGAGCGCCCAGGAGGCGCGGGTGCAGAGCCAGAACGAGCTGCTGCACAAGCTGGAGCGCGACTACAAGGAGCATGAGCAGCAGCGTCAGGGGCTGCTCGCCAGCCGGGAGGCCTGCCTCGAAGGCCGATCCATAGCCCTGGTCGAGCAGGAGTGGCAGCAGCGGCTGCAACTGGCGGCCAGCCAGCTCGAGGAGGCGGTGACGGCGCTGCGGGTCGCCCGGGAGAAGCAGACCGAGCTCAAGGCCAGGCTGGCCCATCTCGAGCAGGACAAGCAGGTGAGCAGCCGTCGTCGCCGTGAGGCGCTGGGGCGCTGGGCGGCCCATGCCGGCACCCTTGGCATCGCCGAATATGATCTGCGTCGACTGCTGGCGATCACGCCGGATGAGCTCAGGGCTCGCCGCAGCGCCTTGCAGCGCCTGGACGATGCCCTGGCCGAGGCCCGCACCCGGCTGACCGAGCGTCAGCGGGCGTTGGCCCAGGAGGAGGCCAAGCTGGCTCGCTATCGGGAGCATCATGGGGAGCTGACCGCCCTCACGGCCGAGGCCCTTGCCGAGCGCCTGGGGGCCTGCGAGGCCCATTGCCGAGAGCTGGAAGAGCAGCTGTTCCAGTGCAAGAGCACCCTGGCCCAGGCCGAGGCCGCGGCGCTGAAGGCGGGGAGTCTGCAGGAGGCGCTGGCGGCCCAGCAGGCGGTGGCGGATCACTGGCAGCAACTGTCCGAGCTTATCGGCTCCGCCAGCGGCGCCAAGCTGCGCACCTTCGCCCAGAGCCTCACGCTCGAACGTCTATTGTTGGAGGCCAACGCCCAGCTTGGCGAGCTGTCGCCGCGCTATCGGCTGGAGCGGGTGCCCGGCACGGATCTGGCGCTGCAAGTGGTGGATCTGGACATGGGGGACGAGGTGCGCTCCGTGGACTCCCTCTCCGGCGGCGAGAGCTTCCTGGTGTCGCTGGCCCTGGCGCTGGCACTATCCAGCCTCTCCTCCCGCCAGACCCAGGTCGAGTCGCTGTTCATCGACGAGGGGTTTGGCACCCTGGATCCGGACAGCCTGGATCTGGCGCTCTCCAGCCTGGACTCCCTGCAGGCGGCGGGCCGCCAGATCGGGGTCATCTCCCACGTTCAGACTCTGGTGGAGCGGATCGGCGTGCAAATAAGGGTCGAGGCCCTCGGTGGGGGGGAGAGCCGGGTGGTATTGCCCTGAGGATGATGTGCGTCCATGGCAAAAGGCCCCTGTCACCGGGGCCTTTTGTTGGGAGAGGGGCGAGCGCCGCCCATAAAAAAACCGAAGCCAGGGGCTTCGGTTTTTTGTTGCGGCAGCTGGCACCCGCCAGCGGCGCATTATTTCTTGATGCGGATAACCGGGGTCTCGCCCACGGTCACGGCGCCAGTCATCTTGATCAGCTCTTTGATCTCATCCATGTTGGAGATGACGACCGGAGTCAGGGTGGACTTCGCCTTCGCTTCCAGTACGGCCAGATCGAACTCGATGATGGTATCACCGCGCTTGACCTTCTGACCTTCCTGGGCGATGCGGGTGAAGCCTTCGCCTTTCAGCTCGACGGTGTCGATACCGAAGTGAACGAACAGCTCGATACCAGAGTCGGATTCCAGAGAGAACGCGTGGTTGGTCTCGAAGATCTTGCCGATGGTGCCGTCGCACGGTGCAACCATCTTGTTGCCAGCCGGCTTGATGGCGATGCCGTCACCAACGATCTTCTCGGCGAAGACAACGTCAGGCACATCTTCGATCGGCACGATTTCGCCAGACAGCGGAGCAAAGATTTCGATGCCGCCGGTGTCAGAACTGTCATCGGAGACCAGTTTCTTCAGTTTATCAAACAGACCCATAGTAAAAGCTCCTAGAGATGATTGTCGCTGTTTGCAGCCGATCTTAGCAGACTGCCTTCTGCTTAATAAAGTTATCTACACAGGCTTCGATTTCGGCGGCGGTCGCATAGCTCAGTGCCTGGTCTGCCATTGCCTTCACATCTTCGAAGTTGGTGTTGCGGATAAGCTTCTTGATACGCGGTACAGAGATGGCGCTCATGGAGAACTCATCCAGACCCATACCCAGCAGCAGCAGGGTGGCGCGTTCGTCACCAGCCAGTTCACCGCACATACCGGTCCACTTGCCATTGTCATGGGAAGCGTCGATTACCATCTTGATCAGGGTCAGGACGGAGGGTGACAGCGGGTTGTACATGGCGGAAATCATCTCGTTACCACGATCGACGGCCAGGGTGTACTGGGTCAGGTCATTGGTACCGATACTGAAGAAATCCACTTCCTTGGCCAGATGATGAGCCATCACGGCAGCAGCCGGGGTCTCGATCATGATACCCACTTCGATGGATTCATCAAAGGCTTTGCCGTCGGCACGCAGTTCGGCCTTCAGCTGTTCCACGGTTGCCTTGAGGCTGCGGAACTCTTCGACGGAGATGATCATCGGGAACATGATGCGCAGTTTGCCGAAGGCAGAGGCGCGCAGTATGGCCTTCAGCTGGGCGTGCATGATGTCTTCGCGATCGAAGAAAATACGCACTGCACGCCAGCCCAGGAAGGGGTTCATCTCTTTCGGGAAATTCATGTAGGGCAGTTCTTTGTCGCCGCCGATGTCCATGGTGCGGACGATGATCGGCTGATCCGGCATGGCCTCTGCCACTTCTTTGTAGGCCTTGAACTGCTCCTCTTCGGTCGGCAGCGCATCACGATCCATGAACAGGAACTCGGTGCGGTACAGACCCACGCCTTCGGCGCCATTGCGGATGGCACCCTCGGTATCCTTGACGGTACCTATGTTGGCGCAGACTTCGACCTGATGACCATCCAGGGTGATGGCGGGCAGGTCTTTGAGCTTGGCCAGTTCGTCCTTCTCGGCCTGGAACTGGGCCTGGAATTTCTTGGCTTCAGCCAGCTGCTCTGCGGTCGGGTTGATGATGATCTGGTTGTTGATGCCATCCAGTACCAGCATGTCACCGTTGTTGACGCGCGCAGTGATGTCGTTGGTGCCCACGATGGCCGGCAGCTCCAGGGAGCGGGCCATGATGGAGGTGTGGGAGGTACGGCCACCGATGTCGGTAACAAAACCCAGCACGTATTTCAGGTTGATCTGAGCGGTTTCGGACGGGGTCAGGTCTTTGGCGACCAGGATGACCTCTTCGTCTATGGTGCTCAGGTTGACAACGGCGATGCCCAGCACGTTCTTCACCAGACGGGTACCGATGTCACGGAAGTCGGTGGCGCGTTCGCGCAAGTAAGGGTCATCCAGCTCGGCCATCATCTTGGCGTACTGTTCGATCACCTCATAGATGGCTTTGTCGGCGGACGCCTTGTTGTCTTTGATGAAGGATCTGATATCCCCTTCCAGCTCCTCATCTTCGAGCAGCATGATGTGGCCTTCGAAGATGGCCTCTTTTTCTTCACCGAAGGTACGACCGGCCATCTCTTTGATGGCTTCCAGCTGTGCGGCTGACTTGGTGCGGGCTTCGAGGAAGCGGTTGATCTCGACGTCAATCTGGTCAGCAGAAATCTTGCCCTGATTGATAACGATTTCATCTTCTTTCAGAAGAAGCGCCTTACCGAATGCGATACCGGGGGACGCAAGAATGCCAGATATCATAATCCTTCCTATTAAAACGACTGTGGGGGAGGAGTAAAGCTGGATTACTCCAGCTCGTCCATCAGGGCAACCAGCTTCTCAACGGCTTTCTGAGCGTCCGGGCCGTCGGCCTGGATGGTCACGTTGGTGCCTTTGGTCAGGCCCAGGGTCTGCAGCTTGAACAGGCTCTTGGCGCTGGCGGATTTGCCACCGGAGACCACAGTGATCTCGCTTTGGAATTCTTTGGCTTCTTTCACGAACTGAGCTGCGGGACGGGTGTGCAGGCCGTTTTCAGCAGTAATAACAACAGACTTCTCGTACATGGTTTCACCCCATATTATTGATATTGTGTGGAGAGATGGTCGCTAATGAGGCTTCCTGTCTCACCGTGTCAGTATGGATATGTTGTAAAGTAACGAAATCAGACCTGCAATGGTTTAATCCAGGTCAATTTTCTGTGCAGTATTCGGCGTCCAGGCTAAGTCTTTTCGTTATCAGGCTGCAAGCCGCGTCAGGACTGGCCTGAAATTAATTTATAACGAAAAATAACACTTTGTTACCTTGTGATACCTAGCCGGTAAACACCTCGTGACGCGGCACAGGATATGAGATTTATCACAGAATGTCTGCTTTTTTTGTCAGACCCAAGTTTGTTATTTTACCCCAAAAAATAAGGGGTCGACTGACACTGATGGCTACTGAGTTTAGCGCATAATGAAAACGGCGCCCCAGGGGCGCCGCTGTTTTGATGTAAGACGATCAATTACTGCTGCAGTTCCTGCTCGCTGAACACGCCGGCGAACAGGGCGCTGGAGAGATAGCGTTCGGCGGCGCTCGGCAGCACGACGACGATGGTCTTGCCCTCGAACTCCGGCAGCTCGGCCAGACGGGCGGCAGCCACCACGGCGGCGCCTGAGCTGATACCGGCCAGTATTCCTTCCTCTTCCATCAGACGGCGAGCCATCTCGATGGAATCCTCGCTGCTCACCTGTTCGACGCGGTCCAGCAGGGTCAGGTCCAGATTGCCCGGAATAAAGCCGGCGCCTATGCCCTGGATCTTGTGGGGACCGGGCTTGATCTCTTCACCCGCCAGTTTCTGGCTGATGACGGGGGACTCGGAGGGTTCGACCGCCACGGAGACGATGGCCTTGCCCTTGGTCTGCTTGATGTAGCGGGAGACCCCTGTGATGGTGCCGCCGGTGCCGACGCCGGCCACAAACACATCCACCTCGCCGTCGGTGGCGTCCCAGATCTCGGGACCTGTGGTCTGCTCATGGATCTCGGGGTTGGCGGGGTTTTCGAACTGCTGCAGCAGCACATACTTACCCGGCTCGGATTCCAGGATCTCGTTGGCCTTGGCGATGGCGCCCTTCATGCCCAGCGGCCCTTCGGTCAGCACCAGGTTGGCACCGAGCGCCTTGAGCAGCTTGCGGCGCTCCAGGCTCATGGTGGCCGGCATGGTCAGGGTGATGGGATAGCCACGGGCCGCAGCCACGAACGCCAGGGCAATGCCCGTGTTACCGCTGGTAGGCTCGATGATCTCCTTGCCCTTGGTCAGCACGCCGCGTTTCTCGGCATCCCAGATGAGATTGGCGCCGATCCGGCACTTGACGCTGAAGCTCGGGTTGCGGCTCTCGATCTTGGCCAGCACGCGGCCCTTGGTAACACGGTTGAGACGAACCAGCGGGGTGTTGCCTATGGTCTGGCTGTTGTCCTCAAAAATTTTGCTCATGGTGCTATCCCTGTGTTTGTTAAGGCGATGAAACAAGATTACCCTGTGGTTTCTGAATGAGAAGTGACGAATCGTTATAACAATATGTTATTACAACATATAGAAATTATTCTCTCTCGCCGAAGGACCCCCGGGGTTCTCCTGCGACCAAAGGAATGGATCTCATGGGATTTGCAGGAAGCGATCGCTATCTCGCATCAACGTCACTGAGTATGACCGTCAATGCCGCCATCGTGCTGGAGAAGCCGCTGCTGATAAAAGGTGAGCCGGGCACCGGCAAGACGGTGCTGGCGGAGGCGGTGGCCGAGTCGCTCGGTGCCGACCTCATCAGCTGGCACATCAAGTCCACCACCAGGGCCCAGCAGGGGCTCTATGAATATGATGCGGTGGCCCGGCTGCGGGACTCCCAGCTCGGGGATCCGCGGGTCGGGGACATCAATCACTACATCCGCCGTGGCAAGCTGTGGCAGGCCTTCGCTGCCTCGCAGAGGCCGGTGCTGCTCATCGACGAAATCGACAAGGCGGACATCGAGTTTCCCAACGATCTGTTGCTGGAGCTGGATCGGATGGAGTTCGACGTCTATGAGACAGGGGAGCGCGTCAAGGCGCGCCAGCGTCCCGTGGTCATCATCACCTCCAACAATGAGAAAGAGCTGCCGGACGCCTTCCTGCGCCGCTGCTTCTTCCATTACATCCGCTTCCCCGACAAGGCCGAGATGCAGGCCATAGTCCAGCTGCACCATCCCGACCTCAAGGAGAGCCTGCTCGGCGAGGCGATGGATCTCTTCTTCGAGCTGCGTAACGTGGAGGGGCTGCGCAAGAAGCCCTCCACCTCCGAGCTGCTGGACTGGATCCGCCTGCTGCTGGCCGATGACATCGCCCCCGAGGCGCTGCGCAGCCGGGAGCCCGGCAAGCTGGTGCCCGCCCTCTATGGTGCCCTGCTCAAGACGGAGCAGGACTTGCACCTCTTCGAGAAGCTCGCCTTCCTGGCGCGTAGCGGCGGCTGAATGCTGATCGACTTCTTCCTTCACCTGCGCCGTCACAAGCTGCCCTGCAGCCTGCGCGAGTTGCTGGATCTCCACGGAGCCCTGGCGGCCGGACTCGCCAGCGTGGACATGGACGACTTCTATCGCTTGTCCCGCAGCCTGCTGGTGAAAGACGAGGCTCACTATGATCGCTTCGATCGCGCCTTCGCCGAGTACTACCAGGGGCTGGAGGCCATCCCCTTGCTGCCCGAGACGCTGCCGGACGACTGGCTGCGCCAGGAGTTCGAGCGGCTGCTGAGCTCTGAGGAAAAAGCCTTGCTCGGATCCCTCGGCGGGCTCGACAAGCTGCTGGAGACCCTCAACCAGCGCCTGCGGGAACAGAAGGCGCGCCACGCCGGCGGCAACAAGTGGGTGGGCACCGGGGGCAGCAGTCCGTTCGGCCATGGCGGCTTCCACCCCGAGGGGATCCGCATGGGAGGCGAGGGCCGGCATGGCAAGGCAACCAAGGTGTGGGAGGCGCGCCACTATCGCAACTTCAGCGACGACTCGCCGCTCGGCCAGCGGGCCATCCAGCTGGCCCTGCGCAAGCTCAGGCGCTGGGTGCGCAAGGGCAATCCCTCGGAGCTGGATCTCGACGACACCATCCAGAGCACGGCCCGCCAGGGCTGGCTCGATGTGAAGCTCAGACCCGAGCGCCACAACGGGGTCAAGCTGCTGGTGTTCTTCGATGTGGGGGGCTCCATGGATGCCCACGTGGCCGAGGTGCAGCGTCTCTTCAGTGCTCTGCGCCACGAGTTTAAACACCTGGTGTTCTTCTATTTTCACAACTGCCTCTATGACGTCGTCTGGCAGGACAACAGCCGTCGCGCCCAGGAGCGCGTCGACACCCTGAGCTTGCTGCGCACCTACGGCAGCGACTATCGGGTGATCCTGGTGGGGGACGCCAAGATGGGCCCCTACGAGATCACCTGGCCCGGTGGCAGCGTGGAGCAGTGGAACGAGGAGCCCGGCCAGGTGTGGCTGGAGCGACTGCAGCACCACTTCCCCAGGTTGGTGTGGATCAACCCTGTCTCCAGGCAGGAGTGGCTCTGGCACCCCTCCATCAGGCTGATGAATGACGTGATTGGCGGGCGCATGCACCCGCTGACCCTGGCTGGTCTCGCCAGAGCGATCGACCAGCTGTGACCCTCTGACCCCTAAAAAACAGACAAGCCGGGATTGCACCCGGGCAGGAGCAAAGATGACCTCTATCGTAATCAGTGGCTCAGGCCTCTATACCCCGCCCTTTGCCGTCAGCAATGAAGAGCTGGTGGCGGCCTTCAACCAGTATGTGGATCTCTACAACGAGGAGAATGCCTCCGCCATCGACGCCGGCCAACTGCCCGCCAAGCAGCATTCGAGCTGCGAGTTCATCGAGAAGGCGTCCGGCATCAAGAGTCGCTATCTGGTGAGCAGGGAGGGGGTGCTGGATCCGGACATCATGCAGCCCCTGCTGGCGGAGCGCCCCGATGACCAGCCCTCCATCATGGTGGAGATGGCGGTGGCCGCCGCCGAGCAGGCGCTGATCGCCGCCGGTCGCGAGCCGGGGGAGATAGATCTGGTCATAGTCGCGGCCTCCAACATGCCGCGTCCCTACCCGGCGCTTGCCATCGAGCTGCAGCACTATCTGGGGGCGAGCGGCATGGCCTTTGACATGAACGTGGCCTGCTCTTCAGCTACCTTCGGCATCAAGACGGCGGCGGATCTGCTGGCGGCCGGTACCGCCAGACTGGCCCTGGTGGTGAACCCCGAGATCTGCTCTGGGCATCTCAATTTTCGCGATAGAGACAGCCACTTTATCTTCGGTGACGCCTGCACCGCCGTGCTGCTGGAGCGGGAAGAAGATTGCAAGGTGGCCAACCCCTGGCAACTGGTGGCCAGCAAGCTGGTGACCCAGTATTCCAACAACATCCGCAACAACTTCGGCTTCCTGAACCGCTTCAGCCCGCGTACCCGCTATGGGGATGACAAGCTGTTCCGCCAGCAGGGGCGCAAGGTGTTCAAGGAAGTGCTGCCCCTGGTGTGCACACAGATAGAGGAACAGCTGGGGGAGCAGGGCTGGCAGGCGGGGGAGCTGAACCGCCTCTGGCTCCATCAGGCCAACCTCACCATGAATCAGTTCATCGGCCGCAAGCTGCTGGGTCATGACGCCAGCCAGCAGGAGGCACCGGTGATCCTGGACAGCTACGGCAACACCAGCTCGGCGGGCTCCGTCATCGCCTTCCACCTGTTCAACCAGGACTTGCCGAGCGGGGCCCGCGGGGTACTCTGCTCCTTCGGCGCTGGTTACTCCATCGGCAGCCTGCTGTTGCAGCGTCGCTGAGTGCCGCCATCCGGCGGCGGCAGCAAAAAACCACCCGAGCGGGTGGTTTTTTTATGGGCCTGGGCTGGCGAGGAGAGGATCAGGCGGGCTCTATGGCCGACACCAGGCAGTCTGGCTCGCGGATGCGAAAACGCACATTGAGCTCGAACAGCCGGACCCCGTACTCCTTGTCGTCCGGCTTGCCCTTCTTGTAGGCGGGACGGGGATCCTGGGCCAGCACCTCGCTCACCAGCTGGCGCAGCTCGGGGTGGGTCTTGAGCCAGGGCATGAGCTGCTGCTCCGCCTCTGGGCTGAAGCTCACCGCCAGCGGCGGAGTGGGGGCCTCGGGGGCGAAGCCACCCCGGGCCTGGGGCAGGCTGTCGGCATAGGGAATGTAGGGCTTGATGTCGACCACGGGGGTGCCGTCCAGCAGATCCACGGCGCCGAGGTCGAGCCACAGCTTGCCCCGCTCGCGGCCCACCCCGTGCAGCTCGACCACGGAGAGGCCGAGAGGATTGGGGCGGAAGGTGGAGCGGGTGGCAAAGACCCCGACCCGCTCGTTGCCGCCGAGGCGTGGCGGACGCACCGTCGGGTGCCAGCCCTGGGCCATGGTCTGGTGAAACACAAAGCTGAGCCAGAGGTGGGAAAACTGCTCTATGCCGCGCAGCACGTCCGGCTGATCGTAGGGAGGCAGCAACTCCAGGCGGGCACGGGCCGATTTGACCAGGCCGGGTTGGCGGGGGATGGCGAACTTCTCCTTGTAGGGAGAGCGGATGATCCCTAGGGTGTCGATGTCGAACTTCATGGCGGATCCTGGCTGAAAACCCCGGCAATGTAGCACAGGCGGACCGAAAACGCAGGCGTCGCCACAGTCGTGGGCCCCTGTGATCCCGGTCGCAGAGCGCGGCATCCGAGGCTGTGCCCTGGCGTCAACTTGCGTAGGGTGGAGGAAGAACAGGGATTGGCCGGGGTCATGGCACCGCGGCGCACAGGAGAGACAGGGATGAAACTGCTTATTATCGGCGGCACCGGCTTTTTGGGTCGCCACCTCACCTCGCTGGCACTGGATTGGGGCCATGAGGTGACGCTGTTCAATCGGGGTCACCGCCAGCACCCTGACTGGCGCGAGCTGACCCAACTGCAGGGGGACAGGGATCAGAGCCTGGATCCCTTGCTGGGGGAGGAACTGCACTGGGATCTGGCCATCGACACCTGCTGCTATGACCCAGCCCAGGCGGCCAGCCTCTCGACGGCCCTGCTCGGGCGCTGCGAGCGGCTCATCTTCATCTCCACCATCAGCGTCTATCGGGACTTCGCCCGGCCCGAGATGGATGAGTCGGCGCCGCTGCACCAGGTGGCCCCCGGCGAGTCCGCCAGCGGCTACGGTCCGCTCAAGGTTTTGTGCGAGGCCGAGTATCGGGCCCGCTGGGGGGAGCGACTCTGCATACTGCGCCCCGGCGTGCTGTGCGGCCCCTTCGACCCGACCGGTCGCCTGGCCTGGTGGGTGCAACGGGTGCAGCAAGGAGGACCCTGGCTGCTGCCGGGGGAGGGGCAGGACAGGCTGCAATACCTGGACGTGCGCGACTGCGCCGAGTTCGTGCTGCGGGCCGCCGAGCAGCGGCTGGAGGGCTGCTTCAACCTCGTCAAGCCCGGCATCTTGCTGGTGGACTGGGTGGAGCGTCTGGCGGCCCGCCTGATACCTGCCTCCCCCCTGCAACTAGAGTGGACCCCCTGGCCTGCCCTGATCGCGGCCGGGGTCGAACCCTGGCAGAGCTATCCCACGCTGCTGCCCAACACCCAGGCCGAGTTTGCTGGCTATGGCAGCATCAGCGCCGAGGCCGCCATCGTCCACGGTCTGAACTTCCGACCGCTGGAGGAGACGGTGGCCGATCTGGTGGCGTGGCTGGCCAGCAACGAGCAGGCGACTACGGCGGGCATGACCCTGGCCGAGGAGGCGGCGCTGCGGCAGCGGGTGCGGGAGCTTTCACCGTCATAGGTCGGCAGGGGGAGGCGTAGAGGCAAAACGAGAGAGGGCAGGGTGCCCTCTTTGCCCTGGCGTCAGCGCAGCAGCGCGCCGCACTCTGCCAGCAGTGCCTTGAGCACGGCGCGATGGCAGCGGGACTCCTGCTCGCAGTAGCAGCCCACTGACAGGTTGGTGGTGTGGGAGAGGGCCGCCAGCAGCGCCAGATCGTGGCGGGCAGCGGGGCTCGCCATCTCGGCCTTGTACTGCTTGCAGAAGGCGGCCCACTGGGCCGGGGTCTCGGCGGCCTGACCGAGCTTCATGGTCTCGGCGCTGGGGGCCAGGTTGGGGAACCAGACGTCGTACCAATCCTGGCTGGCAAAATCGCTCTTGGGCACGCCGCGGGGCGGGCGGCGCACTGTGCCGATGCGCAGCCCCTCATCGGGGAGACGGGGGCTGCCGAGGCGGACGATGGCGAGGGCCATGTCGAGACCTTACTTCTCTTCGGCCACTTTCAGCGCCTGGCCGTAGCAGATCACCTGCTTCAGGCAGCCCGGCACATCGCTGAACTCGGCGCACTTGTCGAAGCTGACGCCGTTGCCGCCCATGTCGGCCACGCGGCGGCGGGCCAGGGTGCGGGCCTCGCCGGCATTGGGCACCGCCTGATTGGCGTCGGCCTGGCAGGACTCGCCCTCGACTGTGCCGAGGTAGAGGTAGTTGAGGTCGGCGAGCTGGTTCTGCTCATAGATCCGGACGCCGCCCGGCTTGAAATACTCGTCGAAGTTTTCCTTGTCCAGATTGCTGTTGAAGGCGAAGTCGGCACAACCGGAGGCAATCAGGGGCATCATCAGGATCAGGCGTTTCATGTCGAGGTCTTGTTGAACAGTGAGGGGGCCATTATAGGGGTCAGTCGCTGCCTGCGACCAGCCCCATTTTTCGCCCGGGAGGCGAGCTGTGACGGGGATCTTGGCACTCTCCACAAGACAAGGGGCAGATCCCTGCCCCTTGTTCATTGGCTTTCATCAGGCGGGAGCCAGCCGCTGGTGCAGGCTGCGGTAGTAGTCATCTTCCAGCAACGTCTGGTGCGGGGCGCAGAGGCGGATCTTGCCCTCTTCCATCAGGGCCACCCTGTCCATCTGCTCCAGCCCCAGCAGGCGGTGAGAGATGAGCAGCAGGGAGCGCCTTGCCCCCAGCTTGAGCAGCAGGGCCATGATCTCCCGCTCGGTCTGGCTGTCGAGACCTTCGGTCGGCTCATCGAGCAGCCAGAGCGGGGCGTCGTGCAGCAGGGCGCGGGCGATGCCGATGCGGCGGCGCTCGCCGCCGGAGAGGGGGCGGCCGCCATCCCCGAGCCAGGCGTCCAGTCCGCTCTCGGCCTCTTCATCTTCCCCTGCCAGCAGGGTGGCGAGACCCACCTGGGTGAGGACCTCGATCAGCCGCTCGTCGCTGGCGTCGGGGGCGGCCAGCTTGAGGTTGCCGCGCAGGGTATCGGCAAACAGATGCACCCGCTGGCTCACCACCGAGCAGGAGGCGCGCAGTGCCCCTTCGCCATACCGGGTCAGGGGCTTGCCATCCAGCAGTATCTCGCCGGTCTGCGCCGTCCACTCCCGGGTCAGCAGCCCCATCAGGGTGGACTTGCCACACCCTGTCTGCCCCAGCAGTGCCAGCTTCTCGCCGGGGTTCAGTTGCAGGGTGCAGCCTCGCAGCACGGGGCCGTCCTGGCCCGGGTAGGCGAAGTGGAGATCCCGTATCTGCAAGGCGCCTTGAGTCGCGGGGGCTTGCTCCTCTCCCCACTCTGGTGCCTTGGCCTCCTGCAGTATCTCGTTGAGACGACGGGCCGAGGTGAGGCTGGTGGAGAGGTGCTGGAAGGCACCCGCCAGGGGCAGCAGCGCCTCGAAGCTCGCCAGGGTGGCGAACACCATGAGCGCCGTGATGGGATCCGGGGTGCCACCGCCGACGCCGTGACCGGCGAGCCACAGCATCAGGGTCAGGGTCCAGCCGCTGAGCAGCTGGACCGAGAAGCTGGCGAGGCCGCTCACCCTGGCCATGCGGGCCTGGGCCTGGATCAGGGCCTGCTCGGCCTGTTGCAGCTCGGCCAGCGCCTTGGGGGTGGCGGCGAACATCTGCAGCTCGGCATGGCCGTCCAGGTAATCCACCATGCGGGTGCGCATGGTGGACTTCTCGGCGATGAGTCGACGACCGGGCGACCGGCCGGCGAAATAGAACACCAGCGGCAGGGCCAGCATGCCAAAGAGCAGTATGGCCCCCAGGGTCAGCGCCAGGCGGCTGTCGAAGAAGGAGAGGAAGAACACCAGCCCGGCACAGCTGAGCAGGGCCGCCCCTATGGGAGTGACGAGGCGCAGGTAGACGTGATCCATGGCGTCGATGTCGGCCACCAGACGGTTAAGCAGATCCGCCTGACGAAAACCGGCCAGGGTGCCGGGGGAGAGGGGGGAGAGCCTTTGCCAGAACCAGACCCGCAGCCGGGTGAGCACCCGGAAGGTGGCGTCGTGGCTCACCACTCGCTCACCCCAGCGGCTGGCGGTGCGCACTATGGAGAAGAAGCGCACGCCGCCGGCCGGGGTCATGTAGTTGAAGGTGTCCCGGCTGGCGACCGCCAGCCCCGCCACGGCGGCGGCGGAGAGGAACCAGCCTGAGAGGGAGAGCAGCCCCATCCCGGCCACCAGGGTGACCAGGGCCAGCAGCAGGCCGAGGGAGAGGCTGAGCCAGTGCTGGCGGTAGAGACGCAGGAACGGCAGTAGATCAGTCATCGAGAGAATCCCCTGAACGTTGGGATAGCAGACGGGCGAAGGGCCCCTGTGCCTGGCAGAGTTGCGCGAAGTGGCCTTGCTCCACCAGCTGGCCGCGCTCCAGCACCAGTATGTTGTCCATCTGGCTGAGCTGATCGAGGCGGTGGGTGATCATCAGCAGGGTCTGGCCTTTCGCTGCGTCTTCGAGCGTGCTCATGATGGCGCGTTCGGAGTGGCGATCCAGGCTGGCAGTGGGTTCATCCAGCACCATCAACTGGGTGGACTTGAGCAGGGTGCGGGCCAGGGCGAGGCGCTGGGCCTGGCCGACGGAGAGGCCACCGGCCTGATCCCCGACCGGATAGTCGATACCCTTCTCCCTGGCAAATTCCCAGGCCTGGGCCCGCACCAGGGCGGCTTCCAGCTCGGTGTCGCTGGCCGTGGGCCTGGCCAGCAGCAGGTTGTCTCTCAGGGAGGCGTGGAACAGCTGGGGGTTCTGGGAGAGCCAGCCCAGTTGCAGCCGCCACTGGCTCATGTCCAGCTCGGCGAGCTCCTGGCCGTTGACATGGAGCGAACCGCGATAGGGGGCAAAGCCGAGCAGGGCGTTGACCAGGGAGCTCTTGCCGGCCCCGCTGATCCCGACCAGGGCTGTGCGCGTGCCTGCCTCAAGGGTGAAATCGATGGGGCCGACCAGTACCTTGCCCTCGGCGCTCAGCACCTCCAGGGCGCGGGCCTCCACCCTGATGGGGCCATCGGCCTGGAAGGGGGCACTCCCAGAGGCCGGTTCGCTGACCTCGGCCTCGAGAAACTCCAGCAACTGCTCGGCGGCGCCTATTGCCTGCGCCTTGGCGTGGTAGTGGGCGCCGAGTTCCCGCAGCGGCGCGTAAAACTCGGGAGCGAGAAACAGCACGAACAGGCCGGTAAAGAGCGTTACCTTGACGCCATAGTTGCCGAAGTTGAGGTGATCTATGTAAGAGAAGCCGAAGTAGACCGCCACCAGGGCCACCGCGATGGCGGCGAAGAACTCCAGCACGGCCGTGCTCAGGAAGGCGAGCCGCAGCACCTCCATGGTGCGCTCCCGAAAATCTTCCGAGGCGTCGCGAATGGCCTCACCCTCCGCCTGGGTACGCATGAAGAGCTGCAGGGTACGCAAGCCCTTGAGGCGATCGAGGAAGTGGCCGGAGAGCCGCGCCAGGGACTGGAAGTTGCGGCGGTTGGCATCGGCGGCGCCCACCCCCACCAGGATCATGAAGAGCGGGATGAGGGGCGCGGTGCCGAGCAAGATGATGCCGGCGGCCCAGTTGACCGGGAACACGGCCACCAGGATCACCAGGGGAATGAAGACGGCTATGGCCATCTGGGGCAGATAGCGGGAGAAGAACTCCTGCATCTCTTCGATCTGCTCGAGCAGCAGGCTGGCCCAGCTGCCGGCGGGACGGCGCTGTATATAGGCAGGGCCGAGGCGGGCGAGGCGGGTGAGCACCAGCTCGCGGATGGCCTGGCGCACCGCACTGCCCGCCCTGAAGCTTGCCACCTCACGGCCATAGGCTAACGCGGCCTTGGTCAGGGTCACCAGCAGCAGGGCAATGAAGAGGGGAATGGACTGCTCGGGCGTGGTGCCCTCGATGATGAAGCCGTGGAGCAGGGTGGCAAGCAGCCAGGCCTGCATCACCATCAGTATGCCCTGGCCCATGCCCAGACCAATGGAAAGACCGATCCAGCGCCGGCCATGACCCGATTGTTTGCGCAACCAGCCATAGAGATGTTTCTGCTTGTTCTTGTCCATTACCACCCTCCTCGGTCGAGTGGCGCAAGACTATCGTCGCCCCCACGGCTTGGCAACCTCGCAGATCCGGGAGTGTGAACGTCTTTGTTTGAAAAAGCAGCGCCATGCTCAATAGTTGGCCGAACAGCTTGATTTATGGCAAAAAACACGAAGGCGGTGATTGCGCTCGCCGGCAAAATGCATATAGTAGAGGCCACTGACGCGGGTGTAGTTCAATGGTAGAACGGTAGCTTCCCAAGCTGCATACGTGGGTTCGATTCCCATCACCCGCTCCACATTCTGATACCCGGTACCTGTCCCGTCTCGTTGCTGCCTCCTTCTGGCACGTCTCTTCAGACGCCGATTCCATGCCTTGTATCTGCTGCGTTCCTGATGCCTTGCGGGCATCGTATAATGGCTATTACCTCAGCCTTCCAAGCTGATGATGCGGGTTCGATTCCCGCTGCCCGCTCCAGCTTTCATGCAAAAAGCCCACTCGACTGAGTGGGCTTTTTGTTTTGGCGGATCCGCGCGGTGGAGGAAACAGAAGAGGCGCCCGCAGGCGCCTCTCGCTTCACCGGGCAGGGATTATTCCTGCTCCAGCTCGCCACAGAAGCGGTAGCCTTCGCCATGAATGGTGGCGATGATCTCCGGGGTGTCGCCCACGCTCTCGAAGTGCTTGCGAATGCGGCGGATGGTGACATCCACGGTACGGTCGTGGGGCTTGAGCTCACGGCCTGTCATCTTCTTGAGCAGTTCGGCACGGGTCTGGATCTGGCCCGGGTTTTCGCAGAAGTGCAGCATGGCGCGGAACTCGGAGCGGGGCAGCTTGAACATGTCGCCCGCCGGGCTGACCAGGGCACGGCTGTTGATGTCCAGCGCCCAGCCATTGAACAGGTAGCGCTCCACCAGCTTCTTCTCTTCGCCACCGGCGGCCACGTTCATGGTGCGGCTCAGCAGGTTGCGGGCACGTATGGTCAGCTCGCGGGGGTTGAACGGCTTGGTGATGTAGTCATCGGCGCCTATCTCCAGCCCCAGGATCTTGTCCACTTCGTTGTCACGGCCGGTCAGGAACATCAGGGCGATGTTGTCATCTTCACGCAGCTCGCGTGCCAGCAGCAGGCCATTCTTGCCCGGCAGGTTGATGTCCATGATCACCAGGTTGATGGTGTGACTGGTCAGGGCTTGGTGCATCTCGTCGCCATTGTTGGCTTCCAGCACTATGTAGCCTTCGGCCTCGAAGATGCTCTTGAGGGTGTTGCGGGTGACCAGCTCGTCTTCGACGATCAGAATATGTGGTGTTTGCATGAGTATTCCCAGATTCTTATCAGTTAATTATCGAAATTTTAACACTCTTTGGCGTTATCCGACCGGTCCTGAAAATTTATTACGTCATCCTGGGTATGAATATCAGGTCGAATCATCGCGAATTTGGTATCTATGTTGGCAAACATCCCTGTGCCGCACATAGGCTCTCAACAAGTCTGATCGAGAGGAGCCTGGAAGGGTAGTCCATTACAAAAGTTGCTGCATTTTATCAGTTAACAGGCGCATAACAACACTCTTTGCCGTCAGATAGCAACTTTTTAACTCAGGTTTGATATAAGTCAATCCCGAGGTTCGCTGCATCATACTTGGGCTGGCCCGCTTTTTCGCCCTTAAGAAATGTAATGGGATGCAACATGTGGTTGACATGACTTTGTGGGAAAACTACAGAAATGTGTGTTTTATTGCCCCCTTCGCCCCGCCCCCCTGGCCTGCCTACGCCATCGTCACGGCCTGGAATCCGGCCAGTCGGTGGGTGGGGATGCGCCGCAACGCCCGGCGTCAACGCGCACTGTCACGTCAGCTTGCCGATGCCCTGGTGATGGGGCCCGTGTGGGGCAGCGATCCGGATGAGCGCTGGCAGGAGGCATCCCTGTTGCTGCGTCTTCCTCGGGCCGAGGCCATTCGGCTGGCCGCCCGCTTCGGCCAGAACGCCCTCTACTGGGTGGAGGAGGGCGAACTCTGGCTGGTGCCCGTCCTGCTGAAGGGAGCGCCATGCCACCTTGGCAAGCTGGCGTCCCGCTGGACTCTCAGCGCCTCTGCATGATGAGAGGCTGAATGGGCCTCACACCATACGGGGATAGCGGCTGCTTGCTGGATTGTCAGCCTGTCCACATGATGAAAGAATGAGCGGACTCATTCACTCCATGGAAGGATGCTGACAATGCTGGATCTACTGCCCGACCTTTGCGATCAACATGGCGATACCCTGCAGGTGGCAGAGCCGCTGTTTCACGATTATGGCGGCAAGCCGCTGTTTTACGGCCAGGCGGTCACCCTCTCCTGCTTCGAGGACAACAGCCTGGTGCGCGAACTGGTCAACCGTCCAGGTCATGGCAAGGTGATGGTGATCGACGGGGGCGGCTCCCTGCGCCGGGCGCTGCTGGGGGATCAGCTGGCCATCAAGGCGGTGGAGCAGGGATGGGAAGGGATCCTTATCCACGGTGCGGTGCGGGATCTGGGCACCCTGGCGACGCTGGCGCTCGGGGTCAAGGCGCTGGCGGCCTGTCCGGTCAAGACCGAGAAACGCGGACAGGGGGAGCTGGATGTGGTGCTGTCGTTTGCCGGGGTGAGCATAGCGCCAGGGGACTATGTTTACGCCGATCTCAATGGCGTGCTGGTCAGTGGCGCCAGGCTCCTCTGAGCCCTCAGAAGTTGAACCCCACCCCCAGGGTGAGGAAGTGCTCCGTGCTGAAGGCGCTGAGGCCGTAGTTGGCCGTGATGGCCAGCTGCGGCGTCACCAGCAGGCTGCTGTTGAGCTCCACCAGGGTGCTGGCCTTGCTCACTTCCAGCTGCTTAAGCTGGCTGCCGATGTTGAGCGAGGGGGAGAGGCGGTAGCGCACCCCCGAGCTGATATTGAAGCCGGCCTGCTCGCTGTGGCTGCCCACCGCCGGCCCGGCCTCCATGTAGAGGCTGATATTATCTTCTACCGGATACTGGTAGCCGGTGTTGATGAGCCAGATATCGAAATTGTCGCCGGTATGGGCCTGATTGCCGAGCAATACGCCGGAATAGCTTTTCACGTAGAGCTGGCTGTCGGCTTCGTTTTTGAGGAAATCCCAGTCGGCAGCCTGGGCCGAAAAGGCGAGGCTTGATGCGAGTGCGATAACGAGAGACTTGACCATTCGTTTCCCCTCCTTGGGTCCGAACAGGACTACAAGCATGGCACATGCCAGCAGGGAGTAAAGGGAACCCCGATCACAATAAAAGAGTTTTAATCGGCGCCAGAGTCGTGATAAACAGGCCCCTCACTCTGTGTCTTCACGACTTTCTCCATCACGAGGTGAACTCATGAACAAGAAACTGACCCTGCTGGCCGCGCTGGCCCTGGGAGGCTGCGCCATAGCAACGGGTTCCACCCTGGCAGAGCTGCAAGCATCCACCTGGCAGTTGCAAGGGGCGAGCGGTGATACCTTCACCCTGCAGGTCGCCGGCGACAAGGTGGCGGGCAAGGGCGGCTGCAACCGCTACTTTGGCGGCATCACCCAGCAGGGCGACGGGGTATTGACGCTGGGCGCCATGGGCTCGACGCGCATGATGTGCACAGGGGATCTGGCCGGCAAGGAGATGAACTACCTGCAAACGCTGGAGAAGGTGGCGAGCTTCCAGATAAGCGGCAAACAGCTGGTGCTGAAGGATGCCGGCAAGGCCACGCTGCTGACCTTCGATGCGGTGAAATAAGCGGGTTTGTCGTCAGGGGCTGTCGCAGCCTGACGCCAGAAAAAGGGACGCCACGGCGTCCCTTTTTGCTGTTTCAGCCGGGTTCATCCCCCCCGCTGAAAGCGAAAGCGCTTCTTGCGCCTGTAGGGATAGACATCCTCGAACACCCCCTCCTTGATGTTGCCCTGCAGCATCTTCCAGTAGTTGGCATCGAACAGCTCCTTGTGCAGCTGCATCATGATCTCCCGCACCTGGGGCTTTTGCAGCAGGAAGGTGGCGAACTCCTCGGGGAAGATGTCGTTCGGGGCGACCGAATACCAGGGCTCGGCGCTCCACTCGTCCTCCGGGTAGCGCGGCGGCGGGATCTGGCGGAAGTTGCACTCCGTCATGTAGCAGATCTCGTCGTAGTCGTAGAAGACCACCCGGCCGTGGCGGGTCACGCCGAAGTTCTTGAACAGCATGTCCCCGGGGAAGATGTTGGCCGCCGCCAGCTGGCGGATGGCGTTGCCATACTCCTCCAGGGCGAGCCGGGTCTGCTGCTCGTCTGCCTGATCCAGATAGAGGTTCAGCGGGATCATTTTGCGCTCTGTGTAGAGGTGCTTGATCACCAGCTTGTCGGCGGTGATGGTGAGCGCCGAGGGGGCCACCGACTTGAGCTCGGCCAGCAGTTCGGGGGAGATGCGGTCCAGGGGAAACTCGAAGTTGGTGAACTCCTGGGTGTCGGCCATTCGGCCCACCCTGTCGTGCTGTTTCACCAGCCGGTATTTCGCCTTCACCTGCTCGTGGCTCACATCCTTGGGCGGGGTGAACTCGTCCTTGATCACCTTGAACACCACATCGTAGGAGGGGAGGGTGAACACGCTCATCACCATCCCCTTGATGCCGGGGGCGATGACGAATTGCTCCCGGCTCTGGGCCAGGTGCTGCTGGTAGTGACGATAGAGCTCTGTCTTGCCGTGCTTCTGGCAACCGATGGCGTTGTAGATCTCGTAGTCCGGCTTGCGGGGCATGATCTGGCGCAGGAAGAGCACGAACAGGGCCGGCACAGGGGCATAGACCATGAAGTAGGCTCGGGCGAAGCCGAATACGATGGAGGCGAGCTCAGGCTCGAAGATGACGGTGTCCACATAGATGCTCTGGCCCGTGCTGAGCAGGGGCAGGATGAAGGGATGCACCTCGCCCTTCACCCGAATGAGCCCCACCAGATAGGCCCCCTTGTTGCGGTAGAACACCTCCTTGAGCAGCTCGATGGCGAACGGCTCCTCGTGCAGTATGGCCGGGCCGCTCTCCGCCAGATGGCGATGAATGTCGAAGATGTCCCGCTGTTTGTCCTCAAAGGGCAGGGTGAAGCTGTAATCCCCGAGCAGCTGGCTCAGGGTCTGGGGCAGGTGGGCAAGGTCGGTGCGATAGACTCGCAGCAAGGCGCTCAGATCCGGGTGCTCACCCCGGCTGCGAAAGGGGTGGATGTAGAGGTTCTCGTCGCGGATGTTGCGATGGCGGAAGATCCGGCGATAGACGGAGTTGAAGAAGGACTCCGCCACCTCGAAGTTGTCGCAGCGGGGCAGCAGATCGCTGAAGGCCCCCTTCACCTGCTTGAGCAGGGCCTGGGTCGGCAGCAGCTCCCCCATCATCTGCTTGATGAGGGCCGTGGTGGCGCCGACGTGATGATCATAGAGGCGAATGCGCTCGCGCCCGGCGAGCTGCACCCCCAACCAGTCGCTGTTCTCGAAGCGGCTCTTGCTGCCCTGGGTTATCTCGAGAAAGCGGCTGTAAAACGATTCGAAACGCTGCAAGATCGTCTCGGCGACCGCCTGTTCCAATGGCTGCTGCATCTCTCTCTTCCTTGTGATGTATCGGGCCCATGGCGTCTGTGCCGGTAGGGCGGGGACCCACTCGTCCGGCCACTATGGCAACATCCAAACATCTGTTCAAGTGGCAATGTTCGGGGATAAACGGTAGATTGCGCCCCTGTTTTGCCGGCGGTTTGCTGCAGTTCGCGGCGCTGGCCCTGTTCAGGAGAAACCCGATGAAACTCTATTTTGTACTGGTGGCCCCCGCTCGCGCGGCGAACGTGGGTGCGGCCGCCCGCGCCATGAAAACCATGGGCTTCGATGCCATGCGACTGGTAGGGAGCCGGGTACACGAAGAGGAGGAGGCGAGCTGGGTCGCCCATGGCGCCCAGGAGATCCTGACCGAGGCAGAATCCTTCGACACCCTGGAAGCTGCTCTGGCCGACATGGATCTGGTGGTCGCTACCACGGCCCGCCAGCGCGGCCGCTATCAGCACTACCTCACCCCGGCCGAGATCCGCGATCAGATCCGCGCCAAGCCCTCCCTTGGGAAGGTGGCCATCGTCTTCGGTTGCGAGGAGTCTGGTCTCTCCAACGAACAGCTTGCCCAAGTGGATCTCATTAGCTATCTGCCCCTCAAGGTGAGTTATCCCTCCTTGAATCTGGGGCAGGCGATCATGCTGTATGCCTACGAGATGAGTCCCCTGCTGGACGAACCCCAGGCAGTAGCAGAAAATTTTGATGGTGTCGGGCAGGTTCGCGTACTCAAATCAAAAACAGCAGAATTGCTTGGTGAACTCGGAGTTTATCAGGATGAAAAACTGCATCAATGGGTGATGGACCGAGTGCCCATGCTGCCGCAGCGGGATCTGAATATGCTGCATCTGCTCTGCAAAGACCTCGCCCGCAAGTTTGGCAAGGAGGTTTAGGTTGACAGCCCAAGGTCCGGCAAGGTATTGCTAACAACCAGTTTCGTTCAAGAGTGTTCGTCATGCAGCTATTCACCAACATCACCACCACCACCATTATTACCGGTACCACCACAGGTGGCACTGGGGCCGGTTGATGCGCTGACGAACAAGCACAGAAATCTTAAAAGGCCCGTACCCACCCAGTACGGGCCTTTTTGTTGGATTGGTTTTTAGATTGAATTTCATAGATTTACAGGGAGAGAAAGCGATGAGAGTGTTGAAATTTGGCGGGTCGTCACTGGCCGACGCAGAGCGTTTCTTACGGGTCGCCGATATCGCGGTGAACACCCACGGCCAATCCCAGGTTGCCCTGGTGCTGTCGGCACCGGCCAAGGTGACCAACCACCTGGTCGCCCTGGTGGAGCAGACGAGTCGCGGCATGGATGCAAGCAGTACCCTGTTCGAGATCAACGGCATCTTCTCCCGCCTGCTGGCGGGCTTGAAGGCAGCCTACCCGGCGCTGGATGACAAGGCGCTGCAGGCTCGTCTCACCGCCGAGCTGGAGCAGGTGGAGCGCCTGATGCAGGGCATCCGCCTGCTGGGGCTCTGCCCGGACAACGTCCAGGCCCGCATCCTGAGCCGGGGGGAGAACCTCTCCATCGCCTTCATGCACGAGTTGCTGCGGGTGCGCGGCCTCGAACTGGATCTCATCGTGCCGGAGCAACTGCTGGTCACCGACGGCGGCTATCTGGAGGCTCACGTCGACATCGAGGCCTCCCGCCTGCGCTTTGCCGCCAAGGGCTTGCGCTCCGACTGTCTCTACCTGATGCCAGGCTTCACCGGCGGCAGCGACAAGGGCGAGACCGTGCTGCTGGGCCGTAACGGCTCCGACTACTCCGCCGCCGTGCTGGCCGCCTGCGTGGACGCCGAATGCTGCGAGATCTGGACTGACGTGGAAGGCTGCTACAACTGCGACCCGCGCCTGGTGCCGGATGCCTACCTGCTGAAAACCCTCTCCTATAAAGAGGCGATGGAGCTCTCCTACTTCGGCGCCAAGGTGCTGCACCCGAAAACCATCGCCCCCGTGGCCCAGTTCCACATTCCCTGCCTCATCAAGAACAGCTTCAACCCGCAGGGGCCGGGCACCTTGATCGGCCTCGAGCAGGGGGATGATGACCTGAAAGTGAAGGCCATCTCGGATCTCTCCGGCATGTGCATGTTCAACGTCTCCGGCCCCGGCATGAAGGGCATGGTGGGCATGGCTGGCCGCATCTTCTCCGCCGTCTCCCGCGCCGGGGTCAGCATAGTGCTGATCACCCAGTCATCCTCCGAGTACAGCGTCAGCTTCTGTATCCACAGTTATGACAGCGACAAGACCCGCAAGGTGCTGGAGCGCGAGTTCGAGCTGGAGTTCAAGAACCAGCTGCTGGATCCGCTCGAGATCATGACAGATCTCGCCATCATCTCCCTCATCGGGGATGGCATGCGCACCTCCAAGGGGATGGCGGCCCGCTTCTTCACCTCTCTGGCCCAGGCCTCCATCAACATAGTTGCCATCGCCCAGGGCTCGAGCGAGCGATCCATCTCCGCCGTGGTGCGGGATCGCAAGGTGGCGGAAGCCATCAAGGCATGCCACCAGAACTTCTTCGGCAGCCAGCAGTTCATCGATCTCTTCGTGGTCGGTGTGGGGGGGGTCGGTGCGGCCCTGGTGGATCAGATTGCCCGCCAGCAGCCGGTCTTGGCCGAGCAGGGCACCGGCCTGCGGGTGGTCGGCATCGCCAACAGCCGCCAGATGGCGGTCAACAAGGATGGCCTGAGCCTCGCCAACTGGCGTGAACAGCTGGTGGAAGCCCGTGACAGTTTCAGCCTGGAGGCGGTGAAGAAGCTGGTGGAAGAGAGTCACCTCATCAACCCGGTGATCGTCGATTGCACCTCGAGCGAGGCCGTCGCCGTCCAGTATGCCGACTTCCTGGCCGCCGGTTTCCATGTGGTCACCCCGAACAAGAAGGCCAATACCGGATCGCTGGATTACTACAAGGCGCTGCGCCGCACCGCCCGCCAGACCCGCCGCAAGTTCCTCTACGAGACCAACGTGGGCGCCGGCCTGCCGGTCATCGAGAACCTGCAGAACCTGATCAAGGCCGGTGACAAGCTGCGCGCATTCGACGGTGTGCTGTCCGGGTCGCTCTCCTTCATCTTCGGCAAGCTGGATGAGGGCATGGCGTTCTCCGAGGCGACCAATATTGCCCGCGGCAACGGCTTCACCGAGCCGGATCCCCGCGACGATCTCAACGGCATGGACGTGGCCCGCAAGCTGCTGATCCTGGCCCGCGAGGCCGGCATGGCGCTGGAGCTCTGTGATGTGGAAGTGGAGCAGGCGCTGCCGCCGGGCTTTGATGTGAGCGGCGACGTGGAGTCCTTTATGGCCCGCCTGCCGGAAGCCGACGGCTGGTTCCGCGACCAGTTCGCGGCCGCCCAGCGGGAAGGCAAGGTGCTGCGCTACGTCGGCTCCATCGAGGGTGGCAAGTGCAAGGTCGCCATCAAGGCGGTCGGTGCCGACGAGCCCCTGTTCAAGGTAAAGGACGGGGAGAATGCGCTCGCCTTCTTCTCCACCTATTACCAGCCCATCCCCCTGGTGCTGCGCGGCTATGGCGCAGGGACCGAAGTGACCGCCGCCGGTGTCTTCGCCGACGTGCTGCGCACCCAGAACTGGAAGCAGGAGCTGTAACATGAGTTCAGCGATGAACCCCGATTTTGAACAAGATACCATGGCGCAAGGCGGCAGCGTGGTCGCCTATGCCCCGGCCTCCAGCGCCAACCTGAGCGTGGGCTTCGACGTACTGGGGGCGGCGCTCGCCCCCGTGGATGGTTCCCTGCTCGGGGATCGCGTCCAGGTAAAGGCGGCCGATGTGGCGTTTGCCCTCTCCTCCGTGGGCCGCTATGCCCACAAGCTGCCGGATGATCCAAAGAAGAACATCCTCCATGACTGCTGGCTTGCCTATGGGGAGGCCCTGGAGAAGCGCGGCCTGAGACTCAAGCCGCTGGAGATGGTGCTGGAGAAGAACCTGCCGGTGGGCTCGGGTCTGGGCTCCAGCGCCTGCAGCGTGGTGGCGGCGCTGGAAGGCCTCAACGCCTTCCACGGCGCCCCCCTTAATGAACACGACATGCTGCTGCTGATGGGGGAGATGGAAGGCAAGATCTCCGGCTCGGTTCACTACGACAACGTGGCGCCCTGTTATCTCGGCGGCATGCAGCTGGTGCTGGAAGAGCACGGCGTCATCAGCCAGGGCATTCCGGTGTTCGAGCAGTGGTACTGGGTGGTCTGCTATCCGGGGACCGTGGTCTCCACCGCCGCCGCCCGCGCCATACTGCCGGCCCAGTATCGCCGTCAGGATTGCCTCACCTATGGCCGCCGCCTGGCGGCCTTCGTGCACGCCAGTTACACAGGGCAGGAGGGGTTGGCGGCCAGCGTGCTCAAAGACGTGATCGCCGAGCCGTACCGCGCGGCCCTGATCGAAGGCTTCAACGAGGTGCGGGCCCAGGCGGCCCAGAACGGGGCGCTCGCCACCGGCATCTCGGGCTCAGGTCCCACCGTCTTCGTGGTGATGAAGGATCTGGCCCAGGCCGAGCGGATGAAAGAGTGGATGGAAGCGCATTTCGTGCGCAATGAAGATGGATTTGCCCGGGTCTGCAAACTGGACATGGCCGGGGCACGGGTAACAGGAAGCGAGCTATGAATCTTTACAATATCAAGGACAAGAGTGAACAGGTGAGCTTCGCCCAGGCGGTGCGCCAGGGTCTGGGCCGCGAGCAGGGGCTCTTCTTCCCCGAAACCATCGCGCCCCTGGCCGATGTGGATGCCCTGCTGGCGCTGCCGCTCGCCGAGCGCTCCTCTCGCATCATCAGCCACCTGCTGGGGGACGAAGTGCCCAAGCCTAAGGTGAGCGAGCTGATCAATGCCGCTTTTACCTTCCCGGCGCCCCTGGTGAAGCTCAAAGACGGCACCTATGCCCTCGAGCTGTTCCACGGCCCGACCCTGGCGTTCAAGGACTTCGGCGGCCGCTTTATGGCCCAGTGCCTCGCGACCTTCAGGACCAACGACAAGATCACTATCCTCACCGCCACCTCCGGCGACACCGGCGCCGCCGTGGCCCACGCCTTCTACGGCCTGGAGGGGATTGAGGTGGTGATCCTCTACCCCAAGGGCAAGATAAGCCCGCTGCAGGAGGCGCTCTTCTGCACCCTGGGCGGCAACATACGTACCATCGCCATCGACGGCGACTTCGATGCCTGCCAGGCGCTGGTCAAAGATGCCTTTGACGACGAGGCGCTGAAGAAGGCGATTGGCCTTAACTCCGCCAACTCCATCAACATCAGCCGCCTGCTGGCCCAGGTCTGCTACTACTTCGAGGCCCTGGCCCAGCTGCCCAAGGCCGACCGCGCCAAGGCGGTCATCAGCGTGCCGTCCGGCAACTTCGGCAACCTCACCGCGGGCCTCATCGCCAAGGCGCTGGGTCTGCCGGTGAAGCGCTTTATCGCCGCCACCAACGCCAACGATACCGTGCCGCGCTACTTGAAAACCGGCAGTTGGGAGCCGCACCAGACGGTGGCGACCCTGTCCAACGCCATGGACGTGAGCCGCCCCAACAACTGGCCGCGGGTAGAGGAGCTTTGCCGCCGGGAAGGCTGGGCGCTGGAGACCCTGGGCTCCGGCATGCGCAGCGATGCCGAGACTCGCGATGCGCTCAAACGCCTGCATCAGCAGGATTACCTGTGCGAGCCCCACGGCGCCATTGCCTGGGATCTGCTGAACGAGCAGCTCGCCGAGGACGAGGTCGGGGTGTTCCTGTGCACCGCCCATCCGGCCAAGTTCAAGGAGTCGGTGGACGAGATCCTGAATCTGGATGTGCCGCTGCCGGGCCCGCTTGCCAAGCATGCCGCGCTGCCGCTGCTCTCCCACAACCTGCCCGCAGACTTTGGTCGCCTCAAGACCTTCCTGCTCGGCTAAGTCGCCATGAGACGCTGAAGATCCCCCGCTTTTATCACGAGAGCGGGGGATTTTTTATGTCTGGCAGAGGGCGGGAAACCCCGCCCTGGATGATGACCCTGAAACAAGGAGCACGACATGAGCCAGCATCCCCTTCGCACCTTGATCGAGACCTGCGACGCCGCCATCTCCCGGCGCGACTTCGATGCCCTGATGGCCTTCTACGCCGAGGATGCCGCCCTGGTGGTCAAACCCGGCATGGTGGTGCGCGGCATTCCCGCCATCCGCCGCGCCTTCACCGCCATCTCCGATTACTTTGACGGCCGCCTTGAGGTGACCCAGGGTGCCATGGAGGTGATAGAGGGGGCCGACAACGCCCTGGTGATCATGGAGACCCGGCTGCGCTACCCGGGCGGCGAGGGCTGGATTGATGAAACCCGCCGCGCCACCTATGTGTTTCGCAAAGAGCTCGGCGGGCAGTGGCGCTGCACCATAGACAACTCCTACGGCGCATCCCTGCTGGCGGCGCAGCAGCCCGGCGATCGGCCTGCAAACGATTAGGGGGAAGTTGGGAGGGATAAGTTGGAGGAGGAGGGGTTAGTTGGGACACCCACATTTTTGACACTGACAAAGCTGTGTGTCCCAGATCCACTCCCAGATCCCTACCTCACTCGCGACGTGTAAGTCGGGACACCCACCTTTTTGACAGCGGTTTAGTCGTGTACTTGGCTTGAGAGGTTACAGCCCAGGGGGTGAGCCATGACCATTGCCCGTTCACGTCAAATCAGCCTGCAAGATACGCCTTACTACCATGTGGTCAGCCGCTGCGTGCGGCGAGCTTTTCTATGCGGGGAAGATGCCCATTCTGGTCAGAGTTACGAGCATCGTCGCCAATGGGTGGTCGACAAGCTGGGCCAACTGTCGCGACTGTTTGCCATCGGTATTTGTGCTTATGCGGTGATGAGCAACCACTATCACCTGGTGCTCAAAGTGGAGCCCGACACCGCAGCAAGTTGGAGCGAGCGGGAGGTGGCCGAACGTTGGGCGGCACTGTTCCAGTGGCCGCTATTGGTACGGCGCTGGTATCAGGGGGAATCCCTGATTGAGCCCGAGCGGACTGTGGTGCAACAACTGATAGGGCAGTGGCGGGAGCGGCTTCATTCCATCAGCTGGTTTGTGCGGCTGCTCAATGAAAATCTGGCACGGCAGGCGAATCGGGAAGATGGCTGCAAGGGCCATTTCTGGGAAGGACGCTTCAAGAGTCAGGCTCTGCTCACCGAGCCAGCCCTGTTGGCCTGCATGGCCTACGTTGACCTCAACCCGATACGGGCGGCATTGGCTGACCGACCTGAGGAGAGCGATTACACCAGCATCAAGCAACGCTTTGAGGGAGAGCAACCAGACGCGCCATTGCCACCTTTATTGCTGCCATTCGCAAGCCAAGCCCAACCGGAGGGCCTGCCTTATGCCTTTACCGATTATCTAATGCTGGTGGATTGGACAGGTCGCGCGATAAGAGCTGACAAGCGGGGCTATATCCCTGCTCACCTGGCTCCCATTCTGGCGCGATTGGGCCTTGATGGTGCCCGTTGGTTGAAACAAGTGACACTGTTCAGGCGCCAGGGCATCAGAGTGGTGGGTGACAAAGACCACTGCCAGCAGTTTGCCTGGCACTGCGGCCAGCGACGATGCCATCAGCCACCTTGTTAATCTGTTAGATCCCGTTTTACCCCCTTGGCATTTGTGTGGTGTCAGGCATTACCACGTCTGAACACGCGGCCCGCCAAATAAAAATCGCTTGCTTACCCGATCTCTAGCGGGTTCTTGGGGGGAGCTGTGTGTGATGAGAGAGATAGCCAGCCAGGTAATGGCTGGCTCAGAAAGGTGGGTGTCCCAAGTTTTCCAGCGGGCGGGGCCCGGATGGTGCTGTAGGCGCCGAATGACCAGCATATGCTCAAGCCTCATATGCAAACCAGCCAGAAAGTGACGCAACTATCAGGAAGATCTGCGTTTTTTGCGCCAGCTCAACAATTACAGCGTTGGGTATGGCAGAGGGGCGTGCCGTGGGTTTCCGTCAACTAGCCAGATGACGGCCAATAAAAATCCCCCTTGATGGGGGATTTTTATTGCTCGGGTTGGGCACCTGCTCGCCTGTCGGGCCAGGGCGTTACCCGTTTGCCCATAACTGCGCCATCAGGCCCCGGTTTCGGGCGGGGTATGCTCGGGGGCGCCGCTCAGCAGATCCTGCCCCTGGTCCTGGCTCAGCACCAAATAGCGCTCGTACTGGCGCAAGACGTCGGCGCTCAGCTCGTCCCGGGTCAGGTACTGGATGTCGTAACCGGCGCGGCCGTCGGCGAAGAAGGTGATGGGCTCGAAGATGCGGGCCTCGGGATCGTGGTTGTGGGTCGCCTCCAGGGGGTTGAAGGCGGGGGCGGGGCGGGCCTCGATGCGCACCCCGTAGCAGAAGTCCCGCCGTCCCTCCTGAGGCACCAGCAGGTGGCACTGATCCGCATCCTGCTCGACCCGGCTGGTGAGCCCGCGGGCCTCGAACTCCCGGCACAGGGCGGTCAGGGCAGGCAGGGCTGTCTCGTGCAGGAAGCGGTGGGCATCCGCCTCGGTGGAGGGGCTCAGCAGGTGATCCATGCGGGTGCGCCACTGCTTGCCGTTCCAAAAATCGGTGGCGGGTGAGAGGCGTCTGGCCGAGTGCTCCTTGTCCGCGATGAGGCCGCGCACCAGACCGAGGCAGAGCAGCACCATGATGAAGGCGAACGGCAGGGCGGCGATCAGCGTCATGGATTGCAGCGCCGCCAGCCCCCCCGTGCTCATCAGGGTACCCGCGGTGACACCGAGCAGCAGGGCCCAGAACAGGCGCTGCCAGATGGGGGAGCCCTCCTTGCCCTGGGTGGCGATGTTGTCGATGACGAAGGCCCCCGAGTCGGCGGAGGTGACGAAGAAGACGCTGATGAGGATCACCGCCAGCGCCGAGGTGATGTCGGCCCCCGGCAAGAGGTCAAAGAAGTTGAACAGCAGGGTGTCTATGTTGCCGACCGAGTCGATCAGGGTCTGGCCCCCTTCCTGCTGGCTGGCCCAGATGGCCGCGTTGCCGAACACCGTCATCCACAGCAGGTTGAAGGCGGTGGGCACGAACAAGACGCCCAGGATGAACTCGCGCAGGGTGCGCCCGCGGGAGATGCGGGCGATGAAGAGGCCGACGAAGGGGGACCAGGAGATCCACCAGGCCCAGTAGAGCAGGGTCCAGTTGCCAAACCAGCCCGCCTGGCGGGTCTCGCTGTAGGTGAAGGTGCGGAAGGTGAGCTGGCTCAAGGAGGAGACATAGTTGCCTATGTTCTCGGACAGGGCCCCCAGCAGGTACTGGGTGGGGCCGGCCACCAGCACGAACAGCAGCAGCACTATGGCGAGGAAGAGGTTCAGCTCGGAGAGGCGCTTGACCCCCTTGTCGAGCCCGGTGACAGCCGACAGACCGGCCAGGGCGATGACGACCCCGATGAGGCCAAAGCGGAACAGCTCCCCCGAGGTGTCCATCCCGGTGAGCCGGGTGATCCCTGCCGACAGTTGCAAGACCCCGTAACCCAGCGTGGTGGCGATGCCGAAGATGGTGCCCACCAGGGCGAAGACGTCCACCGCATGGCCGAGCGGCCCGTGGATCTTCTCCTTGAAGATGGGGTAGAGGCCCGAGCGTATGGTCAGGGGCAGGTTGTAGCGAAAGCCGAAGTAGGCCAGCACCAGGCCGACGATGGCGTAGATGGCCCAGGCGTGAAAGCCCCAGTGGAAGAAGGTGGTGACCATGGCCTCGCGGGCGGCAACCGGGGTCAGGGGGGTCGCCTGGGGCGGGGAGACGAAGTGGGTCATGGGCTCGCCCACCCCGAAATACATGAGCCCTATGCCCATGCCGGCGGCAAACAGCATGGCGAGCCAGGAGGTGAAGCTGAACTCGGGCCTGGCGTCGTCCGGCCCGAGCCGGATGTTGCCGTAGCTGCTGAAGGCCAGCACCAGCAGCAGGATCAGGAACATGCCGACCACCAGCACATAGAACCAGCTGAAGTGATCGGCTATCCAGCTCTGGCCGCTGCCGAAGAAGCGTGCGGCCGCCTCCGGCGCCAGGGAGCAGACGGCCAGCAGCCCCAGGATGAAGAGCAGACCCGGGATGAAGATGGGCAGTGACAGTGTGCATCTGGGGGGGCGAGGAGCGTTCATGGGGCACCTTTGGGTAGCGGGACTCAAGACACTATAGGGCCATTGTTCACAAAAGAGACTAAAAGAGCGGGCATTCTGGTCACGCCCCCCAGGTGCGCCCGCTCCCGCCTATGGCGGAACACAGGGGGGCGGCTTGGTTGTCTTCAAACGGGGCGACTATAGTGCAACCTGAAAGGAGAGGGGCGCTGAGCCTTGTCCCTTTGTCGCCAGAATCACAATCGAATCAACAACGAGGGTTTGCCAGATGAAATTCATTGCCATCCTGATGACGGTATTTTTGTTCGGTATGGGGACGGCCCACAGCGCGGCGCAGCAGGAGTGCGAGGCGCAGGCCGCAGCCAAAAAGCTGGCGGGCGCCGCCAAGACCAGCTTTGTGGGCAAGTGCGTCAAGGATGCCTCGGCCAGCACCAAGGCGAGCCAGTGCGAGAAGGCGGCCGCCGACAAGAAGCTGGCCGGGGCGGCCAAGAACAGCTTTATCCAGAAGTGCGTGAAGACGGACGCCGCCACCGACAAGATGGCTCAGTGCGAGAAGGCGGCCGCCGACAAGAAGCTCGCCGGGGCGGCCAAGAACAGCTTCGTGCAAAAGTGTGTCAAGACCACCTGAGACCGGGGGCAAGGGGTGAGCGAGCGCCTCGGGAAGGCGCTCGTCTGGGAAAAGAGAGGGGCCATGTGCCCCTCTCTTGTTGTGGTGGCTGTGGGGTGGCGGAGCAAGGGGGGCGTTATCCCGGCGTCCTTGGCAAGGCCTCCTTGATAAGGGATGGCCGGGCCGCCGCATATCCCCCATTTTTTGATTAAATTTATATTCACTAAAAAACAATATGTTATTGGCGTTTTGTTGGCTTTTTTTCAGGTTTTTTTCAATTTTTGGGAAATCTTTTCTCCCCTCGTCCGGTTCTATTGAACGTAACCGGATGAGATGCGCCGGAGACACCACTCACGACAATAAGGAATATGGACATGAACGTGAAAAAGAGTACTGCCATTGCCTCTGCCATGACGGGTCTGCTGGCCCTGGGTGCCCAGTTCATCGCCGCGCCTGTCATGGCGGCGGACGACAAGGAGAAGTGCTACGGCGTGGTCAAGGCGGGCAAGAACGATTGCGCCAGCAAGGGCGGCTCCTGCGCCGGTACCGCCAAGATGGATGCCCAGGGGGATGCCTTCGTGGTGGTGCCCAAGGGCCTGTGCGAGAAGCTCGCTGGCGGGTCGCTGCAACCCAAGTAAGCACTGTGCCATGATGTGGCGCCCGCCACATCATGGCCCTCATTTTTGAGAGAGCCCCGCCATGAGCCCCTTGATCGGTATAGGTTTACGCCCCCCCCACAATGACGAGATCCGCCAGACCCTGCCCGGGGTAGGCTGGCTCGAGGTGCACAGCGAAAACTACTTCGAGCGCCACGGCAAGGGCTTCGAGGTGCTGGCCGAACTCGCCGGGCACTACCCCGTCAGCCTGCACGGGGTCGGCATGTCCCTTGGCTCAGCCGACCCGCTCGACCCTGCGCACCTGCGCCAGCTGGCGGCCCTGGTGGCGGCCATCTCGCCGGTGCGGGTCTCCGAGCACCTGAGCTGGGGCAGCATAGGCGGGCGCTATTTCAACGATCTGCTGCCCATGCCCTACACCCGCGAGGCCCTCTCGCACATGAGCGACAAGATAGAGCGGGTGCAGCAGGCCCTGGGCCGGCAACTGCTTATCGAGAATCCCTCCTCCTACCTGCAGCTGCCCGGGGAGATGGGGGAGGCTGAGTTTCTGGCGGAGCTGGCGCGGCGCAGCGGCTGCGGCGTCCTGCTCGATCTCAACAACCTTTATGTCAGCAGCGTCAATCACGGCTTGGATTGCGCCGACTACCTGGCCACCATCGAGCTCGGGACGGTCGGGGAGATCCACCTGGCCGGGTTTACCGACAAGGAGTTGCCCCAGGGGCACCTCTATATCGACACCCACAGCGCCCCTGTGGCCGAGCCGGTGTGGGCGCTCTATCGGCAGGTCTGCGGGCTTAGCGCCATCCCCACCCTGATCGAGTGGGATCTGGAGATACCCCCCTTGCCTGTGCTGCTGGAAGAGGCCGGACGTGCCGACGCCATACTGAGCGCGGCGCAGCGAACCTCCCGGGAGGCCGCCCATGTCTGAGCTGGCCTCCCTGCAACGTTCCTTTGCGAGCGGTCTGCTCGGGGTGGATGACGCCATCCTCGCGCGCATCCAGCCGGGGCGCTTTGCCCCCGACGCCCTGCTGCAGATCTATCGCAACAACTTCATCCTCGGCCTCACCGAGGTGCTCGCCAGCAGCTATCCCGCGGTACGCGCCATGGTCGGCGAGACCTTCTTTGAGGCGGCGGCGCGAGGATTCGTGCTGGCCGAGCCCCTGGAGGAGGGGAGCGTCATGGACTACGGGGAGGGTTTTGGCGCCTGGCTCGAAGGCTTGCCCACCACCCGGGCTATGCCCTGGCTCGGGGAGCTGGCCCGCTTCGAGTGGCTGCTGGAGCGCGCCTCCCTGCTGGCGCCAGAGTCCAGGTGCTGGCCCGCCGAGCGGCTCGCCGCCCTTGCCCCGGCCCAGTGGGATCGGCTGGTGCTGCATCCCGCCTGCGATCTGCTGCTGCTTGAGAGCCGCCATCCGGTGCTGGCGCTCTGGCAGATGGCCCTGCACGGCGGGGAGACGGTCAGCGAGCTGGATACCCCCTGCTGGCTGGCCCTGAAAAAACGCCCCGGCCACAGGGTCGAGCCCATCCCCCTGGATGCCGCCGCCTGGCGCCTGCTGCAAGGCTGCCAGCAGGGCAGGCCGCTGGCCAGCCTGCTGGCCCGGGAGCCGGCCATGGCCGAACACCTGCCCCCCCTCATCACCCTCGATCTGCTGGTCGATCTGGAGCTTGCCCCATGACAACACAGACTCTCACCAAGCCGCTTGGCCTCTTTGCCGAGCGCATCCTGCCCTGGTGCAGCGGCGCCCTGCTGCTGCTGGCCAGGCTCTGGGTCGCCGCCGTCTTCCTGCGATCCGGCTGGCTCAAGTTCACGGCCTGGGACTCCACCCTCTACCTGTTCGAGTTCGAGTATCAGGTGCCCCTGCTGCCCTGGCAGTGGGCGGCCTACGTGGGCACCGCGACCGAGCTGCTGCTGCCGCTCTTCCTGCTGGCGGGCCTCTTCACCCGCCCGGTCGCCTTGCTGCTGTTTGGCTTCAACGCCATGGCGGTCATCTCCTATCCCACCCTGTGGGCGGGGGGCTTTCACGATCACCAGCTGTGGGGCTGGATGCTGCTGACCCTGGCGGTGTGGGGGGCTGGCCCCCTGTCGCTGGACAGCTGGCGCCTTGCAAAGGGGCGCAGCGGCCATTAACGTGGCTGCCAGATGAAGGGGCCTGCGGGCCCCTTCTTGTCATGTCCCCCAAGGAGATACAGATGATGGTTCGCGAGGCCCTGGCCGCCGACATTCCCGCCCTGGTGCATCTTCGCATGGCGCTCTTTTGCGAGGTGGGGGAGCTTGCCCGGCCCGATGAGGACCCCGCCCTCTGGCAGGCGACGTTGACCTATTTCACCCGGGCGCAGGAAGAGGGCTGCGCCCGCTCCTGGCTGGTGGAGGTCGATGGGGAGGCGGTGGCGTGCGGCACCCTGGCGCTCTTCGTGCGGCCCCCCTATCCGGGCAACCTGGCGGGACGCGAGGCCTATCTGCTCAACATGTATACCCGGCCGGCCTGGCGCAAGCGGGGCATGGCGAGCATCCTGCTCGATGCCATGGCGGCCCATGCCCGGGAACAGCGACTGGGCAAGCTGTGGCTGCACGCCAGCGATCAGGGGCGTCCGCTCTACGAGCGGCTCGGTTTTGTTTCCAACCCGGCCTGCCTGGAGTGGTGCCCGGCGCCCTGAGCGAGGCGCAGTGATCCTGAGTCGATTCTTTTACGTACTGGCGCTCTTGGCGGCGGCGTTGCTTTTCTCTACACTGCGCGCCCCGTGCTCCAAGGTCATCTGACCACTCATCTTGGGACTCGCGGGGCCGATACAGTCAGTGGGGGAGGCTGTGGTGCCGATCCGGATCGTCAACGAGGTAGGAGTGTCATGTTCAATCACAAACTCAAGGCGCAGTTGCAGGCCTGTCAGGCTCGGCTCGAGGAAGAGCAGGGCTTCGCCCAGGCGATCAAGGGCAGTGCCGCGACCATCATCTTCAGCCCGGACGGGGAGATCCTGGAGGTCAGCGAGCCCTTCCTGAGCCTGATGGGATATGGCGCGGGCGAGCTGCAGGGGCGCCACCACCGCCTGCTCTGCCCCGAGGGCTGGACCGGCTCCACCGACTATCAGCAGTTCTGGCGCCGCCTCGCCCAGGGGGAGGCGCAGTCCGGCACCTTCGAGCGGGTGAACAGGCAGGGGGAGACCCGCTGGCTGGAGGCGAGCTATTTCCCGGTGAAGACCCGGGGCAGGGTGACCCGGGTGGTGAAGCTGGCCAGCGATGTGACGGCCCGGCATCAGCGGCTGCAGCACCTGGAGGCGCTCTCCCAGGCGCTGGACCGCTCCCGGGCCATGATAGAGTTCACCCCGAGCGGCGAGATCATCGGCGCCAACGCCAACTTCCTGGACACCATGGGCTATCGCCTGAACGAGATTGCGGGCAAGCATCACAGGATCTTCTGCGATGAGGCCTTCCTGCGCGAGCAGCCCAGATTCTGGGAGGAGCTGGCCCGTGGCCAGTTCAAGTCCGGTCTCTTCATGCGCCACAACAGCCGGGGAGACGCCGTCTGGCTGGAGGCCACCTACAACCCGATCCGGGATCAGAGCGGCAAGGTGGTGAAGGTCGTCAAGTTCGCCAGCGACATCACGGCCCGCATCGAGCAGAACCACGCCACCCGGGAGGCGGCCCGCCTCGCCCACAGCACGGCGCAGGAGACCCTCTGCAGCGCCGAGGCCGGGGCCGAGCTGCTGCGCGCCGTGGTCGATACCTCTTCCCTCATCGCCGCCCAGGTGGATCAGGCCATCGCCCTCGTCGGCCAGCTCAACGAGCAGTCCAGGAGCATAGAGGCCATCGTCTCGACCATCAGCGCCATCGCCGATCAGACCAATCTGCTGGCCCTCAATGCGGCCATCGAGGCGGCGCGGGCGGGGGAGCAGGGACGGGGTTTTGCCGTGGTGGCCGACGAAGTACGCCAGCTGGCGGCCCGCACCTCCCTTTCCACCGCCGAGATAGCCAAGGTGGTGCAGAAGAACCGCGAGCTGACCGCTAGGGTGACCGACGACATGGCCGGGGTGGCGGGCAGCGCCGAACTCGGCAAGCAGCAAATCAGCGAGGTGGACAAGCTGATGAACGACATCCACCAGGAGGCGAGCCGGGTCTCCCAGACGGTCTCGGCACTCTCCATCTGAGCCGCCTGCGGTTGCGACACCCTCTGGCGAGATCGCCAAAAGAGTGAGCGAACGAGCCACCAAGCTGAACCCTGGCTGTACCACCCCGGCCTTGTGAATTGTGGCGCCCCGCCCCCTTGTTTAGGCTGCCGCCTCATTTTTCATTGAGCGGGTAGAGAACAATGGCAGTACGACACAAAGGCAGGGCCCTGGCCCTGCTGCTGGGGACGGTGGCGAGCATGGGGCTCGGCGGTTGCATGGGGCAGATGGGGCTCTCCTCCATGGTGACCAAGGGCAACCTCAGCGTGGTGGACAATCGCTACGGCCGTGCCGGTGTCTTCGTCCTGCTCTCCCCCGTCTATGGCCTGGCGGCGACGGCGGATCTGTTCGTGTTCAACACCATCGAATTCTGGTCTGGCAAGAACCCCATCACCGGCAAGTCTCCGGCCCTGGTGGATCACAAGGCCGACGCGGTGATCAAGGTCAACCAGCATCTGGATCCGGCCCTCAACAAGGTGCCGCTCGCCATGCTGCCGCAAGGGGTGCGCGAGGTGAAGGTGAGCTACCCGGACGAGCGCACGGCCCAGATGGAGATCCACTACATCGACGGCCATCGCGACATGATGCGCGGGGAGATGCGCGGCGAGCTGCTGGACATCTACCTGGACGACAAGCTGGTCTCGACCCTGACCCGCAAGCAGCTGGACGAAAAGGCAGGCGCAGGCAAGGTGGAGGTGTAACTTCTTCAGAAAGCCGATCTTTTTCCATCTGAAAAGGGTATAAACAAGCGGCTGGCAAGATCGCCATTATGTCTAAGGGAGAGCAGGCTATGGCGGTGACCGGATTGCGGTTGGCTGAATTGATTGGTTCCCTCAGTCATGCCCTGGACATGACCGAGGGTCAACCACGAGGACACTGCATCCGCTGCTGCTGGATAGGTGCCCGTCTGGGGGAGCGGCTGGGACTGGATGCCCGGCAGCGCCACGACCTCTATTACACCCTGCTGCTCAAGGATCTGGGGTGCAGCAGCAATGCCGCCCGCATCTGCGAGCTCTATCTCACCGACGATCTTCACTTCAAGCGCGACTTCAAGCTGGTGGATGGCTCCCTCTCCGAGGTGGTCAACTTCGTGCTGGGTCACACCGGCTTGCAGGCGGATCTGCTCGGCCGTTTTCGTAGCCTGTTCCACATCTTTCGCAACGGCGATCAGATAGCCAACGAGCTGATCCAGACTCGCTGTCACCGGGGGGCGGACATCGCTCGCCAGCTGCGCTTCAGTGACGCGGTGGCCAACGGCATCCTCTCCCTCGATGAACACTGGAATGGCAAGGGGCGGCCGCTGCAACTGGCGGGGGAGGCGATCCCGCTCTTCTCCCGCATCGCCCTGCTCTGTCAGGTGGTGGATGTGTTTCATGCCGCCGCAGGGCCGGATGCGGCGCTCAGGGAGCTGCGCGAGCGCAGCGGCAGCTGGTTTGATCCCGCCCTGGTCGCCGAGTTTGACGCGCTGGCCGACGAGGCGTTCTGGCAGGGGCTGGTGGATCCCAGGCTGACCGAGTGGGTCTTCGACCACCCTGCCGGTCAGGGGGAGGTGGCACTCGATGAGGATTATCTGGACGAAATCGCCGCGGCCTTCGGTCAGGTGGTGGACTCCAAGAGCCCCTATACCGCGGGCCACAGCGGCAGGGTGGCGCTCTACACCGACATTCTCGCCGCCCAGATGGGCTTGTCTGCATCAAGACGGCGCTGGCTCAAGCGGGGGGCCCTGCTTCACGACGTGGGCAAGCTCGGGGTGAGCAACGCCATCCTCGACAAGCCGGGCAAGCTCGATGGGCAGGAGTGGGCGGCGGTGCAGCTGCATGCCGCCTATACCGAGGAGATCCTGAGCCGCATCGGCGCCTTCGAGGAGCTGGCCCAGGTGGCCGGTGCCCACCATGAGCGGCTGGACGGCAAGGGCTACCCCAAGGGACTCAAGGGGGCGGAGATCTCCCTTGAGACGCGCATCATCACTACCGCCGACATCTTCGACGCCATCACCGCCAAGCGCCCCTACCGGGACGCCATCCCTGTGCCCCAGGCGCTGGAGATGATGGCCGAGCATCTGGGCAGCGCCATCGATCCCGACTGTTTCGCCGCCCTGAAGGCGGGGATCCGGGACTTCTCCCTCTACCTCACGCCGGAACAGCCCCTGGCGCAGGCCGGTTAAGGCCGACGGCGCCGTCATGGCCCGAGTGGCCGGAGACCAAAGACAGAACGCCCCCATTGCGGGGCGTTCTGTTAGTCCGGCTTGCTGCCCTGACTGCGGGGCGGGTTCATCACCAGTCCCAGCAGGCGGTGGAGGTGGGCTATCTGTTCGGTGAGCTGCAGGTTGAGCCAGAGGTAGCCGCTGATGGTGGCCTCGTCGTCGGCCCCCGGGCGCACCTCGGCCTGCACCTCGGCGGCGGCCGCCTGCAATCGGGCGATGGCCTGCTCGGCGGCGCTGCTGTCGCCGCTCTTGAGCATGAGGGCGAGCTGGATGATCACCGCCTCCGTGGCCTGCTGGCAGGCGCGCAGGCCGGGGTGGCTCTGCATCAGGAAGTGGCTCTGGCGATCCCGCCAGTAGGTGTTGGCCAGCATCTCCAGGGTGCAGAAGGTGTTGCGCATCGTGGTCTGGACGGCCTCGAACAGTGAGCTGTTGAGACGGGTCTCCTTGACGGCGGGCGCCAGCAGGGGGCGCAGGCTGACTATCTTGGTGAGCAGGCGGGCGTGGCTTTGGGCCAGCCTGGGGCGCTCCAGGATATTGGGGGAGAGGTGGGTGTGATAGATCCGTTGCGCCTGCTGCAGGCTGTCATGCATCTGCAGCCGCCAGTGGGTATAGGCCCGCTGGGGGTAGATGCTGCAAAACAGCAGGGCCAGCATGGATCCCAGGATGACGTCGCCGCTGCGCCAGAGCGCCGTCTCTATGTCTCCCGGCACCCCGCCGACTATGACCCCCAGGGTGATGCCGATGAGCAGCCCCACATAGGGGCGCTTGCCGAGCGCCAGGTAGCCGCACAGGAACATGATGGCGCTGCACCAGACCAGCATCAGGGGCTGGGAGTAGAGCTCCAGATAGAGGGCCACCACCCCGCAGGCGGCACCGAAGATGGTGCCGACCACCCGTTGCAGCGCCCGGGAGAGCACGTTGCCCCAGAACGAGATGGGACCCATCACCACCACCAGGGTGATGAGAGGCCAGGTGCTCTCCGGCAGCTTGAGCTCCCGGGTCAGCAGGAAGGTGAGGGTGAAGGCCAGGGCGATGCGCAGGCCGTGGACCAGGCGGTAGCGACCATAGATCAGCAGATCGAATCGGGAGAGCGGCGTGTTCAGGCGCAAGGGAGTCGTCTCATGTCAGGTTGATCATCTCGTGTTGCCGTGCTGGCGGACGCTCGCCATCACGGCAAGAGGCGGATCCGGACCCGTTCACCTTGGGTGATGGCCGATCGGGCTGGGCATTCGATCACGCAGTTGGCCAAGGGCAGGGCAGAGGGCATGAAAGCACTTGCCGGGCGCACCTGCAAGCAGCCGTTGGCATCCTGGCTGAGGTGGCCGGGCAGGCAAGCCTCCCCCGCCGGATTGGGCATGGCCTCCAGGGCCAGGGCGAGCAGCTGCAGCGGCGGCAAGGTGGGCTGGCTGCTGGCATCCCGGGGCAGCCGGGCGCAGATGAAGTCTGCGATGGCGTCCAGGGCCTCGAAACGAAACTGGGGCAGGGTCGTTGCCTCGGGCGCATCGCTGATGAGCGCCACTATGTCCGGGTCCTCCGGGAGCAGCAGGGGCCTGCCGAGGGCGCGGCGATGGAGCTCTATCTTGGGAAAATGGTGATGCTTGAACCCCTCGACCAGCAGCAGATCGAGCTGCGCCCAGTCGAAGCGGGCCAGCAGCGCCTCCAGGGAGGGCTCTTGCTCCCGGGTCTCGCAGATCAGGGCGTGGCGCAGGGAGGAGGCCGCCATCACCTGGCGGGCACCGGCCTGGCGCAGGCGATGGCTGTCCTTGCCCGGCTTGTCCATGTCGAAGTGGTGATGGGTATGCTTGAGCACCCCGAGCCGCAGGCCGCGCTGGCCGAGCAGGGGAATGAGGCGCTCCAGCAGGGTGGTCTTGCCGGTGCCGCTCCAGGCGACGAAGCCGAGCAGGGGCCCTGGGGCGTTCATGGTCGCACACCCCCCGCCAGCGGCTCCTGATGCGGCAGGCTCGCCTCGTAGGCGGCGAGCTCGGCCGGGCTGTTGAGGTTGACGAAGGCATCGGGCTGGTCGGCAAAGGGCACCACCGTCATCCGGTGGCGGGCAAACCAGGCCCCGGTCTTGCGTTCTCCCTCTGCCAGGGCCAGTTGCAGTGAGGGGAGCAGGGCGCGATGGAGCAGGGCGACCACGGGTTGCAGGTGCTGGCCGTCGTGGGCCACCACCAGCTCGCTCTGCGCCGTCATGGCGGCGCGAAAGCGGGCCATCAGATCCCGGGGCAGGGCGGGGCCGTCGCAGGGCACGAACAGCACCCAGTCGTGGCGGGCGGCGGCCAGGCCAGCCTGCATGCCAGCGAGCGGCCCCTGGAAGTCGGCCTGCGCGTCGCCGATGACGGGGGCTAGCGCCCGGTAGCGCTCCTCGCTGCGGTTGGCGTTGATCAGCACCTCGTCCACCTGGGGGCGCAGACGCTCCAGCACATGGACTATCAGGGGCTTGCCCGCCAGGGGCACCCAGCCCTTGTCGTCGCCCCCCATGCGGGTGGCACGGCCGCCGGCCAGGATCACGGCGGAGACGGGGAAGGGGAGGTCGCTGCGGCTCATGGGGCTCCAGGGGTCTGTGAGGTGATATGTCGCGTGTTCAGCGTCTGCTCTGGCAAAGGCGCTGGCGGCATCGAATGTCTGCCGATCTTGCGCCAAGCGCCCCGCCGGGGCAAGCCCGGCGGCCATGAGTCCGGCAGGAGAGGGGGCTTTGGCCGCAGGGTATGCCCAAGCTCACAAAACCGAATCCCCAAACATCATATGATCCCCTGCAATCTGAGTCTTGCTCTCCTGCCGAATGGCAACTTCATGTAAATCAAAGAGAATGACTATGGCTACCGGACAATATCTGCTGTGGAAAGACGCACAGGGAGAGGACTTTCGCCCCGTTGCACTGACAGGCACCGATCTGCTCAACGATCGCAATCTCAACAAGGGCACCGCCTTCACCGAACAGGAGCGGGCCGACTTCGAGCTCGACGGCCTCTTGCCGCCCCAGGTGCAGACCTTCGAAGCCCAGCTGGAACGGGTCTATCAGGGCTTCCTGAGCGCCTGCAGCGACATCGAGAAGTACCAGAACCTGCGGGCCCTGCAGGATCGCAACGAGACCCTGTTCTACGCCCTGCTGTCGCGCCACGTGGAGGAGATGACTCCCTACATCTATACCCCGACCGTGGGCAAGGCGTGCCAGGAGTTCAGCCACCGCTTCCAGAAGCCCCGCGGCCTCTACATCACCCCGAAGAACGTCGATGACATGGGCTCCCTCGCCCGCCACATGGACGCCAAGGCGGTGCGCATCATCGTCGTCACCGACAGCCAGGGGATCCTCGGCATCGGCGATCAGGGGGTGGGGGGCATGGGCATCCCCATCGGCAAGCTCTCCCTCTATACCCTGGGGGCCGGCATCCACCCCGCCTGCTGCCTGCCCATAGCGCTGGATGTGGGCACCGACAACCAGGCGCTGCTGGACGACCCCATGTACCTGGGTCAGCCCCATCGCCGCATTCGCGGCAAGGAGTACGACGACTTCATCGACAAGTTCGTGGCCGGGGTCAAGCGCCACTTCCCCAACGCCGTGTTGCAGTGGGAGGACTTCAGCAAGTCCAACGCCTTCAACAATCTGTCGCGCTACCAGCAGACGCTGCCCTCGTTCAACGACGACATCCAGGGCACAGGGGCCGTGGTGCTGGCGGGCATCATAGGCGCCGTCAAGTCCAAGGGCGAGACCCTGGGCCAGCAGCACTACCTGGTCTATGGGGCCGGGGCCGGCGGGGTCGGGGTGGCGGATCAGATCTGCGCGGGGATGATCCGCGAGGGGCTGGACCCGCAGGCGGCGCGAGATCGCATCTACATCCTGGATACCCAGGGGCTGGTGTGCGACAACCGCGAGGGGCTGGATGAATACAAGCGCCGCTACGCCAAGCCGGGCCTGCTGCTGACCCAGTGGGATCTGCAGGGCAAGGCGGGGCTGACCGAGGTGCTGCGTCACGTGCCCATCAGCGTGCTGCTCGGCACCAGCGGGGCCGGTGGCGCCTTCCAGGAGGAGCATATCCAGCTGATGCTGGCCCACTGCGAGCGCCCCATGGTGTTCCCCCTCTCCAACCCCACCGCCAACTGCGAGGCGCTGCCGGAAGACATCTTCCGCTGGAGCCAGGGCCGCGCCATCGTCGCCACCGGCAGCCCGTTCAAGGACGTGCACCATGAGGGCCAGACGTTCCGGATCGGCCAGGGCAACAACGTCTTCATCTTCCCCGGTGTGGGGCTGGCCGCCATCGTCAGCCAGATCCGCGAGATAAGCCCGGATATCTTCACCACGGCGGCCTTCGCGCTGGCGGAGTGCGTGGATGAGGCGGATCTCGCCCGGGGCACCGTCTACCCGAGGATCAGCGAGCTGCGCAACATCTCGGTACACGTGGCGACTGCGGTGCTCAAGGACATAGTGCGCCGGGACCCCTCCCATCCGCTGATTGGCCAGGATCTGCAGCAGCACATCCTGAGCCACATGTGGGAGCCTGTCTATCTGCCCTATCGCCGGGTCTGACACGGGACGGGAATCGCGACGGGGTGGCACTGCCACCCCGTTTTTTTTGTTCCCGGCCACTACAGGGGCGAGGGGCGGCGGATGCCACCCTTTTTCGAACCTGCTCCCGCAGCAGGCGATGGATGGCGGCCCGGGCTGAAAGCCTTGTCATCACATTCGGCCAGAAAAACGATTGGCGTCGGCCACAAAAGTGCGTAAAATCGCATACTCGATGCTTGTAGCAACGAATCCCGCCTAAAAAGCCAGTTTCATGCCCTCCCCAAGCAGTGAAAGGTAACAAATGACGCCAAATGGCGCATCTCATGCCTTGAAAAAGTCTTGTGATGACTGAAAAGTGTCAATTATCCCTGTCAGTTATCAAAAAATTAAGGATACCCATGTTTTCCTTGGTCAAGCAAAGCGTCGCCGGGTTGCAAATTCTGTTTGTCGCCTTTGGTGCCATGGTTCTGGTGCCCCTGCTCACCGGATTGAACCCCTCCATGGCCCTGCTTGGCGCCGGTGTAGGCACCCTGCTGTTCCAGCTCTGCACCCGTCGCCAGGTCCCGATCTTCCTCGGCTCCAGCTTCGCCTTCATCGCCCCCATCATCTATGCCACCCAGACCTGGGGCCTGCCCTCCACCATGTTCGGTCTGTTTGCCGCCGGCTTCATGTACTTCATCCTGGCGGCCATCATTCGCGTGCGCGGCATGGGTCTGGTGCACAAGCTGCTGCCCCCTGTGGTGATTGGTCCGGTGATCATGGTGATCGGCCTGTCGGTGGCCCAGGTGGCCTGCAACATGGCCATGGGCCGTGCCGGGGCCGAGCAGGTGGTGGCCCCTGCCACCGCGCTGACCCTGGCGGGGATCTCGCTTGCGGTGACCCTGATTGCGGCCGTGTTCTGCAAGGGCTGGATCAAGCTCATCCCCATCCTCTCCGGCGTCATCGCCGGTTATGTGGCCGCCGTGCTGATGGGCCAGGTGAGCTTCGATGGCATGATCAATGCCCCCTGGCTGGCGCTGCCCCACTTCGAGACCCCGGAGATCAACTGGGCCGCGGCCCTCTTCATGCTGCCGGTGGCCATCGCCCCCTGTATCGAGCACATCGGTGGCGTGCTGGCCATCGGCGGCGTGACCGGCAAGGACTACACCAAGGATCCTGGCCTGCACCGCACCCTGGCCGGTGACGGCATCGGCGTCTGCTTCGCCGGTTTCATCGGTGGTCCCCCCGTCACCACCTATGCGGAAGTGACCGGTGCCGTGATGATCACCCGCAACTTCAACCCGGTCACCATGACCTGGGCCGCCGTGTTCGCCATCATTCTGGCCTTCTTCGGCAAGTTCAACGCCCTGCTCACCTCCATCCCCATGCCGGTGATGGGCGGCATCATGCTGCTGCTGTTCGGATCCATCGCCGCCATCGGTCTCAAGACCCTGGTGGAGTCCAAGGTGGATCTGGGGCTAGCTCGCAACATCGCCATCGTCGCCGTGACCCTGACAGTGGGGGTGGGCGCACTGGAGATGAAGATAGGTGACTTCGCCCTGGCGGGCGTGGGTCTGGCCTCGGTGGCCGCGATTCTGCTGAACCTCATCCTGCCCCAGCACTCCGAAGAGGGTGCCATGGAGTCGGCCAAGGACTGATACTGATCCTGGACGCACCATGCCGATGACAAGAGGCCACCCCTGGGTGGCCTCTTGCTTTTGTGGCCTCCCACCGCGAGCGCCTTTACCCATCGGGGGTCGGCCTGGCGACTACAATCAGGGGCGTTGTTCACAGTCAAGGAGACGAACATGAAGACGAGATGGATCCTGGCCCTGCTGGGGATTATCTGGGGGGGCGCGGCCCAGGCCGGTGCGGTGCGCTACCAGGTCGACGGTCAGCCCTTCGAAGGCTATTACCTGGCCGCCGCCGACAAGCAGGCGCCTTTGGTGGTGCTGGTGCACGACTGGGACGGGTTGACGGACTACGAGGTGAAGCGGGCCGAGATGCTGGTGGCCCTCGGTTACAGCGTGTTCGCGGTGGACTTGTTCGGAGCAGGCGTCAGGCCAACCGCCGTGGAAGAGCGCAAGCGCCTCACCGGGGCGCTCTATCAGGACAGGGCCAGGATGCGCAAGCTGTTGCAGGCAGGACTCGCCGAGGCGGGCAGGCAGGGTGGCCGCCTCGACAATGCGGTGGCGATGGGCTACTGCTTTGGCGGCGCCGCCGTGCTGGAGCTGGCCCGCAGCGGCGCCAGCCTCAAGGGGATCGTCAGCGTGCACGGGGGGCTGGAGACCCCGGCCGGTCAGAACTACGAGCAGACCAGGGCCAGCCTGCTGATCCAGCATGGCAGCGCGGATCAGGCAGTCTCTCTTGGCCAGTTCGCGGCCCTCATCACCGAGCTGGAGAGCGCCGGGGTGAAGCACGAGGCGACCAGCTACAGCGGCGCCCCCCATGCCTTCAGCGTCTTTGGCTCGGACAATTACCGCGCCGATGCCGATGCCAAGTCCTGGCGGCGCTTCACCGAGTTTCTCGGCGAGGTGACCAAGGGGTAGGGCAGACTTTGGCGGCGCAGCGGGATCTTGCCACCGAAAGCCACGAGTGGCGGGGCCCCACTGCTTGCCGGGTCAGCAGAAGTTCAGTGGCGCTGGTTATACTGACGCGAAGAGGGGCTTGTATCTGGCCAGCGCCCCGGGGTACCGGAGCTGATAGCGGGTCGGATGGCCTCTGATCCGGTTCCGGATCGGGAGGCCCCCTCAGCCCCCCGCACATGAGACACGAAGGAGTAATGACATGCGTCTATGGATTCATATACTGGCCGTTCTGCTGCTGGTTGGCTGTGCCAAGGGGGATACCCCCGCCGAGCAACGCAACCACATTCAGCAGATGCGCCAGCAGACTCTCTCCACCCTGTATGCTCAGGATGGGAGCACCAGACAGGAGGTGGCAAGATCCAAGGGTTATGCCGTCTTCACCAATGTGAACAACAACCTGCTGGTACTGAGTGCCGGCAGTGGCTATGGGGTGCTTCGCGACAACCGCACCGGTCGCGACACCTACATGAAGATGGCAACCGCCGGCATGGGGATCGGCATGGGGATCAAGAAATTCCAGGCCGTGATCATCTTCAACGATGCCGCCGCCCTGGACAGATTCATCACCACAGGGTTCGATGCCAGCGCCCAGGCGGATCTGGCCGCCAAGTCGGCGGACGATGGCAAGGTGGTGGTCAGCGAGGCGGCCAATGCCGACTTCCAGAAGGTGAAGATGTACCAGCTCACCGAACAGGGGCTGGCGGCGCAGGCCACCATGCAGGGTTACAAGTACTGGCCGGACGATGAGCTCAACGGCAGCAGATAAGGCCCAGACACAAGTGTTCACTGCGCGGCGCTCATCAGAGCGCCGCGCGCATTTCTGCGGCTTCAGGCCCGTCAGGCGGGCTTGTCCAGCCTCAGCACCCTCACCCACATGGCCCCTTCCCCCACGGGTTGGCGGGACGAGAGGCTGAGCTCGCCCGTCTGCGCCGCGATGCGGTGCACGGCCAGGCTGTGGGACTTCTGCCCGGTGGCGATCAGATAGTGGCCGCTGTGGTCGATGGCAAAACCGCGGGGGCAGGCTTCGGTCGGGAAGTGGCCCAGCAGGGTCAGGGCGCCGTTCCCCTGGTCGACCTCGAACAGGCTGAGCAGGCTGCTGGCCCGCTCGCTGGTGTAGAGAAAGCGCCCATCCGGCGTCAGGTGGATGTCGGCCCCCCAGCGCTCTCCCTGATAACCCTCGGGCAGCATGTCCAGGCTCTCCCGCGCGCCGATGCGACCATCCGCCTCCCTGTGGTAGCGACTGAGGGTGGCATCGAGCTCATTGAGGCAGTAGAGATCGCCGTTGGTGGGGTGCAGCGCCAGATGGCGGGGCCCGGCGCCGGGGGCCGTGTGGATGTCACCCAGGGGATGGGGGCTCAGCTGACCATCCTCTCCCAGGGTGAAGCGGCGGATGACATCTTCCTTGAGGCAGGCGACCAGCAGCTCCTGGTGACCCTGGCTGGTTGTCAGCAGGGTCACCGAGTGGGCGGCCATCAGCCGGTCGATGCTCTGGTGGGGGGCCAGCACCCTACCTGCGTCATCCATGGGCGACACGCTGAGGTGGTCGAAGGCGTAGGAGGCGGCAAAGAAGAAGCGCCCGGTTTCATCGGTGCAGGTGTAGGAGGCGCTGCCATCGAGCGGCGCCGAGCAGGGCGCTCCGAGCCGGCCATCCGCGGCTATGGGGTAGCTCAGCACCCGAAAGTCGGGGCGCACTCCCGCATAGAGCCAGCGCTGGTCCGGGCTGATGACCAGGGGCTGCACCTCGCCGCCGGTCTGGACTTCCTGCAGCGGGACCAGCTCGCCGTCCTCGAGTCGAAACACATGGATCAACCCGCTCACCGGGTTGGCGACATAAACGACTTGCTGCATTGTGATCTCCTTCATGCTCTGGCGCTCATCATCGAATGATTGCTCCAGGCCAGGCAAGTAGTTGTGCAGGGTATCGTCTTGATTGGCCGACCCTGTCTTTGTTGTGGCACGGGTTATTTTTCCAGGCTCAGCAGGTAGTTGCGCAGGTTGACGCCGTGATAGGCCAGCCCTGTCTTTGTTGTGGCACGGGTTATTTTTCCAGGCTCAGCAGGTAGTTGCGCAGATTGACGCCGCGATTGGCCAGCCCCAGCTTGATGCGCACGCTGTTGCGATGATTCTCCACCGTTTTGCGCGCCACATTGAGGGCGCTGGCGATCTCCTGGCTGGACATGCCACTGCGAATGAACTCGGCCACCTGCATCTCCGAGGGGGTCAGCACCTCCAGCAGGCGTTGGTTGCCGTCGGCCTGCAGGCTCTTCTCCATGCTGGCGCGGATCAGCTCCAGGCACATCTTGAGGGCTGGATCTTGAATTTGGGTAAGTTTTTGCTCCACTTCGGGCAGGTGGCGGGCGATCAGCTGCTGATGCTGCTCACCGGGCGCCGCCCCCTGGCTGTCGCTGAGTGCGGCCAGGGAGTGAGCGAGTTCGTTGATGAGCCGGTGATCCTGCTCTATGCCTGAGGCGTCCTGGCTCTCGCTCGGCTTGATCTGCAGGCACCAGATGCGGGAGCCGTCCGGTCCGTCATGGGCGAAGAGCTCGAAGGCAAGGTTGAGGATCTCGAAATGCAAGGTGGGCAGGTTGCCCCGGATCCGCTGGCGTATGGCCTTCAGGTAGTCGGGACCTACCAGGAACACCAGATCGTCTAGCCGATTGAGGGTCAGGGTATCCACCGGATAGCTGGATGCCACCACCTGCTCCTGCTCATCGAAGCTGATGAAATAGATGTCATTGCGCGCCAGCAGTTGATGGCAGAGCCCCTGCTCGACGATAGGGATCAGCTTGTTACTCATGTTCCTTCCAGTTCTGCATCTCGTGATAAGTCCCCGTATTTCGCCTTCATTCATCCCTGTTGTTGTGTTCGGCTCACCCAGTGAATACCCAGGCGCTCAGATTTTTCCTGTCATTAATTAACAAAAATTGAACACCCTGTGAGCTGAGTCGCAAAAACATCGCGCTCTTTAGTGAGGTACCTCTCATTACAGGCTATAAAACACCTAGATAATACCTATCGACCACTCAATGGATATAGGGAGAATACCATGTTGGCAAAACGCTCACACTTTTTACTGGCGGCATTGACCGCCGCCATGCTGCTCGGCAACGGGGCCCAGGCCGCCGAGGCGACCACGACACTGGGGCCCAATGGCGAACAACCAACCCCTTATACCCAGGTAACACTCACTACTGCCCAGCAAGACAGGGTCAAGGCCCAGCATTACACGGCCGCCATCCTGATGCACACCACCTCCGACTGGTCGAGTGCCCTCATCAAGGGTGCCAAAGACAGATTCCATGACTTGAACGTCAAAGTGGTGGCGGTGACCGATGCCGAATTCAATGCCAACAAGCAGAGGACGGACGTGGAAACCGTGATGGCCATGGCTCCCGACATCATTCTTACCCTGGTGGTCGATCCCGTCTCCGGCGCCGCGGCCTTTCGCCCCGCGGTCCAGCAAGGCAGCAAGCTGGTGCTGATCAGCAACCTGCCAACGGGATTTGAATATGGCAAGGATTACGCCGGCATCGTCACCGACGACCTGTTCGAGATGGGGGGGTTGGCTGCCGACATGCTGGCCAAGACGGTGGGCGAGCAGGGAAAGATAGGCTTCATCTACCACGAGGCGAACTACTACGTCACCAACCAGCGGGATCAGGCGGTGTTGACCAACCTGGCCAAGCATCACCCGGGCGTCCAGATCCTCGCCAAGCAGGGCATTGCCAACGCCAATGATGGTGAAGTGGTTGCCTCGGCTCTCATCACTCAGCACCCGGACATCCAGGCCATTTATGCCCCCTGGGATTCCATCGCCGAAGGGGTGGTCGCCGCGACGCGGGCCGCCGGACGCAGTGACATCAAGGTGATCACCATGGACCTGGGCGCCGCCAATGCCCTGGACATGGCCAAGGGTCGCAACGTGGCCGGCATAGTGACGGATTTACCTTATGACCTCGGCCAGACCCTGGCCACCATGGGGGCCCTGGCCAAGCTGGGAGAACAGACCCCTCCCTTCGTCACCGTCTCCGCCGATGCGGTGACCCGCGACAACCTGGCCGATGCCTGGCAACAGGCGCTGCGTCGGGATCCACCGGCCGCCGTTACCAAGGCACTCAGCCAATAAGTCCATAGGTCGCTGCCCTGAGGCAGTGGCCCATGCCATCTCATGGAAGGAGTCATCACATGGAGCTGTACGCCATAGAGGCGAGTGGTATCAAGAAGGGGTTTGACGGCATCCCCGTGCTCAAGGATGTGTCGTTTCGTCTCAAGCGAGGCGAGGTGCATGCCATCGTCGGTCAGAACGGGGCGGGCAAGTCCACCCTGGTCAAGCTGCTCAACGGCTTTCATGGTCGAGACGGTGGCGAGGTGCTGTTGTTTGGCAAGCCCTGCCGCTTCACCACCCCCAAAGAGGCGCAGGCCGAGGGGATCGCCATGGTTTATCAGGATCTCAGCCTGGTGCCGACCCTGTCGGTGGCCGACAACATCTTCCTGGCTGGCGGCGGCGAGAGTGGTGCGATCATCTCCAACCGGGACAGGGTCAGGCGTGCCGCCCCCCTGCTCGCCATGCTGGGTGTCGATCTTGATCCGGACTGCGAGGTGGGGCGGCTGAGCGTTGGTCAGCAGCAGTTCGTCGAGATAGCCAAGGCCCTGGCCCAGAACGCCCGCATCCTGGTGCTTGACGAGCCGACCGCCTCGCTCTCCAACAATGAGATCAACGAACTGTTCAAGGTGATCGCCACCCTCAAGGGCCAGGGGATGTCGATCATCTACATCACCCACTATCTCAGCGACATCATGCGGGTCTGCGACGCCGTGACCGTGCTGCGTGACGGCCATACGGTGCTCGCCACCCACACGGCCAACACCAGCGTCGAGGCACTGGTCGAGGCCATGCTCGGCAGCAAGGGTGACACCAGCCTGAGCTGGTCACGCCCGGGGTCTGCCGTGGATGCCGTGCCTCTGCTCGAGCTGGAGGGCGTCTCGAATGCACAGCTGCACGACATCTCCCTCAGGGTGATGCCGGGCCAAGTCGTGGGATTGGCGGGTCTGCTGGGCAGTGGCCGTACCGAGATCCTTGAGGCCATTTATGGCCTGACACCCATCCAGGCGGGCGAGATCCGCATCGATGGCGAGCCGGTGCGGATCCGCTCACCCAGGCAGGCCATCTCGCTTGGCATCAACATGGTACCGGAGGAGCGGCGCAGCCAGGGCCTGGTGCTCGATTTCTCGGTGGCCGACAACATGTTGATGGCCGCCTATGACCGGCTCACCCAGGGACTGGGTCTGGACAAGCCCAAGGGAGACGCCATGGTGCGGGCCCAGATCAAGAGCCTGGGGGTCAAGACCAGCGGTCCCGAGCAGTCGGTGCGTTTTCTCTCCGGCGGCAACCAGCAGAAGGTGGTGATCGGCAAGTGCCTCTCCACCAAGGCCAAGGTGTTGCTGCTCGACGATCCCACCTTCGGCATCGATATCCATGCCAAGTACGAAATCATGAAGATAGTGGACAGCTATGTCGCCGCCGGTAACGGGGCCATCTTCGTGTCGAGTGAATATGCCGAGGTCGCCAGCTTCTGTGACCTCATCTATGTGGTGAACAAGGGGCGGATCGTCGCCTGCCTGGCAGGGCGACGGGTGAATGAAGAGACGCTGCTGGCGGCGGTTCAATGACAAACAAGGAGCCCTGCGTGGTGAACAAGGAATCTTGTGTTGTGAGCAAGGGACATAGGGTCGTCGCCTGCCTGGCAGGGCGACGGATGAGTGAAGAGACGCTGCTGGCGGCGGTTCAATGACAAACAAGGAGCCCTGCGTGGTGAACAAGGGATCTTGTGTGGTGAGCAAGGGACATAGGGTCGTCGCCTGCCTGGAAGGGCGACGGATGAATGAAGAGACGCTGCTGGCGGCGGTTCAATAACAAGCAAGGAGTCAAGGATGAAAGATTTAACTCTGCCGGCGCCCAAGGGCCGCGGTATCAACTGGCGCGACTACATCATCTACATGGTGTTCGTCGGCATCTTCGTGTTCTTTTCCGTGGTGCTTCATGACAAAGGTTTCCTGAGCGCCGTCAACCTGATGAACATCGCGCGTCAGACCGCCACCATCGCCATCATGGCGGTGGGCATGACCTTCGTGCTGAGTGCCGCCGAGATAGATCTCTCGTTCGGCGCCACGGTCGCACTCAGTGCCATAGTCGCGGCGCTGACCCTGCAGGAGACGGACAGCATTCTGCTGGCGGTCTCGGCGGCGCTGCTGGTGGGCACCATGATAGGGGCCATCAACGGCCTGTTCGTGACCCAGGTCGGCATTCCCTCCTTCCTGGTGACCCTGGGTACCACCGGCATCATCACCGGCATCGCTCGCTGGTCCACCTCGCTGCAATCCATCCCCATCGACAACGACCTCTATGTGTTCATCTTCGGCTCGGGTGACATAGGGCCCATCTCGGTGCTCTTCATCTGGACCATTCTGGTGACTGTGGCAGGCGCCTTCGTGCTGCGCAACACCCGCTTCGGCAAGCAGGTGCTGGCTACCGGGGGCAACAAGATCTCCGCCATGTATTCGGGCATCAACATCAACCGCATCAAGCTCTACGTGCTGATGCTCAACGGTTTTCTCGCCGCTCTCGCGGGCATCCTCTACTCGGGGCGGCTGCAAAGCGCCCGCTACACCCTGGGGGAAAGCGATCTCATGCTGGTGATTGCCGCCGTCATCATAGGGGGGACCAATCTGTTTGGTGGCAAGGGCATGGTGGTGGGATCCGTCATCGGCGCCCTCATCATGGGCATGGTCAACAATGGCCTGATCCTGATGGGGCTGAACGTGGATCAGCAACTGATCCTGCGCGGCATCATCGTCATCGTCGCCGTCACCTTCACCATGGGGCAGCTCAAGCAGCTGCGAAAAAAATAAATTTATTATCAGATACTTAAGGAAGAGATCATGAAGATGGATCCCAAGGTGGCGAGCATCATCTCCGGCTGGAGCCTGAAAGAGAAGGTGGGTCAGTTGTTCATCCTGGCCTTCCCGGGCAAGTCCGCCGAGCAGGCGCGCACCATGATAGTCGAGTACAACCTGGGAGGCTGTTACCTGAGCCAGGACAACGGCGATACCTTCGCCGAGGCCCAGCAATTGACTCGGGAGCTGGCCAGCATAGGTGCCGAGCAGGGTCGCCTACCGCTGCTGCTCGGAGTGGATCAGGAGGGGGCTTGGGGGGTGCTGGTGGGGGAGTCCACCACTGGGCCCGGCAATCTGGCTCTCGGGGTGGCCGAGACCGGGCAGGGTACCGAAGCCATGTACAAGGCCATGGCCGAGGAGATGCGCCTCGCCGGTTTCAACTGCATTCTGGGGCCCTGCTGCGACGTGAACTTCAATCCCAGCTCCCCCATCATCGACAGCCGCTCCTTCGGGGACAGGCCCGCCAAGGTGGCGTTGCACGCGGCGGCGGCGGTGCGCGGTCTGCATCAGGGGGGTATCTGTGGCAGCGGCAAGCACTTCCCCGGGCACGGCGACACCCAGGGTGACACCCACAGGGAGATCCCCAGGGTCGACAAGTCCCTCAGCGAGTTGCGCGAGCAGGATCTGCGGCCCTTCCAGGCCGCCATCGATGCCGGGGTGGATCTCATCATGACCAGCCACATCCTCTATCCGCAGCTCGACAGTCAGCACCCGGCCACGCTCTCATCGATCATCTTGCAGGATCTGCTGCGCACCGAGATGGGCTTCGAGGGCATCATCATCTCCGACAGCATGAACATGGGGGCCATCGTTCATCACTACTCCCCCGCCACGGCGGCAGTGCTGGCGCTCAAGGCGGGCATCAACATGATCATGCTCTCCGAGGAGCACTACGATCACAGCGACTCCTACCTCGACAAGCAGTTCGCCATGATCCACGGCATCATGGCCGCGGTGGCGGCGGGGGATCTGGACGAGGCAGTGATCGATGCCGCCCTGGCTCGCATCCTTGCCTTCAAGCTCGCCAAGCTGGTGCCCATGGCGCTCTATCAACCCACCGACATGGCGGCAAACCAGCAGGTGGCCAACCGCTGTGCCAACCAGGCGCTCACTTGGCTACGCCAGGTGCCCGAGTTGGGCGAGGGGCCCTTCTATGTGCTCAACGCCACCCCGCAGACCAGCTATCACAACCTCACCAATCCCCGTGGCATAGGCCCCAACCAGCGTGAACCTGCCTTCGATCACTTCCTTGCGGCTCTGGACCAGGGCGCTCGACGGGTGCTGCCCGTGACGCCCGAGCAGCTGGCAACCGTCGGCGACGACTGGCTGCTGGTGGTGACCGAGCACCATCCTCTGCCCGGAGAAGACTTCGCCCAAGGGGAGGCCCAGGCCTTGGTCCGCTGGCTCAGCCGCGAGGTCGAGAAACTGATAGTGGTGGCACTGCGCAGCCCTTATGACCTGCTCGGTTATCCGGATGTGCGCTACTACCTGTGCAGCCACTCGGCCCGCCCCGAGAGCGCTCGCGCCGCCGCGCAAGTGTTGAATGGCACCCTGGCGACCCAGCACAGCCGGGCGGTGAGTCTGGTCAGTTAACTTTTGCTTTTCCCGCCATCCCGGATGGCGGGGGATTTCTCCTAGGAGTCTGTTGTTGGGAGCCTGCATGGGCAATTGCCCGGTGATTAATGGACTAATTAGAGGATTCAGGCTTTGAAAAGCACCATGAAAATAGTGTCGGCAACCGTGTTGCTCGCGTTGGCTGTCCCCGCTCTGGCGGCCAAGGGGGGCACTCAGGACTTCCTGGATGCGCTGCGCAACTTTGAATCCGGTATCAATCCGGCACTGGCAGATTTTTATCTGCAAAACCTCGACAACCCTGTCTACACCTATGCCCAGGTGACGGCACCGGGTCGTCTGGTTCGGGATTGCTCGACCGGCAGCATGTTGTCCGAGCCAACCACCATCAGCGGCTTCTTCAACAAGCTGGGGGTGGGCAATATCTATAATTCCGCCACCCCGACCGATGCGGCCATGTTCCGGAAGATGCAGTACAACTCCTTGAACGCTTGGGGTTTTATCGGTTATCAGCTGGGTGAAGCTGTGTTGATCGATGCCGGTTACTACAGCCCGAAACAGGTGACTGTCGATGGCAAGGAGTACGACAGCTTCTACATGTTCGTGCCGGACTCCACCTGGGTGGGTTGCAAGACCGAGGCCCTGGCCGAGATTGAGGGCTCGGGCGGCAACAAGGTCTATGTGACCGATGTCAACCGCTGGCAGGGCACCTTCGTTGGCAAGAATGGGGTCAACTCCCTGGCCGACTTGCGCCTGCCGGAGAAGCAGGAGCTGGTGATGCGCGACGCCATGCATTTCAACTATCAGGTGATAAGCAAGCTGCTCAAGGACGCCAACATGACCTGGGCCCAGGCCCTGGCCAAGAGCTGGCCCGATAAGGATGACAACGGTCAGCCAATTCAGGTCCGTGCCACCATGTCAGGCATACTGGCGGCGGCACACCTGCGTGGCGCCTGGGGGGTCGGCGCCCTGCTGACCAAGGATCAGATCACCTGTGATGAGCTCGGGACCTGCATCACCAAGTACGTCTACAAGTTTGGTGACTACAACAGCCTGTTTGACACCCCGGGTGACAGCATCACCCAGGGCTCACCTTATGATGAGGTGCTGACAGCCGGTTGGGGCAATGACATTGTCATCACTGGTGGTGGCAAGGATCAGATCCTGCTCAACGAGCAGGCGAACGGCCTGACCACGGTCAATGAGTTCACCCTGGGCAATGATCTCATCGTGCTGCGTGGCTGGAGCATGGCGGATCCCCTGGCGGATCTGGTGATTGGTGATGTCGCCGATGGCGCCGAGTTGCAGTTTGCCGGTCAGCGCGTCCTGCTCAAGGGGGTCAGCGCGGCGTCGGTGCAGGCCAATCCGGCTGCCGTCATCACCAAATCCGATATCTACACCCTGGCCTGGAACTCGGGCAAGCAGGTGGTACAGGGCTTCGATCCTGCGGTCGACAAGATTGCGGGCAGCGCCGGCATCGGCTTCAAACACCTGAAGGCCTATGAGACGGCCACCTCTGTGGTGATAGGCCCACAGGCGGAGGATGGCGGCATCTACTCCTCCTATGAGCTGGTGGGGTTGACCCTCAAGGATATCAGGCCCGAGATGTTCACCAATGTCACCGGCAGCTACGATCGCCTCGGCTATATAGTGCCGCTTAGCTCGCTGAACTGGGGTTGGAACATGACGCTGGTCGTCAGTCGCTTCGATCCGGCCAAGACGGTCATCACCACCCCGAGCAACCAGCCGGTGCCTTTCTCTGGCATCAGGCTGAGCCAGGAGGGGAGCGACGTGGTCATCAGCCTGGTTGAACCCTATGCCAAGGGGGATGCCAAGCAGATAGTGCTGAAGAACACGGCGGTGAATACCCTCAGTGCGACCAACTTCGCCGGTTTTAGCGGCAGCTACAGCGAAGCTACCATCGACATTCCCGTCTTCTTCGACATCAGCGTGAACGTTGGGGTCGGCGGCACTCTGTCACCGGCGCCGGTGAACGGTGTGCTGAAGGCCAAGGGGGGAACCAGCTTCACCGTCACCCTGTTGCCCAATACCGGTTACAAGGTGAAATCCCTCACCGTCGATGGTGTGGCGCAGGCTGTGGCTGGTAGCTATACCTTCCCTGCCGTGAATAGTGCCCATAGCCTGTCGGTCAGCTTCGAGCAGGGCAGCAGTTGCCCGGCAAGCTGGGCCACCGGGTCTGTGTATACCACGGGCAACCAGGTGACCTACAACGGCAATATCTATGAGGCCAAGTGGTGGAACAGTGGCAATGTGCCGAGCGCAGGGGACCCCTGGAAACTGATCGGTGCCTGCAGCTAGGCGGCCTTTATGCGCGCCGAGTGATAGCTGACACCTAACAACACAGGCCCCCCTTCGGGGCCTGTGTTTCTTGATGGGCTCATGTGCGCGGTGTCAGGGCCGGCTCAGGATCTCCTGGATGACGGGCACCACTGAGAGGGCCAGCAGGGCCGCCATGGCATGGTTGAACCGGCGGCGGGCGAGGGCATTGGTCAGCCAGCGCTTGAGCAGGGTGCCGCACAGCAGCCAGAGCCCGACGCAGGGGAAAGAGACGATGAAGAAGGTCAGGGCTATGGTCAGGTTCTGCTGATGGAAGTCGGCCCCTGCGCTGGTGAAGGCGGCGATGGCGCCAGTGGCGACCACCCAGGCCTTGGCATTGACCCATTGGAACAGGGCGCCCTTGAGGAACCCCAGGGGGCGGGCGGAGGCGTCTCCCGTCACCTCGTCGGCGGAGCGGGCAATCAGCCAGGCGAGATAGAGCAGATAGAGGGTGCCGACACACTTGATGACAAGGTGCAGGCTGGGGAAGAGGGTGAACAGCTGGCCGAAGCCCAGCCCCACCAGCAACAGCATCAGGGTGAAGCCGACGCAGATCCCCATGAGCAGCGGCAGGCTGCGCCTGATCCCGAAGTTGGCGCCGGCGGTCATCACCATGATGTTGTTCGGTCCCGGGGTGACCGATGCCGAGATGGCAAAGAGCACCACGGCGTAGAGATAGTCCATGAGTTCCTCGTGGGTGACATTCCGTTGTCTTCCCTATATTGGGTGCCTGCTCCCGCTTTCAAGTCCGGCGGCCCGGGTAAAAAAAACAGGCTCCAATGAGGAGCCTGTTTGCAGGGGCAGGAGGTCGGCATCAGGCCGGCTTGCCACCATTGGGCGGCGGCAGGCTCGGGCGGGACTCTATCTTCTGCTCGTCCCCTTGCCGGTTCTTGATGTGGACGTCCATCTGGTTGAACGCGATGTCGATGCCGTGTTCACGGAACAGTACGTCGATGCGGCGGTTCAGCTCATCGATGGCCGGGTTGCGATCCCCGAGCTCGCTCACGAAGAAGCGCAGCTCGTGATCCAGGGTGCTGGGGCCGAAGGTGAGGAAGTAGACGATGGGGGCCGGGTCTTTCAAGACCCGGCTGTTCTCCGTGGCCGCCTGCATCAACAGCTTGCGGGTCAGCTCCAGATCCGAACCATAGGCCACCCCGACCCGGGCGATGACCCGGGTGACGGTATCGGACAGGGACCAGTTGATCAGCCGCTCTATCATCAGCTGCTGGTTCGGGATGATCACCTCCTTGCGGTCGAAGTCGGTGAGGGTGGTCGAGCGGATGCGGATCTTGTTGACCGTGCCCGAGATGGTGCCGATGGTGACGGTGTCCCCGATCCGCACCGGGCGCTCGAACAGTATGATGATGCCGGAGATGAAGTTGGAGACGATCTGCTGCATGCCGAAGCCGATACCGACCGAGAGGCCGGCGGCCAGCCACTGCAGCTTCTCCCACTGGACTCCCAGCATGGCCAGGGCGGTGAGCGAGCCCATCCCGATCAGCACATAGTTGAGCATGGTGGTGAAGGCGTAGGCGGTGCCCTGGGCGAGGCGCAGCTTGGAGAGCACCAGCACCTCCAGCAGGCCTGGCAGGTTGCGGGCCAGCGACAGGGCCGCTCCGAACAGGAACAGGCCGGTCAGCACGTCGCTCAGGCTGATGGGGTAGAGCACGGCGTTGGCACCCGTGCCCTCGCTCTTGTGCCACAGCACCACGCTGTCGAGGTAGGTGAAGACAGCGACCAGATCGGACCAGAGCCAGTAGAAGGCGACGCCGAACACCAGCAGCAGCATGATGCGGGTCAGGCGCAGGGACTGCTGGCTGACCTCTTCCAGATCCATGGGCTGCTCTTCGATGGCCTCGCCCCCTTCCGCATCTTCCGAAGGCTTGTGTTCGCGCTTGGCGACGGCGCGGCGGTAGGCCAGACGGCGGGCCGCCAGCTCCAGACCACGCAGGGCGGTGCGATAGACCAGGCTCCAGATGATGATGAGGTAGAAGGATTCGATCAGGCGACCGGTCAGCTTCAGGGCGGTGTAGTAGTAGCCGAGCGCCGCCAGCACCATCAGGGCCACCGGCGCCAGCGCCAGGGCGACGGCCGTCATGGTCTGCAGCATGCTGGCCTCGCCCTTGATGCGGGCGCGGGAGATGGGCAGCACCAGGTAGGCGGTCAGCCCCAGCAACAGCATGGTCAGCGCCTGGCCGATGACGTCGTTGCCCAGCGATGAGGGCTCCACCACCGCCTTGGTCGAGAGCATGATGAGGGGCAGCAGGGGCAGCCAGAGGTAACGCATGCTGTTGCGCTTGGCCTGCAGCTCGTCCCGCGGGATGCGGAAGTGGCTCTCGCCGATGCCGCCAGGGCGCATCACCGACAGGTATACGCTGAACACCAGGTAGCCCAGTGCCAGGTTCAGGGTGATCTGGAAGATGAGGCGCGGGCTCAGCAGGCCACAATAGGCCAGCAGCAGGCCGGCGGCCAGGATGAAGAGGGTACCCGGCAGGCGCTGCAATACGGTGTAGAGCAGGGCGCGCGGGGTGTGCCACTGGCTGTCCTGGCGGAAGCGGCCGAGATCCTTGGCGATCCGTTGCTGGCGCTTGACCAGGGTCGGGCGTTTCCACAGCAGCAGGCCACCCACCAGCAGCAGCGGCAGGGCCAGCAGGGAGACCGCCAGCAGCATGTCGCCCCAGCCTTGCCAGTCCGGCTTGAGCACCCAGTCGGAGGCCTGCTTGTAGGCATGGCCCGGCCAGTTGATGAACCACTTGCCATCGATGGGCTTGTTGCTGCTGACCCAGAAGATGTGCTGTTGCAGGGTGAATTCGATGGAGGCATAGATGCGCGTCAGCTGCTGCTGGGTGAGCTGCAGGCTGATGGCATTGGTCAGCTGGGCATCCATCTGGCGGTTGAGCTGGTCCAGCAGGCTGATGCGGGTGTCGATCAGCTTGACCAGGATGGCCTTGTCCTCTTCGCTGACGGTCTCCCTGCTGTTGGCGATCAGGTTGTCCAGATACTGGCCCTTCTGGAACAACTGATCCCGTTGCTGACTCAGTTCAAACTGGGCCAGGTGCAGGTCGGCAATCTGCTCTTCCAGGTTCTTCACCAGGGTGGAGGGGGCGGCCTCCAGCTGCTGGTAGAGCTGATAGAGGATGCGTGACAGCAGCAGGTTGCCCTTGAGCATCTGCACCTGTTCGTTCAGGTTGCGCTCGGTCTGGGTGCCGCGCTCCAGCCAGCTCTTGGCCTGCAGGTTTTTCTGGGCGAGCAGGTTGAGGTTGGTGGTGGCGCTGATGAGCTGCTGGCTGAGCTGGTGGTTGATCTCCTGCTCTTTTTGCACCAGCGGGTTGTTCTGGGTGGCGACCAGCTCGCCGGTCTGCTCGGCGGCCTTCTCGGTGTCGCCGAGGCGCTTGGCGCTGCTCTGCTCCTGCAGGGCCTGCAGTTTCTGCTCTTCATGGGCGAGGCGCGCACTCTGGTAGTCGCGCTGCTTGACCGCCAGATCCTGCATGCTGGTGCGGTTGTCCAGATCCTTTTGCAGGTTGGCCAGTTGCAAGTCCAGCAAGGCCAGCTCGGTATTGAGCTTCATCTTCTCGGCGCTGCTCACGCCGTCCCCGGAGTTCAGACGAGTGCGGATCTCCTGGCTGCGTTGATAGGCGCGGCTCATGTTGGCCTGGGCCCGCTCCGGCAGGGTCTGCAGGCTGGTGATCTGGCTGCCTATGGTGCCGAGGGCCTCCTGGGCATCCTGCATGTTGGCCAGCACCTCCGGCTGACGGCTCTCCAGCTCCGCCAGGCTCATGCTGGCGTATTCGCTCCTGAGCTGCTCAGGACCCTTGTCCTGGGCCAGGGAGTCTATCTTGGCGCCTATCTCTTTCATTTCGCCGGGCAGGGAGCGAACCCGCTGTGCCAGCGCCTTGGCCTTGGCCTGCTCCTTCTCGATGCTGTCGAGCAGGCCTAAGGTATCGGTCAGCAACTTCTGATCCGCCTGCTGGCTGACGGTGAGGGTCTCTGACTTGCCGAGGGCATCGAGCGCCCGCTGTACGGTGGCGCGCTGGGGCAGATCCTGCGCCATGGCTTGCGGGGCGCAGAGGCTGATGAGTAAACAGAGCAGCGGCAACAGGGTGGCCGAGGCTCTTCTGAACTGTATTGAGGGCATAAAACGTCCGGGTGATTATGCGAGATTCGGGAGGTTTCCCACTGGGGGGAAATCCGCGTGGATTCTAGCACCGGCGCGAGGGAGGCAGCAGGGGGGGAGATAAAAAAAACGGCGCCTCAAGGCGCCGTTTTCAATGGTTCAGGACTGATTACAGTACGTGAACGGAGGCGGTGTTGGTGGTACCGCTCGGTACCAGGGCACCGGAGACCATGACGACCACGTCACCCTTCAGGCCCATGCCGCTTTGCAGTGCCGCTTCCTTGCCGATGCGATAGAAATCGTCGGTGGAGGCGATGCTGTCAACAACGTGAGCAACCACACCCTTGGTCAGGACCAGCTGGGCAGCAGTTTTCTTGTTGGTGGTGATGGCCAGGATCCAGGCTTTCGGGAAGTACTTGCGAATGGCCTTGGCAGACTTGCCGCCTTCGGTTGCAACCACGATCAGCGGGGCGTCCAGCTTCTCGGAGGTCTCGACCGCACCTTTACAAACGGCTTCGGTGATGCGCAGCTTGTTGCTGTCGTTGGCAGCAGACAGGTTGGACGGCATCACGGCGTCGGTACGCTCGCAGATGGTGGCCATGATGGTCACGGCTTCCAGCGGGTACTTGCCCTTGGCGGATTCGCCAGACAGCATGACGGCGTCGGTACCATCCAGGATGGCGTTCGCCACGTCGCCGGCTTCGGCGCGAGTCGGACGCGGGTTCTTGATCATGGAATCCAGCATCTGGGTGGCGGTGATGACCACTTTACGTGCCTTGTTGCACTTGGTGATGATCATCTTCTGGGCGAAGATCACTTCTTCAACCGGAATTTCCACACCCATGTCGCCACGAGCAACCATGATGCCGTCGGAGACAGCCAGGATGTCGTCGAAGTTGTCCAGGCCTTCCTGGTTTTCGATCTTGGAGATGATCTGGATGGCTTCGCCACCGTGGGCCTTCAGGTGCTCACGGATTTCCAGCACGTCTTCTTTCTTGCGGATGAAGGAGGCGGCAACGAAGTCCACGCCCTGCTCGCAACCGAAGATGAGGTCACGCTTGTCTTTCTCGGCCAGGGCCGGCAGCTTGATGGAGACGCCCGGCAGGTTGACGCCCTTGTTCTCGCCCAGATCACCGTTGTTCAGCACCTTGCAGATGACTTCACGCTCGGTGATTTCGATGACGTCCAGACCGATCAGGCCGTCATCCACCAGGATGCGGTTGCCGACGCGCAGGTCGTTGGCGAAGCCGGCGTAGGTCACGGCGACCTTGTCTTTGTTGCCAACCACGGTCTGGTCGGTGGTGAAGGTGAAGGTCTGGCCGGCGACCAGAGAGACATCGTTGCCACCTTCCAGCTTCATGGTACGGATTTCCGGACCCTTGGTATCCAGCAGGATGGCTGCGTGCTTGCCGGTCTCGGCCATCACTTCACGCAGGTTGCGGATACGGGTGCCGTGCTCTTCGTAATCACCGTGAGAGAAGTTCAGGCGCATGACGTTCATGCCGGCGTCGAGCATCTTGCCGAGCATTTCTTTGGATTCGGTCTTGGGACCTATGGTGCAGACGATTTTGGTCTTTTTCATGTCAGTCTTCATGGTTAAGGAGTTTCCGCCGTGCAATATACACCAGTTTTTGGATACTTTTTATGATCCAGAAACAACGTTTTGAGCTAAAAACGCCTCAATTTGAAAGATAACGTTTTCGCTCACAGCTGATTTTAGGGGCTAAAATAATTGATTTTCCGCGAGTGAGGCCATTTGGTTCCCATTTTTCGCCCCCGTCGATGACCCGATCCCATGTAGTTAAATGACAAACAAGAGATGAGCGCGCCGGCGACGGGTCAGGGCCCCTTTCCCCCTTTGGCCGTCACCCAGTGTAGTCATTGGACCGCCACCACGCAGGAGAGGCACCAGCTTTCGACCAGGCGCGTCACCCACCCAGGGGACGCGCCTTTGCGCAGGCTTAGCCGAAGAACCAGTAACCGCGGTTGATGAGGCGGGTCAGCAGTTGCAGGAAACCGGCCTGATCGGCGAGTTCCACCATGTCGGCCTGGGTGATGATGTCCTTGTCGCACAAGAGCGAAATGGCGGCCGCATCCTCGCTCGGCAGGGTCCAGGCCTCGCCGTCGATGTAGCAGGTACGGCTCTCGCCGCTGAACCAGACGGAGCGCAGCCCCGGCACCTTGATGGCGGGCTCGCCCTGGGTCAGCAGCTCGGCCACTTCCTCGGCGCTGTAGTCAGGCTCCATGGGGCTCACGTCCAGATCGTGCTTGGCCTCGGAGATCATGGTGCCGAACCACTCCTTGAACAGGGTCTCGTCATCCAGGGCCTGTTGCATCAGCTCCCGCAGGCGGTGCAGTTCATGGGGTTGGATCTCGCCGTGACGAGCGCGGGGCTTGAGGTCCGGGTCGCCGTAACGCTCGGTGCGCAGATCGTTGTCGATCAGGTGATCGGCAAACGAAGAGATAAGCGCTTTGGCGTCCGGTGCCCGGAAGCCCACGGAGAAGTTCAGGGAGGGCTCGATGGCGTAGCCCTCGTGGGGGAATCCGGGCGGGATGTAGAGGATGTCGCCCGGCTCCATGATGGCGTCGATGATCGCCTCGAACGGCTCGCAGTGCAGCAGGGCGGCGTGGGCGGCAAACTCCTCGAGGGGCTTGGCATCGCCGACCCGCCAGTGACGCTTGCCCTGGCCCTGGGTGATGAAGACGTCGTAGTTGTCGATGTGGGGGCCGACGCCGCCATGGGGGGTGGAGAAGCTCACCATCACATCGTCAAAGCGCCAGCCCGGGATGAACTGGAACGGCAGCGCCAGCTCGTGCACCTCGGGGGCCCAGTGGTTGCAGGCCTGTACCAGCACGGTCCAGTTCTCTTCCCCCAGGTGGTCATAAGACTCGAAGGGCCCGTGTTCGGCGGCCCACTTGCCGTCGAAGCGGGTCACCAGGCGCGATTCGATCACCTCCTCCATGGCCAGCCCAGCCAGCTCGTCCGGGCTGATGGGATCCTGAAAGTCGGTGAAGCCGCCCTTGATGAGGAGCGGGCGCTTCTGCCAGTAATGCTCGAGGAAGTGGGCAATATCCAGATTGAGTTCGTACATGGTGCTTCTCGTATCTTGTGAGAGATCTTGCCCAAATCGGGCTTGGGCAAGGGCTCTGAAATGGCCCGATAGCCTGTGACGCTATCGAATGGGCCAAAATCAACGGGGGCCCTGCCGTCATGACAGAGCCCCCGCCGGTTCGGTTTAGCCGCTTACTTCAGCAGATCGACCAGACGCTGGGCCTGACCGAGGTAGTTGGCCGGAGTCAGCTTCTTCAGTTCGACCTTGACGGCCTCGGGCAGTTCCAGGGTGTCGATAAAGGTGCGCATGCCTTCGGCATCCACACGGCGGCCACGGGTCAGCTCCTTGAGCTTCTCGTAGGGCTTCTCGATGCCGTAGCGGCGCATCACTGTCTGGATGGGCTCGGCCAGCACTTCCCAGTTGGCGTCCAGATCGGCGGCCATGGCGTCCGCGTTGGCTTCCAGCTTGGAGATGCCCTTGAGGGTCGCCTGATAGGCAATCAGGGAGTAACCCACGGCCACCCCCAGGTTGCGCAGCACGGTCGAGTCGGTCAGATCACGCTGCCAGCGGGAGATGGGCAGCTTGGAGGCCAGATGCTGGAATACGGCGTTGGCCAGACCCAGATTGCCTTCGGAGTTCTCGAAGTCGATGGGGTTGACCTTGTGCGGCATGGTGGAGGAGCCGATCTCGCCCGCCACGGTGCGCTGCTTGAAGTGACCCAGGGAGATGTAGCCCCACACGTCCCTGTCGAAGTCGATGAGGATGGTGTTGAAGCGGGCCATGGCGTCGAACAGCTCGGCGATGTAGTCGTGGGGTTCGATCTGGGTGGTGTAGGGGTTCCAGGAAAGGCCCAAGGAGGTCACGAACTCCTCGGAGAACTGGTGCCAGTCCACTTCAGGGTAGGCGCTCACGTGGGCGTTGTAGTTGCCCACGGCGCCGTTGATCTTGCCGAGGATCTCCACCGCCATGATCTGCTTGTACTGGCGCTCCAGGCGATAGGCGACGTTGGCCATCTCCTTGCCCATGGTGCTCGGGGTCGCCGGCTGGCCGTGGGTGCGTGACAGCAGCGGCATGTCGCGGTACTCAACGGCCAGGCGCTTGAGCTCGGAAATCAGCTTCTCGCAATAGGGCTTGATGACCTCGTCGCGGGCGGTTTTCAGCATCAGGCCGTGGGAGTTGTTGTTGATGTCTTCCGAGGTGCAGGCGAAGTGGATGAATTCGCTGACGGCGGCCAGCTCCGGGTTCACTTCCACCTTCTCTTTCAGGAAGTACTCCACCGCTTTCACATCATGGTTGGTGGTGCGCTCGATCTGTTTGATGCGCGCGGCGTCCGCTTCGTTGAAGTTCAGGACTATGCCGTCCAGCACGGCATTGGCGGCCGCACTCAGGGCAGGGACTTCCGGGATCCCGGCGTGGCTGGCCAGTTTTTGCAACCAGCGCACCTCGACTTCGACGCGAAAACGCAGCAGACCGAATTCGGAGAAGATGGGACGCAGGGCATCGGCCTTGTCGCCATAACGACCGTCAATCGGGGAAACAGCAGTCAGCGCGGACAGCTCCATGGGGTGAACTCCTGATGATTGGTGTGGGGGATTCTCATCAACTCGCGCTCCTGTTACGAGACCGTTATCAAGGCTCATGTGCTGCTCGGCATCCTTATTTATCGACATAAACTCCGGTACCTGCGCTGCGCTTCACCTTGCTTCCGGCCTCTCACGACGGAGCTCGAGCCGATTCTTAGAAACGTTTGGCCAGTTCCACCATCTTCTTGCGAGCGAAGATGATCTGGGTACGGCTGCCGCCAAGCTGGCGCCACAGCACGCAGGCACGGATGCCTGCCAGCAGCAGGGCGCGCACCTTGTGCTGCACCAGTGGCTGCTGCAGGAACAGCGGGGTGCCCGCCACCTGGATGCGCGGCCCTATGGGGCTGATGAGATCGCTGTAGATGCTCGCCATGTTGGCCAGGATCTGCTCGTCGAGCAGATCGAAATGCTGTTGCTGGCGGCCGATCTGTCCGATCCGCTCCCCCAGCATGTTGAGAATGTCCTTGCGCTTGGCCAGCTTGCGCTCCAGCGCAATCAGGCTAACCACGTAGCGGGTCAGCTCGGCGTTCTTCTGGCTGCCGTCGGCCCCCAGCTGCTCCACCAGGGCGCGGTAACCGTCGCGGATGGCGAGGTGGCTGCCGAATACTTCCAGCGGCTGCTTGGGATTGGTCACCAGCACGCTTTGCAGGCTCTCGCGCAGGGAGGCCTCGTCACAGGTGCCGTCACGGGCCACTTTTTGCACCAGATAGGCCGCCTGGCAGATGCCGGCGAAAGCCATTGTTCTGTCTTGGAATTTGTCGCTCACGTCTGCTGCCTTCTGTTAAGGATTCAAACCGGATGGCTGAAACGCTGTTCTATGATGCCGCCGCCCAGGCAGACTTCCCCGTCGTAGAAGACGGCGGACTGGCCCGGGGTGACCGCAGCCTGCTTCTCGTCGAAGATGACCCGGATGGTCTCATCGTCGATGGGCTGGATGAGACAGGGAATATCCTGCTGGCGGTAGCGGGTCTTGACGGTGCAGCGGCGTGGCTCGCGAATGGGGGTGCGATCCACCCAGTGCAGCTGGCTCGCAATCAGACCATCGGAGTAGAGGCGCGGATGTTCGCCCTGCGCCACCACTAGCGTGTTGCGCTCCACCTCTTTGTCGACCACGTACCAGGCCTCTTCGGTGGCATCTTTGCGCCCACCGATGCCAAGCCCCTTGCGCTGGCCCAGGGTGTGATACATCAGACCCTGATGCTCGCCGATCACCTTGCCGTCCACGGTTTCGATGGGACCGGGCTGGGCGGGCAGGAACTTGGCCAGGAAGTCCTTGAACTTGCGCTCGCCGATAAAGCAGATACCGGTAGAGTCCTTCTTCTTGGCGGTGATGAGATCCAGCTGCTCGGCGATGCGGCGCACCTCCGGCTTCTCCAGATCGCCGACCGGGAACAGGCTCTGACCCACTTGCTTTTCGCTCAGGGTGTAGAGGAAGTAGCTCTGATCCTTGTTGGTATCCAGGCCGCGCAGCAGGCGCGGGCGGCCGGTGCTGTCGTCACGGCGCACATAGTGGCCGGTGGCGATGTAGGTGGCACCCAGCTCTTCGGCGGCAAATTCCAGGAACGCCTTGAACTTGATCTCCTTGTTGCACAGGATGTCCGGGTTCGGCGTGCGCCCCGCCTTGTACTCTTCCAGGAAGTGCTCGAACACGTTGTCCCAGTACTCGGCGGCGAAGTTGATGGTGTGCAGCTTCATGCCCAGCTTGTCGCAGACGGCCTTGGCATCAGCCAAATCCTGGGAGGCGGAGCAGTACTCGTCCGTGTCGTCTTCTTCCCAGTTCTTCATGAACAAGCCTTCGACCTGATAACCCTGCTGCTGGAGCAGGTAGGCCGAGACGGAAGAATCCACGCCGCCGGACATGCCGACGATCACCTTGATTTGGCTGTTGTCTGTCATTAGTCGAAGTTACCAGTTCGTTTAAACGGGGCGTATTCTACCAGAGTTTTGCGCCCCCGGTCACATCTCCCTGCCGTCGTTCCCCTCGGGAGCCTGGCGGCGGGAAATCGTTTTTCCATCGTTTGCCAGGATGGGCAAAAAACGGCTTCAATTGGCCTCAGATAAAGGCCTTGAGCGCCGACAGGGGCAGGCGGGTGCCTGCCAGATAGTCCTGGATGCACTGCCACACCAGCGGGCTTCGCAGGGCGGGCTTGCACTCGGCTATCTCCGCCAGGGTGAGCCAGTGGCAGGCCAGCACATCGCCGTCGGGATCCTCTGGATGGTGCTGACCCGGCGCCTTTTCAAGGTCGAAGATGACGGCAGTGCGCACGAAGGTGGCCTCGCTGTCCGCCGGTTTGAACAGATAGACCCCGAGCCAGGCGCTGGGGGCTGCGGTGAGCCCCGTCTCCTCCTTGAGCTCGCGGCAGGCCGCCTCAATCATGTTCTCCCCCGGCTCCACGTGGCCGGCGGGCTGGTTGAAGTGGCGCTGACCCTTGATCTCCTCCTCCACCAGCAGGAAGTGGCCCTGCCAGTGTACCAGGGCGGCCACGGTGAGGCGGGTGGGCAGCGGTGGGTGATCGCTCATGAGGACTCCTTGTCTCGTTGGCTGTGCCCCGGCGGGGGCGTTCGATGCAGATCCGCTGTCGCCATCATTCTGACGGCTTGGTGCGGGCCGGGCGGCGGGCGGTGCCGCGCCCGCTGTTGCGATTGCCCGGGCGCGGGTCTGCCTCGCGGTTGCCTCGCTCCTGGCGTGGTTCCTGAGGCTGTCGCCGGGCCTGGGGGCTGCGGGCCGCTCGGGGCTCGTTGCTGCCAGTGCCCTCGGGTTTGGTTGATGCCCGCGGCTTGCCGTGCGCTGGCGCTGATCGCGGTGCCTGCGCCAGCTCGGGGGCGGGCAGGGCGCGGCTCTCCCCCGGCGCCAGACCATCTAACGTCCAGTCACCGATGGCGTAGCGAATGAGGCGCAATGTGGGGTGGCCGATATGGGCCGTCATGCGCCGCACCTGGCGGTTGCGACCCTCCACAATCTTGATCTCCAGCCAGCTGGTGGGGATCTCTTTACGCTCGCGAATGGGCGGATTGCGTGGCCACAGATCGGGCTCGGCCATGATGCGCGCCCCGGCGGGCAGCGTCATGCCGTCGTTGAGCTCCACCCCGGCGCGCAGGGCGGCCAGTGCCGCCTCGCTCGGCACGCCTTCCACCTGCACCCAGTAGGTCTTGGGGGTCTTCTCCCCCGGCTGGGTGAGGCGCGCCTGCAGCTTGCCGTCGTTGGTGAGCAGCAAGAGCCCCTCGCTGTCTCTGTCCAGCCTGCCTGCGGCATAGATGCCGGGTTCCCTGATGTAATCCTTGAGGGTCTCGCGCCCCGCCTCGTCGGTGAACTGGCAGAGCACCATGTAGGGCTTGTTCAGCAGCAAGAGCCTGCGATCTGCCGGTGCCACCTCTGGTTTTTGCCCCGCCACTCTGGCGTCGCCCGCCTGCCGGGTGCCGGCCCGCGAGCGTGCAAGGCCGGGCTTGTGGGCTTCATCCTGTGCAAGGCGGCCAGTGGCGCTGGGGCGGCCGGAAAGGGAGAGGCGGGGACGGGCAGGTTTCATCGCGTGCATACCAAAAACAGGGGATGCCGGAGTGTATCACGGCGGCGCTCGCCATGGGGCATCGGGGATGCGCGCACCCGGGCAGGCCTGCGCCTCTCAGCCGAGCAGGCTGTCGATGACGATGGCCTGGCGGGCGGGGGCCGAGCTTGCGTGCAAGAGCGCCGTGCTGACCACCTCGTCCATCAGGGCGCGGGCCAGCCGGGTGAGGGGGCGCAGCTGCTCGGGGGCCAGAGCGGCCGGGATGGCCAGCAATATGATGGTCTGCACAGGTCCGAGCGCCGATCCCCAGGGGAGGGGGTCATCGCAGCTAAGCAGCGAGAGGCTTGGCCTGGTGATGGCGGGGCAGATCACATGGGGCATGGCGAGGCCAGGCCTGATGATGGTGGCGGCGAGCCGCTCCCGATCCGCGATGGCCTGCTCCAACGCGGCTCTGTCGCGCACCCGCTCCCCCGGCAGCAGATCCACCAGGATTTGCAACGCCAGCGCCTTGTCGAGGGGGGCCGAGCTATGGCCGAGCTGGGCGAGGGAAAAACCGTAGTCGGGCAGGGCGGCGGTCAGCCGTTGTTCGGCCCGGGCCGAGGTGGCGGGGCGCCCCAGCGGCTGGCCCAGCTCCACGCACCAGCAGGTGAAGGCCATGTGGGCGAGCTCGGCATCCAGCCCTTCGATCAGCAACTGGCAGAGATCCCCGGGCTGGGTGGCCAGGGTGAGCAGGGCGAGCTGGCTGGTCGCCTCTGCCCGCTGGCGACGGCTGATGTTGATGAAGAGGATCTGGGACTTGAACAGCCCGGCCAGTCGACAGAGCTGCTTGGCCTGGGTGATGGTCAAGCCCTGCTGGCAGCAGAAGGTGAGCTCGCGGCGGAGCATTCAGGCGCCGGGGGTGACGGCTTTGAGCACGGCGGCGGCCTCCAGCAGCACGGACTCCAGGGATACCTGGCGCACATTGCAGCCGAGGAAGCGCTCCTTCTGCTCGATCTCGATGTCGGAGGCGATCAGCACCAGATCCGCGCTGGCGATCTCCCGGGCGGTCAGCACGTTCTCCAGCCCCATGGCGCCCTGGGTCTCCACCTTGATCTTGAGCCCCAGTTTGTCGGCGGCTTTTTGCAGCGCCTCGGCGGCCATGTAGGTGTGGGCTATGCCGGTGGGGCAGGCGGTGACGGCGAGGATCTTCATGGGCTCTCGAAGCAAATTGAGGTGGGGCAACAAGATAACGCCATGGGGCGGCTTTTGCCAAAGGTGCGGGGTGAAAGTGGGATCTTGGCGGCGCTCTGGTGCCGCTTTGCGCAAGGTGTGGCCCCGTTTGAGTGTGGGGCTGTGCGGATAAAAAACGGCCCGCCAGAGGGCGAGCCGAATGCATATCAGGAGATAAAGCGGATGGCGGCTATCAGGCGGACTGGGTGGCCAGCTCGGCGGCGCGCAGTTCCCGTTTGATGCGGCGGATCTTGCGCTCCTCGGCCACGGCGACGCAGGCCATCAGCACCAGGCAGGCGGCGGCGGCCATGTCCAGCGCCGCGAAGGTGCCGGTCCAGCCGGTCAGGCCGAAGATGGGGGTGCCGTCGGCTATCATGCCCAGCCCCAGCTTGGCGAAGCTGTCACCAATGAGGTAGGCGAAGGTGCCCTTGACCCCGTCGGCCACGCTGATCCCCTGCTTGGGCACGAAGCCCACGGCGGCCACGCCGATCAGCAGCTGCGGACCAAACACCAGGAAGCCCAGCAGGAACAGGGAGCCCAGGAACATGAACTGGGTGGTGGCATGCTGGTAGAGCCCCAGGGTGGCGATGATGAGCGCCAGTGCCACGCAGGCCACCAGACCACGGCGACCGTTCGCCAGATCCGAGAGGTAGCCCCACATCAGGGTGCCGACCAGGGCGCCCACTTCGAAGAAGGTGAAGCCCTGGATGGCGACTTCCTTGGAGAAGCCGAGCTCCTGGTGGGCGTAGACGGTGGACCACTGGTCGATGCCGATGCGCACCACGTAGAGGAAGATGTTGGCAAAGCACAGCAGCCAGATCACCTTGTTCATCAGCACGTACTTCACGAAGATCTGCCACTTGGTCAGCTTCTGCTCTTCGGTGGCGATGTCCTCTTCGCTGGCCACTTCGTCAAACAGCTCCTCCACCTTGCCAAGGCCATAGGCCTCCGGCGAGTCGCTGCCAAAGCGCAGGCCGATAAAGCCGACAATGAGCGCAATCATGGAGGGGAAGATGAACATGCCGAGCACGTTGCCATCGAACAGGTAGTTGGCACCGAACAGCGCCACACCAGCCGCACCGGCGCCGCCCACGTTGTGGGAGAGGTTCCACATGCCGAGGTAGGTGCCGCGCTTGTTGCGGGGGGTCCACTTGGTGATGGTGGAGTAGCTGCAGGAGCCACCACAGCTCTGGAAGAAGCCGCTCAGGGCATAGAAGAAGATCATGAAGTAGAGGCTAAAACCCGTGCCCCCCATGCTGGCACTGAAGCCCAGCATGCAGAGGGCGGAGAGGATCAGCATCAGCGGCAGGAACTGCTTGGTGTTCTTGCCATCGGCATAGTAGGAGACGACCGTCTTGCCCACCCCGTAGGTGATGGAGAAGCCAAGGCCTATCATGCCGAGCTCGGTCATGGAGAGACCGTACTCCTGGATCATGTCGTTCTGGGCGATGTTGAAGTTCTTGCGGATCAGATACATGGTCAGATAGCCAATAAATACAACCAGATAAGATTGCATGAATGGCTTGAACCAGAGCTTGCGCCGGGCTTCGACCGGCAGGTCCAGGGTGGGGATCCGGACCTGTTCGAGCAGTTTAAACATCTTCGTTCATCCTCTGCGAGATAGACGCTATTCCCGCCGCGTTCCTCATTTGTGTATTGAACTCGTTCAATCTGTTATGGGAGGTCACGCCACGGGAAGGGCGACAGGAAGAGGGCGAACTGCAGAGCGCTCCCCTGTCGATTGAACCCATGCCCGGCCCTGGCGCCTGCGCTGGGGTCGGGTAACTACATCAGGTAGGTCGACTGTAAAGAGGCGGGATGGGGATGGCGTGAGAGCCATCCCTAGGGGACTTAAGAAAATTTCCTAGTTTGGCGGCTTGTGGCCCTGAAGCGTGAAGGGGATCACAGAGTCGGCTCACTGGCCTGCGCACCCCGGGTGGCGCGACGCGCAGTGGTGGGAGCCATCAGGCTCGCAACCCGGCGGCAAGGGGGGGCGCAAAAACAAGCAGGCCACCCGGGGGTGGCCTGCTGTCATCTCAAGTGCGTGGGGTCAACAAGGGTCAGGCTGCCTTGGCCAGGGTCACCTCGTCACTCTTTTTAACCCGCAGTTTTTTCAGGGCAACCGCCACCACGCCGGTGACGATGGCGCCGCAGATCATGCAGAGCAGGGCCAGCAGCGGCTTGTTGACGGCGCCGAGCAGGGCCACGATGGGGCCACCGTGGGCCACGCTGTTGGTGATGCCAAACAGGAAGGCCATCACGGCGGCTGTCATGCTGCCCAGCACGTTGGCGGGAATGACGGCGAGCGGATCCCGGGCGGCGAACGGAATCGCCCCCTCGGAGATCCCCACCAGACCCATGGCACCGGCGGCCTTGCCCGCCTCGATCTCGGAGGCGTCGAAGATGCCGAGCTTGCGACCGAGCACTGTGGCCAGCGACATGCCAAGGGGCGCCGCCGGGATGGCGCAGGCCATGGCCCCCATGAACTGGGTCTGGCCGGAGGCAATCATGCCGACGGAGAACAGGAAGGCCACCTTGTTGACCGGGCCGCCCATGTCAAAGCCCGCCATGCCCCCGAGAACTATGCCCAGCAGCACCAGGCTGCCGCCGCTCATGGAGAGCAGCATGGCGTTCAGACCCGTCATCATGTCGGCAATGGGGGCGCCGATGATGAAGATGAAGACCGCGGCGATAAAGAGCGACCCGACGATGGGGGCGATCAGGATCGGCACCAGCGGCTGCACCATCTTGTGGTAGTGGCGGGTCGCAATCCATCGCACCAGGTAGCCGACCAGCAGGCCCGCTATGATGGCACCGATAAAGCCGGTGCCGGCGTCGGCGCCGTAGAAGCTGCCGTTGTTGGCGATCCAGCCGCCGATAAAGCCCGGCGCCAGGGCGGGGCGATCACCGATGGCGTAGGCGATGTAGCCCGCCAGTATAGGGATCATCAGGGTGAAGGCGGCGACCCCCACGTTGAGGATCTGGTTCCACATGCTCCCTGCCGGGATCTGCATGCCGCTCGGGGTCGGATCGCCGCCGATGGCGAGCGCCAGGGCGATCAAGAGGCCCCCGGTCACCACGAAGGGGATCATGTGGGAGACGCCGTTCATCAGATAACGGTAAAGATCCGAGCTGCCGCCCGCGCTCTTCTCCTCGCTCTTGCGCTCATCCTTGTCCGCCACATAGGCGGGGGCCTTGAGCGCCTGCTCGATGAGGCCCTTGCCATCCTTGATGGGCGCCTTCACGCCGGTCTTGATGAGCGGCTTGCCGTTGAAGCGGGTCATGTCCACCTGCTTGTCGCAGGCCACGACGATGGCGCTGGCGCGGGCGATCTCGGCAGGTGTAGGGCTGTTCTTGACGCCGATGGAGCCGTTGGTCTCCACCTTCACCTCGTACCCCAACTCCTTGGCGGCGCGCTCCAGGGATTCCGCCGCCAGATAGGTGTGGGCGATGCCGGCCGGGCAGCCGGTGACGCCGATGATCAGCCCCTTGTCGGCGGCCGGGGTGGCAACCGTCTCTTCTTTCTTCTCGAGCAAGAGCGCCAGTGCCTCGGCCGAGGTCTTGGCGGCCAGCAGGGCATCGATAAAGCCCTCTTCGATCAGCTTGGCGGAGAGCTCGGCCAGCACCTCGATATGGTGATTGGCGCCACCCGCCGGGGAGGCAATCATGAAGAACAGCCGGGAGGGCTTGCCATCCTCGGCGCCGTAATCGATGCCGGCGCGGCTGATGCCGATGGCCACCGCCGGGGTGCTCACCGCAGCACTCTTGGCGTGGGGCAGGGCGACGCCCTCCTCGAAGCCGGTGTTGTCCAGCTCTTCCCGGGCCCACAAGTCCTTGATGAACTGCTGCTCGTCGCTGACCTTGCCTTGGGCGACCAGCAGGCGGGTCATCTCGGTGAAGACCTCCTCCTTGCCCGTGGCCTTTAAATCGAGCGCGATCAGCTGCTCGTTGATAAGGGTGGTGATCATGGCGTTCTCCCTGCTCCCTTGATGGAGCCTGTTGGCATGCCGTGCACACGGCATGCAGACAAAATTGACACGACTATTATCGCGCCGGGTCGCACGCCACCCTATCGGACAAATGTGCGAATGACTGGATTTTTGTGCGGCAAGATTCCGAGTGTGAGCCGGATCCCAAAGCGAGGTATTGGATAGAGAACATCAGGTTTGCATTTTTTAATAAATGAAATCATGTAGTTATTTACTTGTTTGTTGCAGCCACATCGCTGTGGCCCTACCAGTCTGGGCGGGAGAGAGAAGCTTTTTCTATAAATTTGTGAGGATGGATGATGGGGCTGGATGTGATCCGACGCACATAAATGGCGGTAATCAGGGGAGCTTGGGGGTGGGCACACTGGAGAAATGGGCTTGGCGAGCGGGATTTGTGGGGGTAACCGTAGGGTGCAATGAACGAAGTGAAATGCACCGCCTATCACGGTGATCGGAAGGTAGAGGTGCAATGCGCTGTGCTTATTGCACCCTACTGAATTGATGACGCGAATGTCTGAATGCGCTTGGATATTAAAATTTCTAGGTTAACTTTTGGCTATTGCCTCTGGAAGATAGATCCAGCGGATAAGAGGGCCTTTTCTAGATACAAAGCGAATTTTAATCCAATCATCTTTTTGTTGAAGAATTTCTACTTTGTCATTATGAATAAGATAGGCTTTGGTCTTTGATGTTTCTTCAGGTGATGAGTAGAGAAATACTTTCTTGGATATGACTGACCAGATGATTTTCTTGCCATCAAAGTCAATCGCAACGGTGTCCAGTTTCTCCCCCTTCTGATTAAATGTGTGCTCGTAAAGAGGGAAGGTATCGATCTCGGAGCTTTGGTTCTGATACTCTGTTGTTTTATATAGCCAGAGTTCACCTTGGGCGTTATATCGGTAAGTGTCGTAATACCATACAGGACCAGAGCGGCAAGAGCTGACCAAAGACAGATCATCTAATCGAACAGCAAGGTTGTAGAGATCCCCGCAGGCAGATGCTGGCATTTTAGAGTCTGAAAATTTTAGCTCTTTGAATGCTGAATTCACATGTTCATATAAGAACACATAAAAGACATTATTTACCATGCCGAGAGAGTTAATTATGGCAATATCCTGATAGCCATCAAAGTTGAAATCTTGTATGACAATGTCAGATTGCTGATCATCATCAACACATTTCAGTTGTTGCTTATCTTTTTCGGTAGCAACTAAATAATAACATCCATTTTCTTTTTGTATTTCAACTTTCACTCTATCAATAACATAAAATGAGTTCGTCGTTGCAGAGACGGAGAAACATAATAATAAAGCAGTAATAATGATAAGATATTTCATGTTGATGTGTCTTATTACCTTGTTTTTATAAAGTATTGTTCATGTCATAACTTTTTTGTTTTTCAATTATTTATGTAGGCCACATAGAAATCTATTAACACATTTGCTTTCCCTAGCCAGAGTTGCCAATAATGCATCGCCTTATTAAGTAACTGGCACTAATATCATCATGCTTTTTGGTAAAAATCAGGTGGTACAGTTTTTATCACACTTCTCGGAAGTGGATGTGTTCGCGAATACACTTCTCTATTCGTACCTATTTATTAAAGTTATGATGATATATAATTAATAGTATAAAGTATCTCATGAAGACTTATATAGTTTTACCTATTACCTTAAAATTAGTTGGTTCAAGTAATTTAGCTGATTTGGCAGTGACATGCAGAACTCCCTTGCAGCTAATTAATTCAGAGCTTTCATGTGCATGTACCGCTTGCCAATATTCTGCAAGTTTTAATTGAATGGTTACATTTTTCTCAATGCCATGAATTGATGAACGAACAGTTATTTCTCCGAAGTCATCCTCAGAAAGATGCGTCATTTTACTCACCAACCCAAAAGCTTCATATTCTTTTATAACATAGTTGCCTTTGTAGAAGGCTGATGCCAATTCTAGCAGTGGAACTTGTTCTGGCGAGAATTCGAATTCGGTGGGAAGTACTTGGGTATCTAACTCAACACCTGCTCGGCATATATTAATAGTAAAAGACCTGCTCTTTGTGATACCTGTTAATCCAATTAATGCATCGCATAGATTGGCACTGACACCATGGTTAACTACAGACTCAAATTCAAATATGCTCTCAGTTCGTTTGTAAGACTCTATGCCTCGTCCAATAGCAACTAGACTGCGTGATAAATTATTAGTGATCGCTCGAGTAATCGACATTTTATCTTGTTCTACTTGCGAGTTTATAGTGTCAGATATTGGGGCTATAAGGTTTACAATAAAACTGCCTACTTCAGTTTGACCAAGTCGAAGTTGTTTAATAAAATTTTGTGCTTCGAGATTACGTTGCCCAGTAAAGTAGGACCTTTTATTAAAGGTAGATAGTGTTGTTGCAGTTAATAAATCCCGAGATTTTTCTATTAATAGAACACCATCATCGATAGGTATTGTACCCTCTTCAACATCAGAGTGAACAACACGTATTTTAACGCTATCAGAAAAAAAACTCTCAATTTCTTTGAGTATGTTATGAGGATCTCGATCTTCGAAAATTGCCAATTCATTAATAGCATCGATTATTCGTTGGCAATAGCCTTTAATTTCCATTGATTTAGGCAGTATTACCTCAAAATTAAAATGTTCTTTGTCTGAACGATGCCAAATTGTTGCTTGCCCTAAAAGATCTCCTTCTGCAACCCATCCTTTGGATAACAAATAACCCTCTAGATTTATAGGCGGTATTTTAATCGATACATTCTTTAACGGAGAAGATATCATGCAGTAATCCCCCTCTTGCTTGCAAGCTCCATTAAGGAAAGCATGCTGGAGGCAGTTAATATGTTTGACCTTGAGATCTTGATTGTGACTGAGGCGTCATTACTAGTGGGTTCTAAATTGCTCAGATTGAACCAATAACAACAATGTTTAACTTTCATATGATCTATTTCATGAGCCAGCCAGATTTCCGTGTCCTTAGGAACAACCAAAATGAATAAATACCTAGGGCATAACAAATTGTCTGCACGCAAGTCATTATAGTTCTTTATTGAAAGCTGATATGATAAATATTCATCGCAACCAGTATCCCTCTCGGTGCATTTTAATTGTATTTCTAACTGCGGATTTCTAATTCCTGAAGAAAATCCACGGCCTTTTAAAATTAGATCTACGCTATCATCATCAACATCTGGTATGGCAGATCTAAAGCCTACTTGGGCAGCAATTGCACTAACATAAGCTCTGCTCAATAATTCTTTTCTTTGACTTGTATCCATTTAAATTAACCAAATCAATTCATTTTTAATGAAAGGCTGTAGGCTCGATTAGTGAAGCGTTATCGGGTATTTGCGGAAATCATATTAAAAGGTGATATTCCCAAATTACAATAGCTTGATAATTTATTAATTATCAAGCTACTTACATTTATTTTAACAGCTGAAAGTGGCGGTAAACATCGTTGTTATTAAGGCCACCTACGTTCTGGCTGACGAGGATAGGAGAAGTGATTCCTTGCACCAGCACCAGTTTCTGCGCTTAGAGCACCCGCGTATAGAGTCGCACCATGCAGGAGAAAAGGAAGGGCGGAATTCCACGCTACCGCCCGTGGATTACAGCCTCCAGCCTGCTACATTCGTCCGACGATGTGGTGGATGGCGAAACGGCTGCACAGATGTGTCTCTGCAAGAATGGTTGCCAAGTGGGCATCTTAACCAAGGTGATTGGGTGGCAAAACAGGAAGCTGATAAAAATCAGCCGCAGATCAACAAATTGCTTGATAAGGATAATGGGTTGGCTGTCGCCTGCCGGTAGCAACGGGTTACTGGTCGCTATGGAGCGGGATATAGGGCTCCAACACCAGCGAGAGTCGCAGCATGTCCTTGTGCTGGATGCCATGCTCCATCAGAGGCTCCGGGTAGTGGGTAAGGAAGTGATCCTTGATGACGGCATCGACGCGAAAGCCGTGGCGCTGGTAATAGGTGAGCTGGTGGCCGAAGCTGCCGGTACCGAGCTCGACGCGCCATACCCCTTTCCCGGCCAGGCTGGTCAGCACGAAGCGCAGCAGGCCGGAGCCGATGCCTTGCTGCTGTCGAGTGGGGGCAACGGCGATATTGAAGATCTCGGCCGTTTGCTCCCCCACTAGACCCGCCACACAGGCTCCCACTACCTCGTTGCCCGCCAGGGCGGCAAAGCCCCAGGCGCCGGGCAGATAGGCGGCAATGCGCTGTTCTGCGGGATCGGCCTCCAGCAGCAGTGCCAGCGGCAGTTGGTCGGGGTCCATCTCGACAAACTTCATCTTTATTTCTCTTCGATCTCGCTCTGACGGTCCGGGGTGTGCCGTCCTCTGGGCCTCAATATTCCAGAAACTTCTCCCCGCAGCGCTCGCAGATCAGGTGCTTTACATGGGTGGTCTGATAAGCCAGGGTCGAGCCGAATGCCCAGTTGGTGATGCTGCTGGAAGTAAAGGCTTGCCAGAAGGCCTTGCGCGGATCCTTGGGCACGATGTCCTGACTGTGATCGCGAGGGACCAGCACTACGATATGGCGAGTGCGCTCAGCGCATTTGTCGCAGCGATGGATTTCGCTCTGCGCCTGCTGTTCACTCTGTTTTTGCTGTTCACGCTGGGCTGTCATGATGAGCACTCTCCTGCTGATGGCGCGCCCATCATAATCCTCTCCACTTGGCTCTCACCCCCCCATATGGTGTGGCTCCATTGAGGGAGGAGCCCCTTTTCTGTGTGGTGGCATGAGGGCATGGCGATGTCGATCAGGGCTGTTTGGGGGATGTGATGCCCATGCTGGCCAGTACCCGGGCGGCGTTCTCCTCGCACGGCATCTCGTCGGGTTTGGACTCCACCAGCCGGATCAGGGTCTGCAACTGCTGCTTGCTGTGGGCAAGCCTTGCCTCCAGCACCTCGATGTCGCTCACCTTGGCCTTGAGCGCCGCCAGCAGCGGGGCCTGTTGCCAGGTGCCGATATCCGCCGGCACCAGTTGCTTGATCTCGTCGAGGGAGAAGCCCGCCTGCTGGGCCTGGCCGATGATGGTCAGCAGCTGCACCGTTTCGGGCGGGTAGTCGCGATAGCCGTTGGCACCCCGTCGCACCTTGCTGAGCAGGCCCCTGGCTTCGTAGAAGCGGATGGCCGAGGCCGCCATGCCGGTCTGTCTGGCCAGTTCACCTATCTTCATCTTGCCTCCTGGGCTCGGGTTGGCGGGGCCGCCCGCCGAAGGGCGGGATCAGGGAGGATTCTAGGGTTAAAGCCCGCTTGAATGTCAACGGCCCCGAGCAAGGGCGGTGTGGGTGGATGGCGTTTCCCCATCGCAACGGCATCCCGACAAAGGGGCTTGACCTTCAAGTCAGCTTCAAACTTATGGTGGGGCCCTCACTACCGAGGAGATCGCCATGAACCCCTTTACTCCCCTGACCCTGCCGAGTGGCAGCCAGCTTATCAACCGCCTCGCCAAGGCGGCCATGGAAGAGAACATGGCCGACCGTGACCATGCCCCCTCAGAGGCGCTGATCCGCCTCTATCGCACCTGGGCTGAGGGTGGCGCCGGCCTCATCATCACCGGCAATGTGATGGTGGACGGCCACGCCATGACGGGAGCGGGGGGCGTGGTGCTCGACTCCCCGGAGCTATCCCCACAGCTGGCCGGGCGTTTCAGTGCCTGGGCCGAGGCGGCCAAGAGCGGGGGCGCCCAGATCTGGATGCAGATCAACCACCCCGGCCGCCAGATGCCGGCAGCGCTGGGGCAGCCCACCCTGGCGCCTTCCGCCGTGCCCATGGCGCTTGGCAGTTTCTCCAAACAGTTCGCCCCGCCCAGGGCCATGAGCGAGCGCGATATTGCCGAGGTAAAGGCGCGCTTTATCAACACGGCGCGGCTGGCACAGGATCTGGGCTTTGACGGGGTGCAGATCCACGCCGCCCACGGTTATCTGTTGAGCCAGTTCCTCTCGCCGCTCACCAACCTGCGCCGCGATCGTTGGGGCGGCAGCCTTGAGAATCGTGCTCGCTTGCTGCTGGAGATAGTGCAGGGGATCCGTGAGCAGGTGGGGGAGCGCTTCTCACTGTCGGTCAAGCTCAACTCCGCCGACTTTCAGCGTGGTGGCTTCAGCACCGAGGATGCCAGGGCTGTGGTCGAGATGCTCAACCCCCTCGGAGTGGACCTGGTGGAGCTCTCCGGCGGCAGTTACGAGGCGCCCGCCATGCACGGCCAGGCCCGGGATGGCCGCACCCTGGCGCGGGAAGCCTATTTTCTGACATTCGCCGAAGAGATAGTGAGCGCCGCCCGCATGCCCGTGATGGTGACCGGGGGGATCCGTCGTTATCCGGTGGTGGAGCAGGTGCTCGGCAGCGGAGTGGCGGTCGTCGGCATGGCTACCGCGCTTGCCATAGCACCGGATCTGCCCGCCAGATGGCGCCGGGAACAGGCGGCCAGCACCGAGCTGCGCCCCATCCCCTGGCGCAACAAGGTGCTGGCCTCGGTGGGCTACATGGCGATGGTGAAATACCAACTGCGGCGGCTGGGCCGCGGCCAGCCGAGCCGCCCCAAGGTCGCACCCGCCCTGGCGCTGGCCTGCCAGCAGTGGCAGACCCTGCGTGGCAACGCCCGCTATCGGCGCTGGATCAAGGGGCGACCCGTTTTCACTGGCTAAAGCCTGCTGCATCACGCTGCGCCAGTGCCCGCTCCACATAGAGATAGCCGATGCCCGCCACCTGCTGGGGACGAGTGAGCTCGCCAAAGCGCAATTGGGTCGCATTGACGGCATCGCTGCAGTCGAAGGGGTTGGCACCGGTCTGGCTGACGATGGTCTGCAGCCAGGGCTCGCCGAAGTCGCAGCTGCGGCCATAGAGCCAGATGCGGTTGATGTTGAGGATATTGAGGAAGTTGTAGAGGCTCAGGCCAATGGCGCGTGCCCCCTCGTCCACCAGGGTGCGGATCATGGCATCTCCCTGGTGGTAGAGCACGAGCAGCTGGGCCGTGTCGAGCTCTCCGCCTGCCGGCGCCGGGTTGTCGGCACTGGCTTGCTGCTTGAGAAAGACCCTTGCCCGCTTCTTGATGGCAAACAGCGAGGCGACCGTCTCCAGGCAGCCATAGCGGCCGCAGGCACAGGCGCTGCCGTCCGGGTTGATGATGGTGTGGCCTATCTGGCCGCTGCCAAAGAGGGCGCCCCGGTAGATCTGGCCGTTGATGATAAAGGCGGAGCCGATGCCATAGTCGACGTTGATGACGCAAAAATCCCCGTTTCCTTCCCGGCCCTGCCACTTCTGGGCCAGCGCTAGCATGATGCAGTCGTTATCCACCATCACCTCGCAGCCGAGGCGCTCCTCCAGCAGATACTTGAGCTCGACCGGCGCGTGCCAGGGGGCCTGCGGCATGGTTTGCGACACCCCGGTGGCCGGGTTGACCTGGCCGTGTACCGCCAGCGCCAGCCGGATCGCCAGCCCCTTATGGCGGCGCTTGTGCTGGTAGTAGTGCGCTTCAATCAGGCACAGCAGCTCATCGGGGGTCTGCGGGGCTATCTTCTGGGCGCTGAACTCATCCAGCGGGGTGATCAGGTTGTCCACCAGTATGCTCTCCAGGCTGGTGGGGCTGATATTGAGGCAGAGGATGGCCCCCTGGCCACTGGCGATGCGGTAGCTGCCGCCGTTGATGCCGCGCAGGGAGAGGTTCTGCTCGCTGTGGCTGATGGTGCCGTCGGTCACCAGATCGTCGAGGATCTTGCTGACCGCCGGGATGGAGAGCTCACAGTGGCGGGCCAGAGTGGACTTGCTCGCCTCCTTGAGCTGGTAGAGCAGCGCCAGCAGCACTTGCTTGTTGTGGTGGCGTACCTTCTGGTTGTTCAGGCCAACGATCATCAGTTCACTAAACTCCGCTTACTGTATTGCGTGATCTTTAAGCGAAAATCGCCGTCATCGCCATCTTAAACTGGCCTCATGGAAACGTTTACTAATAAATGTTGAATGAGGCGAGATTGATGAGAGCTGATGTAATAGTCTGGGTCGAAGCCGTCACCCTGCCGACCTACGAGGTAGGTGCCGAAGATCCCAACCCCATGTTTCTCGAGAAGCGGGTCTATCAGGGCTCCTCGGGGGCCGTCTATCCCTATGGGGTGATCGACACCCTCACCGGCCAGAAGCAGATGAAGTCCTATCAGGCGGTCTGGCTGGAAAACGACTTCATCAAGGTGATGTTGCTGCCGGAATTGGGTGGCCGCATCCACCGTGCCTACGACAAGGTGATGCAGCGGGACTTTGTCTATTACAACGAGGTGATCAAACCGGCGCTGGTGGGGCTGGTGGGGCCCTGGATCTCCGGCGGCATCGAGTTCAACTGGCCGCAGCACCACAGACCCACCACCTTTATGCCGGTGGATGTCACCATTGCGGAGCGGGAGGGCGGCGCCAAGACAGTCTGGCTGGGCGAGGTGGAGCCAATGCGCGGTCTGCAGGTGATGGCGGGATTCACCCTCTATCCCGACAAGGCGCTTATCGAGATCACCGGCAAGGTGTTCAACGGCAACGACACGCCGCGCCACTTCCTCTGGTGGTCCAACCCGGCGGTGAAGGGGGGCGATGCCCACCAGAGCGTCTTCCCGCCCGACGTGACCGCCGTCTATGACCACGGCAAGCGCGACGTCAGTGCCTTCCCCATTGCCCGCGGTACCTACTACAAGGTGGACTACTCCGCCGGGGTCGATATCTCCCGTTACCGCAACATTCCGGTGCCCACCTCCTACATGGCGGACAAGTCCGACTACGACTTCGTCGGTGCCTACTGCCATGACGAGCAGGGCGGCCTGTTGCACGTGGCGGACCACCACGTATCCCCTGGCAAGAAGCAGTGGAGCTGGGGCAACTGTGACTTCGGTCTGGCCTGGGATCGCAACCTGACCGACGACAACGGCCCCTACATCGAGCTGATGACCGGGGTCTACACCGACAACCAGCCCGACTTCACCTGGCTGGATGCGGGGGAGGAGAAGGTGTTCGTGCAGAACTTCCTGCCCTACAACACCCTCGGCACCCTGCAAAACGCCAACACCCGCGCCGCCATCAAGCTGGAGCGCAGCGATGACGGCATCGTCTGCGGGGTCTATGCGGTGGCGCCACTTCGCGGGGCCAGTTTCGAGGTGAGTGACGAGGGGGGCGTGCTGTTTACGCAACCTCTGGAGTTGCAACCGGGTCAGGCCTGGCTCGAGCCGCAGGCCATCACCAGCGAGGGACGCTTGCAGGTACGTCTGCTGGATGAGCAGGGCCAGCCGATCCTGAGCTATCTGGAGCATCAGCCCGCGGGCGAAGCCCTGCCGGATCCTGCCACCGCGCCAGAGCCCGCCGTCAATCTCGACTCGGTCGACGAGCTCTATTTCATCGGTCAGCATCTTGAGCAGTATCTGCACGCCAGCCGCTCGCCCTTTGATTACTACCTGCGGGCACTGGAGCTCGATGGCGGCGACTATCGCTGCAACCTGGCACTGGCGACCCTGGAGTACAACCGTGCCAACTATGAGCAGGCGCTGGTCTACGTCAATCAGGCGCTGACCCGTGCCCATCGGCTCAACAAGAACCCCCAGTGTGGCAAGGCCAGCTTGCTGCGCGGCCACATCGAGGAGCGTTTGGGCCAGTTCGATGCCGCCTTCGATGACTTCTACAAGGCGACCTGGAGTGGCAACTGCCGCGACAGTGGTTTCTTCGGGTTGGCCCGCATCGCCATGGTACGGCGCGATGCCTCGCAGGCGCTGCAATTTGTCGAGCGCAGCCTCGCGGTCAACGGTACCCACTACGGCGCCATCGCCCTCAAAGGGTTGGCGCTGCTGGAGTCTGGTGAGCAGGAGGCGGCCATCGCCTATATCGACGAGCAGCGAGTCCGCTATCCGCTTCACTATCAGCTGGCTTTCCTGCGCTGGCTGGCAAGCGAGCAGCCGAGCGATCTCGAGGCGCTGCGCACTCTGTGCAACGGGCGCGGGGTGAACCTCTGTTTCCTGGCAAGCGACCTGCTGGCGCTGGGACGTCCCGAGCTGGCGCAGCAACTGCTCTCAACAATGCCGGTGGAAGAGACCCTGCCGCTGCTGTTCCAGGCTGCATTGTTGCCGGAAGGTGAGGCGCAGGATGCCCTGCTGCAACGGGCCGAGCAGGCCTTTGGCCGCAAGGTGCGCTTCCCCAACACCCTTGGCGAGGTGGCCATGCTGGCGCAACTGCCCCACAGCTGGTTTGCCAGCTATCTGCTGGGCTGCTTCCACTACAGCAAGCGCAGCTACCCACAAGCCATTGCCCTGTGGCAGCAGGTGTGCGAGCAGGCGCCCGGGTTTGCCCCGGCCTGGCGCAACCTTGGCATCTATCACTTCAACAAGAGCGGCGATCCGGTGGCGGCCGAGCAGTGCCTAAGTCGGGCGTTTGCCCTCAAGCCGGATGATTCCCGTCTGCTGTTCGAGCTGGATCAGCTGCACAAGCGCTGCGCCATGGCTCCCGCAGAGCGGCTGGCGCTGCTGGAGGCACACCGGGCGGTGGCCCTCAAGCGCGACGATCTGACCGCCGAGCTGCTCAGCCTCTATCACATCACCGGCCAGCTGGAGGCGGCGGCAGAGATCTTGCGGCTGCGTGAATTCCACCCCTGGGAGGGTGGCGAGGGCAAGGTGACCGGTCAGTACCTCATCAACCAGCAGCGCCGGGCGCTGGTGTTGATGACCCAGGGATGCCACGAGCAGGCTATTCCGTTGCTGCAACAGGCGCTGCACTACCCCCTCAATCTGGGGGAGGGGCGTCTGGTGGGACAGACCGACAACGATATCCACTACCTGCTGGCGCTCTGCCACCTCGCCTGTGACAACCAGACTCTGGCCGCCCAGTGCCTGCAACTGGCCTGCCTGGGTCAGGCCGAACTCGGGGCCAGCCGCTACTACAACGATCAGCCGGTGGATTACCTCTTCTATCAGGGCATGGCACTGGCACGACTTGGCCGGGTTGCGGAGGCGCAGCGTCTCTTTGAAGGGATGGTCGGCTGGGCCGAGCAGGCGACGGGCGAGTCGGTCGAGGCGGACTTCTTCGCCGTCTCACTGCCGGATCTCATCGTGCTGGATGACGACCCGCAGCACAAACACCGCCAGCACTGTCTGCTGGTCAGGGCGCTCGGCCTGTTGGGGCTGGGTCAGCGGGATGGTTGTGAACAGAGCTTGCGAGAGCTGCTCACCCTCAACCCGGCTCACGACAAGGGGCACCTCTTTGCCCTGATCTGCCGCGAGCTGTCACTCAACTCATAACTCTCATAACAAAAACCGGCGCCCCGCCACGGTGAGGGGCGCCACTGCACCCTACAATCGACAAGATGATAAGGATGAGTCATGGAACGCACGAAAAATCAATTGGATACGAATGGGCTCAATATGAGCTACATCTGGATGATCTGTTTGGTGGCCGCCTGCGGTGGCCTGCTGTTTGGTTATGACTGGGTCGTGATTGGCGGGGCCAAGCCCTTCTATGAGGCCTATTTCGCCATCACCGACCCGGCCCAGTCCGGCTGGGCCATGAGCTCAGCGTTGGTGGGCTGCGTGCTGGGGGCCGCCATCTCCGGCTGGTCAGCCGACCGCTTCGGTCGCAAGAAGCCGCTGATCCTGGCCGCCATCCTCTTCACCATCTCGGCCTGGGGCACGGCCGCGGCCAGCAACTTCGATCTCTTTGTGGTCTATCGCATCATCGGCGGTATCGGCATCGGTCTGGCTTCTGCGCTCTCGCCCATGTACATCGCTGAGATCAGCCCGGCCGACAAGCGGGGCAAGTTCGTGGCCATCAACCAGCTCACCATAGTGATCGGGGTGCTGGCAGCTCAGCTGGTGAACCTGATGATCGCCGATCCGGTGGCGAGCAACGCGACTCAGGCCGATATTCTGGCGACCTGGAATGGTCAGTCCGGCTGGCGCTGGATGTTCGGCGCCGAGCTGGTGCCGGCGCTGGCGTTTCTGGTGCTGATGTTCTTCGTGCCGGAGTCGCCGCGTTGGCTGGCCAAAGATGGTCAGTATGAGAAAGCCTCCCGCATGCTCGGCAAGATTGGCGGTGATGCCTATGCCAAGCAGACGCTGGCCGATATCCGTCAGACCCTGGTGGGTGAGACCCACAAGGTCTCGCTGGCTGAGCTGGGCAAGCCCTCGGTGCGGCCGATCCTCATCATCGGGATCGTGCTGGCGGTGTTCCAGCAGTGGTGCGGCATCAACGTCATCTTCAACTATGCGCAGGAGATCTTTGCCTCCGCCGGGTTTGACATCAACAGCACCCTCAAATCCATCGTCGCCACCGGTCTTATCAATCTGCTGTTTACCCTGATTGCGCTGCCCATGGTGGACAAGATTGGCCGTCGCAAGCTGATGCTGATTGGCTCGGCGGGGCTGACCATCATCTACGGCATGATGGCGGCGGCCTATGCCACCGGTGTGCTGGGGCTGCCGGTGTTGCTGCTGGTATTGGCGGCCATCGCCATCTATGCCCTGACTCTGGCGCCGGTGACCTGGGTGCTGCTCTCGGAGATCTTCCCGAACCGGGTGCGCGGGCTGGCGATGTCGGCCGGTACGCTGGCGCTCTGGATCGCCTGTTTCGTGCTGACCTACACCTTCCCGCTGCTCAATGCCGGGTTGGGCGCCGCAGGCAGCTTCCTGCTCTACGGCCTTATCTGTTTCGCCGGTCTCATCTTTATCTATCGCAAGGTGCCGGAGACCAAGGGGGTAACGCTGGAAGCGCTGGAAGCCCAGCTGGCCCAGGGCAAGATCGAACTGACCCAGGCAAAGGCGAGCGCCTCGGCATGACGGTATACACATTGAGCAACCCGCATCTTAGGATGCGGGTCTCTGCACAAGGGGCCTGTCTGCTGGGGCTGGAGGATGACAAAGGGCGCCCGCTGCTGCGAGACACTGACCCGGCGCAGCCCTGGCATCCCGGGCAGAGCGCGCTGTTTCCCATGTTGCCGCTGGCCAATAGGATCGCAGGCAACCTGTTCGAGCTGTGGGGAGAGGCGTGTGCATTGCCCGCGAGCGAGCTCGATCCCGATTTCTTTTTGCATGGGGATGGCTGGTTACAGCGATGGCAACCGGTGGCGTTGACCGACAGCTCGGTGACTTTGCAGCTCACCAGCCAGAATGGCCCCTTTCACTATCTGGCGGAGATCGACTATCGGCTCCAAGGTGCGAGCCTGGTGGCACGGATCAGCCTGACCCATCTTGGGGAGAGCCCCTGCCTCTACGGCGCGGGTTTTCACCCCTTCTTCTGGCGCGACGAGCAGACAAAGATTCGCTTTCTGGCGAGCGGCGTCTGGCAGGAGGGGGCGGATCATCTGCCGACCGACTGGTCGAGCAGACTGGCGCCCCACCTCGACTTTCGTCAGTGGCAGCGCCCGCAAGGGTGGCTCAACCACTGTTATGGCGGCTGGCGCGGTCATGCCGAGCTTGACCATACTGCCCGCCAGCAGCGGCTGCTGGTTTCAAGCGAGTGTGCCTTCCTGATGCTCTACCAGCCCGATGAGGGGAGCGGCTTCGTCTGTCTGGAGCCCCAGAGCCATGCCGCCAATGCCCATCACCTGGCCGGTCATCCCGGCCTGCGCCTGCTCGGCAGAGGGGAGCGCATGAGCCTTGGCATGACCCTCAGCCTGCGCCCGGGGCCATGACTCCGGGTTGGCAATGACAGGGGCCCGAAAGGGCCTCACTCGTTGGCACCTGGCGGGGATCGGCGGCGGATAAAGGGCGGTTTGTCAGGGACTTGGGGGCGGGTTGCCAGGTTTCATCGCGGTTTTCTTAACCCAGGCTGTCTGCGCCGTGGCTTTCGGTGGACGGCAAAATGCCCCGTTGCTCTACTCCCCGTCTGGTTCAAACAGCCGCAGCGACAGGCGGCCCCGGCGCACGCCGAGCGCGCCGGCAAGGGAGTGATTTAGGGAGGAGTGGGTAATGGCAGTGGGCAAGTGGTTGGTAGCAGGATTGGCAGCGCTGGCGCTGCTGGGGTGTGGCAGTGATGACGAGGAAGGCTCAACGGGGGAGGGCCCCTCCCTCGCCTCGTTGCAGATGAGTCCGGAAGAGATCAGGGTTCCCGTCGGTGTCGAGCAGCAGTTCCAGGTGCAGGCGACCTGGGATGATGGCGCCGTGCAGGACGTGACCGGGCATCCCGACCTTGTCTGGAGCAGCAGCGACACCGCCGTGGTCAGGGTGGATGAACAGGGCCTCGCCATGGGGATCGGCCCGGGCACGGCCACCCTGACCAGCACGGGCACAGTCAACGGGGAGTCTCATAGCGCCACCGCCAGGGTGGAGGTGATCGATGCCTATGTGACCGAGCTGCAACTGACCCCGGTCACGGCCAGTGTGCCGGTGGGATTGAACCAGCCCTTCGTGGCCATCGCCACCTTCTCCGACGGCCAGTCGCGAGATGTGACCAATGCCTCGGCCCTGCAGTGGCGCAGCAGTGACGAGGGCAGTGCCCTGGTCAGCAACGACGCCGGCAGCAAAGGCCTTGCCACCGGGGTGGCGGTCGGGGAGCCGAACATTGAGGCCAGCGGCACCCTCAACGGCGCGTCCTTCCAGGCATCGGCCCCGCTGGCGGTGACGGATGCCGTGATCACCGGGCTGGATATCCATGCCCCCCAGGATCCGCTGCCCATGGGATTGAGTGCGCAGTTGCATGCCTTCGCCACCCTGTCCGATGACAGCGATCCCATCGAGGTGACCGAGCATGACGCCTTGACCTGGCACAGCAGCGATCCGGCGGTGGCGAGCATCAGCGAGACCGGGCTGGTCACCGGGCTGACGCCGGGGAGTGCCACCATAGGGGTGAGCGGCATGATCAACGGGGTCTCCCTCGAGGCGACCGAGCCGCTCAGGGTGAGCTCGGCCGCCGTCATCGGACTCGAGGTGCAGTCCATGGGGGACACCATTGCGGCTGGCCTGCAAGCACAGTTTGTCGCCACGGCCAATCTCACCGATGGCACCTCGTTCGATGTCACCGACAACGACCTCATCCAGTGGCAAAGCAATCAACCCGGGATAGCGAGCGTCAGCAACCAGGCGGGGAGCAAGGGGCTGGTGACGGGCCAGACGGTGGGGACTGCCGCCATCATGGCGAGCGGCACCCTGGACGGCACCGCCTTCACCGGCTCGGCCCCGGTGACCGTCTCATCCGCCGTGGTGACCAATCTGGCGCTAACGTCGGCGGATGCCTCTGTCACTGTGGGGGGCAAGGTGCAATTTCAGGCCATGGCGACCCTCTCCGATGGCAGCAACCAGGAGGTGACGGACGACGACAGCATCCTCTGGTCTTCCGATGCGCCCGCCGTCGCGTCCATCAGCAATGCCTCTGGCAGCCGGGGGGAGGCGAGCGGCCTGAGCGAGGGGGTGGCACTCATCACCGCCAGCCTGGGGGGCGTCACCAGCACGTCGGCCCGGCTGACCGTGATGCCGACGGCCCCCGAGGCTCCCATCCTCATCGAGCCGCGGCAAAACCAGCTGGCCTCGCTACAACTGAGCCCGGAGGCCTTTGCATTCTGGAATGCGACTTCCATCAACTCCCCCGAGGGGCAGGCGGCGCTGAAAGATCTGACCGGACAGGTCTACAACCAGTTCAGCGATGCCTTCGACTTCATCACTGTGGTGATGAACAACGACGATGTCCCAGCGGGCATGCCCACCGGCGAATATGCCCACGTCAGAAACGATGTGGCGGGCATAGGCCTTGGCATGTTTGATGAAACGGCGGCGTTTCACTCGGACGGCAAGCTGCAGGGGGTCTTCTTCCTCTACAAGAAGAAGTACCTGTCGACCTCGACCTATGGCCCCATCCTGCACGAGATGGCCCATCGCTGGGCGAACTGGGTGGTGCCACCGGCTACCGGGCACTGGGCTCCCTGGCTAGGCATCGTCGGCCAGCTGAACAACGTGAGTGCCAACTACGCCGACATCGAGCTCTACCTGATGGGGTTGATGGACGCCTCCGAGATGACGGATCCCGCCAGTCTCGATGCCTATGCCCTGATCCCGGTCGACCAGAAGCCAAGAGTGCCGAGTGCGGCCACCTCGCAGAAGGCGTTTCGTACCCTGCTGCTGATCCTGTCGGATCGGCCGCTCACCGCCACCGAGATCCAGAACTACAACAACGGGGCCACCCTGCTGACCCGGACAGACAACCCGTCCCAGCAAGGCACCAACTTCCACAAGATGACCCGAGGCAGAGGCACCCTGACGGTGAACGCTCTGGATACCCTGGTCAAGCCGACCCCTTGATCCGGCTGCGTGACAGGCGATCGCGCCCCATCCCGACCGGCAAGCCGGTCGATAGCGGCCGCCCACCACGACGTTATCCGGCGCCCCCTGGCGCCGGATTTTTTATGGGGGTGGCAAGGGGAGGCGAGCTTGCCCCCTCATCTCCTGCCACCGCAAAAAGGGGCCACGGGGCCCCTTATGTTCAGCACGCAAACCCGGCCCCGTCAGGCGACCTTGCTGCTGCCGGCCAGGGTGCGGGCCAACAATCCATCTGGATTGTGGATAGCATCCTTCGTTTTGACATCGATTATTTCGATACTATTGAAGCGCTCTCTGTGCTTGATGGCCACGTCATGGGCCAGGATGACGCAGCGGGCGTTGGCCACGTCTTTGGGGGTGATGCGGTTGATGATGCCGTTGGCGCCTTGTGTCTCCACCTTGAGCTTGATGCCAGCCTTGGCGGCCGCCTTCTGCAGGCTCTTGGCGGCCAGGAAGGTGTGGGCCACGCCGGAGGGGCAGGCGGTGATGGCGAGCACTTCTGCCTCACCTTCCGCCTCGATGACCTCATAGCCGCCATCCGGGGTGGTGACTTCTTCCTCCTCAGTCACCGGTTTTTTCAGCAGGTTGACGATAAGGGCCGTGGTCAGGGCGCCGAGCACAGTGCCCAGGATATAGCCCATCTTGCCCTCCACCACAGGCAGCACTATCCAGCCGCCCCAGGGGGCGTGGTTGATGCTGTGCATCATGAAGCCGGTGATGTTGCCGACGATGCCGCCCGCGACTATGGCCGGGATGACGCGCACCGGGTCGGCGGCGGCGAACGGAATGGCCCCCTCGCTGATGCCGATCATGCCCATGATGGCGGCAGCCTTGCCCGCTTCACGCTCCTCTTTCTTGTAACGCTTGGGCGAGAGCAGGGTCGCCAGCGCCATGCCGAGCGGCGGCACGCAGATGGCGATGCCAACCCCGCCCATCAGCCAGGGCTGGGTGTTGACCTGGGTCTGGGCGAACAGGGTGGCCACCTTGTTGATGGGGCCGCCCATGTCAAAGGCGGTCATGCCACCCAGGATGGCCCCCAGCATCACCTTGCCCGAACCCGCCATGCTGGAGAGCCAGTGGTTCATCCCCTCCATCATGGCGGCGATGGGCGCTCCGATCACCCACATCACGATGCCGCACACCAGGAAGGTGCCGATGAGGGGATAGATGAAGATGGAGCCGAGCGAACTCATGGAGTCCGGCAGCTTGATGCGTTTGAGCTGGTTGACGATGAGGCCGGCGATAAAGCCCACCAGGATGGCGCCGAGAAAACCGGTGTGAAACTGCTGCACCGCAATCCAGGAGCCGATCATGCCGGGGGCCAGGCCTGGCTTGTCCGCCATGGAGTAGGCGATGTAGCCGCCCAGCACGGCGGTAAACAGGGTGAGCCCGGCGATGCCCATGTCGGCCATGTCCTTGAGCACGCCCGCCTCGGGCACGGCGCCCTTGCCGCTGATCATCACCGACAGCGACAGCAGTACACCCCCCGCGACTATGAAGGGGATCATGTGGGAGGTGCCGAACAGCAAATGCTGCTTGAGGGTGTTGAGCTGGCCCTTGAGGCTGCGATCCCGGGGCTCGGGGGCGCTGGGTTGCGGCGCCCTGATCTGGGCTGGCTGGTTGCCGGCCGCACTGGCGGGAGCCCGGGCCGCCAGCAGCTTGAGCACCTCGGCCTTGCTGGTGGCCGCTTGCACCTGCGGGATAAAGCCCGGCTCCAGCAGCTTGGTGGAGAGCTCGGCCAGCACCTCGATATGGTGGTTGGCGCCCCCCGCCGGGGAGGCAATCATGAAGAAGAGTCTGGAGGGCTGTCCATCTTCGGCGCCGTAGTCTATCCCCTGGCGGCTGATGCCGATGACGATGGCGGGCTGCAGCACCGCCTCGCTCTTGGCGTGGGGCAGGGCGACCCCCTGTTCAAACCCTGTGTTGTCGAGGTTTTCCCGCGCCCAGAGGTCGCGCACGAACTGATCCTGACTGGCTATCTTGCCGCAGGCCTTGAGCCGGGCGGCCAGCTCCACAAAGAGCCCCTGTTTGTCGTTGGCCGCTATGTCGAGGCAGATCAATCCTTCGTCTATCAAGGAGGTGAGCATAGGTGTCTCCTGGCTCCTTCTTGGAGCCGTTGCGATGGGTAACAATTGACCCGTCTATTGTTTCGCCCCTGCCCCCGGGTAGAAATCGGATATATGTGCCCTTTACTGGATTTTTGTGTCAGCGACCCCGTCCTGTGACCCCGCTCGCATTTTGATGCCGGCTTGCCGACTCGGTTGGTGATTTTTTATTTCATTTTAAAACAATAGTTTGAGTGTATTTTTGATGTGGTTGTCAGAAGTGGGTGGCCATATGCCGCGCCCGAGTCAGGAGCGAGAGTTGGAGATTTGTGTGCTGTGACCGCGACCTGAAATGTGAGCCGCCTGGCAAAAGTGCGGCCCGGGGGCGGCTTCGCATGGGTGAGGCGGGCCCAGGCGGGGGGCGTGAAAAAAATGTGCATAACCAGCATCTCCGGACAAGGACGGCGACAAGGCTGGAGTGAATGTTTTCAATACACTGATAATGAAAGAAAAAAATGTTTTTACCGCACCTGGGCAGGAACGTTTTATGTGGCTTCATAAGAAGCCTTTTACTATTTTTTAGATTGGTTTTTGCATAATAAATCGTTTATTTAGTTGGACAATCGGGGAAGACTTGGTGTCCAATCGGGTAGAGCAGGTTGGCCAACAGTGCCGTCAGCCAGTGTGTAACCCGAGATGTAAGGAGACATCCTGATGGAAAAACTTGACCAAGAAATCGACACCATGCGCCAGGAATTCGAGTCACAGGGGCAAAAACAGGCCCATGACAAATGGCAAGCCAGGGTTGATGAACTGCAGCGGGAACGCTCGGAAGCTCCCCAGCCGGAAGCGGCAGAACACTAGCCCCCGACGGCCATGCTGGCCATCGGTTGAGCAGATAATGAAAACCACTGCCCTGACTCAGGGCGGTGGTTTTTTTTTCAAGGCCGCTATCGGCCTTCCTCACGCCTTGACTGCGGCCAGCGACACCGGAGGGCGGGGGATCAGGCAGGGCTCGACTGCGGTTGTCGCCACATGCGGTACATGGTGTGACAGTTGACGAACAGGAAGCTCAGCTCAATCAGGCTGCCGCCGATGGAGCCAATCAGGAGGTTGTGGCTGGTCCAGCACAGGCCACCCGCCAGCATGCTGAGCCGCAGCGTGATGCCCTGGGCCCGAAACAGTCCCCAGGTTCCTATGGTGGTGCCCAGGATGGGCAACCACTGTACCGCGCTGGTGATCCCGGGAATGCCAAGCCCCCAGACCAGTAGCAGGAAGAACAGCATCGCCCAGGGGCTGCGGGTGTGCCCAGAGACGGTGGTGCGAATGCAACTGAGGCCTGCACTGAGGGCTGCGGTGCTGGCCCCCATCAGGAAGAAGTGGAGGGCGATGGCCCCTGATAGAGGCAGAGCCGCAATCGAAAACGCCCGTCATCCCGTTGCCGGAAGGCGCTGATCCCGACCAGCATGGCGGCGAGGCCTATGCCCTGTGCCAGGGGTTGTTGCTGGAACAGCGCCCAGAGCGGCATCAGCTCGCCGAGATCCAGGCTCACAGGTCACCCCCGCGCAGGAACCGTGTTCGAGCCCTGCGCTCATTGCGCGGGCTAAGGATTGGCTGCACCTTGGGAAGCAGGGCGATGAGCGGGACTGATGGGGTCAAGGGAGCATGCATGGGGAAGCCTTCGACGCGAGGGCCATCCGAAGATGGCCCTCGTCTATTCACGATGTTGTTGATGATGTCTTAGCAGCGGTTGCCGGCGCGGGCGACCCGTCCCTCGGCCAGCAGCCGGTAGTGACCGGTGGCGGCGGGGACGAAGGCGGACTGACCCTTCTCGAGGCGCAGTGACTGCTCACCCTGCTGGAGGGTCACAGTGCCATCGATGGCAAACAGTATCTCGGCGCTGGCGGTGGTGAGGGCATGCTCACCGGCCGGGTAGACGCTGAAGGTGAAGTCAGGTACCGGCACCTCGAAGTGCTGCACCGCCCCGTCAAGGTGGGGGGCCAGCAGGATCTGGTCGTCCGGCTTGGGCAGGCAGCGGGTGCAATCCAGCAGCTCGGCCACGTCTATGTATTTGGGGGTGAGCCCGGCGCGCAGCACGTTGTCGGAGTTCGCCATGATCTCGAGGCCGGTGCCGCGCACATAGGCGTGGGGGGTGCAGGCGTCCAGATACATGGCCTGACCCGGCTGCAGGGTCACCACGTTCAGCAAGAGTGGCGAGAGGAGCCCCACATCCCCCGGGTACTGGGCGGCGAGTGCGGTGATCAGCGCAAAGGTCTCTTCATCCTGATGGGCGGCGGCATAGGCCAGCAGGCCGGCCAGGGCCTCCTCCTTGCGAGTCCCTTCCAGCACCAGCAACTGGTGGAAGAAGTGCTGCAAGCCCGCCTCATCCTGTGACTGGCGCAGCGCTTCGGTCAGCTCGGCTAGCGCCGGCAGCCCCATGCGGTCGAACAGCGCCAGTATGGCCGGGATGGCGCGAAAGCCGTTCATCGCCTGATAGGGGGTGAGGGCAAACACCAGCTCCGGCTTGTGGTTCGGGTCCTTGTAGTTGCGATTGGCTGCCGTTGGCGAGATGCCGGCGGCCTCTTCTTTGGCAAAGCCGGCTTCGGCCTGGGCCTTGCTCGGGTGCACCTGGATGGAGAGAGCCTTCTCGGCGCACAGCACCTTGAACAGGAAGGGCAGGCTGCCGAAGCGGGCGACGGTGGCATCCCCCAGCACGGCGGCGGGGGCGCGCTCTATCAGGGTCGAGAGCCTCTGCACATTCCCCGCCAGCGTCACCTCGGAGCAGCCGTTGGGGTGGGCTCCCATCCAGAGTTCTGCCTGGGGTTTGCCAGCCGGATTGGGGATGCCAAACAGGGTGGTGAGGGCGTCATGGCTGCCCCAGTCGTAACCTTGAATCGGATTTTGCATTAACAAAAAAGAGGGCAGATCTCGACTGCTCATAAGGGACGCCTCATTTGGTGTGAACAAAGTGGTTTGAAGAAAAGGGTGGAATTGACGGTCCGGCCCGGACTATAACATGGGCGGCCTTTGCCGCCGCAATCGCTTGCCTCTCTCTTGATCGGGATCATCATGTCACTCATCTTCAGCCAGCTGCTCGACGGCGCTCTCCACGACCAGGTTCCCTTCGAGCAGATCTGGTTTGCCCAGGATCAGGGGGTGCCGCCCGGCTTCAGCTACCAGGTCAACTTCCCGCGTCTCGAGCTGGTGTTCAGCGGCGAATACCTCAACCAGATCTGGGACAGGGAGTCGGGTTGCCAGGAGATAAGCGTGCTGCCGGGGCAGGCGCTCTACATCCCCCCCAACGGCTGGAACAAGCCGCTCTGGACCACGGACTGCTCTGTGCTGAGCCTGCTGTTTGGCAAGCGCCAGCTCGGTTTCAGCCTGGTGAGCAAGCGCCGGGAAGACCCGGATTTCTTCGATGTGCAAAAGCACAGCATCATGGCCCGGGCCGGCCATGTGAACGAACACATACTGGCGGCCCTCAACGTGCTGGTGGAAGACCCGGGTCGCTCCCCCACCGACAACCACCTGTTGCAGGCGCTGCTCACCAGCGCCCGTCAATTGCTGGCGGAGTCCACCTTCGAGCGGCCGCGAGGGGCTGAGCTGTTTCACGGCATCTGCATCTATATCCAGGAGAACTTTCACCGCCCCATCAGCCGCGACTCCATCGCCCACCGCTTCAACGTCTCGGCGAGCCACCTCTCCCACCTGTTTCGCGAGCAGGGGCACATGCGCCTGGCGGACTACATCAGCTGGGTACGCATCGATCGGGCCAAGTTCATGCTGAAAAAATACCGCTTTCGCCTCGAAGAGGTGGCCAGCCGCTGTGGTTACATGGATGTGAACTATTTCTGCCGGGTGTTCAAGCAAAAGACGGGGCTGACCCCCTCCCAGTACCGCGCCCTGAGCCAGCCCCAGGGGCAGAACGAGAGTCTGACACCATGACGGCGGCGCTTGCCATGGCGGGACTGCACTGGCTTGCGCCTCATGGTGCGCAAAGAGAAGTGGCGCATTGTGATCCAGTCCCCGACTATGGTCGGACATGCACGCCCGCCATTTGATTATGCAAATGGATGGGCTAAGATGGCCGCGCGCAACGATCAACGATCAGATTGATAACAAACGGAAGTTAGGAGATGCCGATGGAAAGCAAAGTAGTTATCCCGACCCAGGGTCAGAAAATCACAGTCGATGCCAGCGGCAAGCTGCAGGTTCCCCACAACCCCATCATTCCGTTTATCGAAGGGGATGGTATCGGTGTGGACGTGACCCCGGCCATGCTGAACGTGGTGAATGCTGCGGTCGAGAAAGCCTACAAGGGCGAGCGCAAGATCGCCTGGATGGAGATTTATACCGGCGAGAAATCGACTCATGTCTATGGCGAAGGTGCCTGGCTGCCGGCCGAAACCCTGGATTTCATTCGTGAATACTGCGTGGCCATCAAGGGCCCGCTGACCACCCCGGTCGGTGGCGGTATTCGCTCCCTCAACGTGGCCCTGCGTCAGGAGCTGGATCTCTACGTCTGCCTGCGCCCGGTCCGTTACTACGAAGGGACCCCGAGCCCGGTCAAGCACCCCGAGCTGACCGACATGGTGATCTTCCGCGAGAACGCCGAAGACATCTACGCCGGCATCGAGTGGAAGGCGGACAGCGACGAAGCCAAGAAGGTGATCGCCTTCCTGCAAAACGAGATGGGCGTGAAGAAGATCCGCTTCCCCGAGTCCTGCGGCATCGGCATCAAGCCCATGTCCAAGGCCGGTACCGAGCGTCTGGTCCGTGCCGCCATCGAGTACGCCATCGACAACGATCGCGACTCCGTGACCCTGGTGCACAAGGGCAACATCATGAAGTTCACCGAAGGTGCCTTCAAGGATTGGGGCTATGCCCTGGCCCAGAAAGAGTACGATGCCCAGCTCATCGACGGCGGCCCCTGGTGCTCCTTCAAGAACCCGAAGACCGGCAAGACCATCATCGTCAAGGACGTCATCGCCGATGCCTTCCTGCAACAGATCCTGCTGCGTCCGGCCGAGTATGACGTCATCGCCTGCATGAACTTGAACGGTGACTACATCTCCGACGCCCTGGCCGCTCAGGTCGGTGGCATCGGCATCGCCCCGGGCGCCAACATCGGCGACGGCGTGGCCCTATTCGAGGCAACCCACGGCACTGCACCCAAGTACGCAGGTCAGGACAAGGTGAACCCGGGTTCCCTCATCCTCTCCGCCGAGATGATGCTGCGCCACCTGGGCTGGACCGAGGCGGCGGATCTCATCGTCAAGGGGATGGAAGCGGCCATCGCCAACAAGACAGTCACCTATGACTTCGAGCGACTGATGGAAGGCGCCACCCTGCGCTCCTGCTCCCAGTTCGCCCAGGACATGGTCGACCAGATGTAATTCGGGTCGCTGAAATGCAAAACCGGCGCCATGAGCGCCGGTTTTTTTATGGGTGACAGGCCAGAAAGCCTGAAGGTGCCGCCGTCAGGTGGTCTTTTCCACGTGCTGCTGGTAGAGCTGCTGCCATTTGCTGGTTTCGGCCTCATCCCCCTGCGCCTGCCAGAACTCGCAGATGGAGTTGGCGAGTTCGGAAGCCATGGCGTGATCGCCATCGCGACGGCTCATCAGATATTGTCCAAGCCAGCTTTGATACTGTTTCATAGCCCGATCTCCTTATCTAAGGTGCCCCTGGTGTCGCTCGCTGGCACAGGCCGCCAGCATTGACTCAACCGGGTCACTTGTGGTGCTGCGCCGCCGCGGTTGTGCCCACCGGACTGGGTGGTGATCTTGCAGGATCAAGGCGACAACGGGGCGCAGATGTCAAAAAACGGCCTCTATCGTATCACAAAATAACCAACTTGGGGGGATTGACGGCAGGGGAGGGGCATGAAGGGTGGCCACACTTGGGCAAAGAGCATGCCATCTTGCTGATCCCAGAAGAGAAAAACCCGCCAGGGTGGCGGGTCTTTCGGTTGAAAAAAAGATCAGAGGTGGGCGGCGGCGAGGTATTTTGCCATCTCCTCGGCGGGCACCATGCCGCCACCGGTGGCCCACACCAGGTGGGTGGCGCCTGCCATGGTCGCGGCATCGAAACCGCGCCCCATTTGCCACTCGGGATCGGCCGCCACGCGCCAAGGCCCAGCCATGCCGGCCAGGGCGGACGGTTCGAGTCTGATCTGCTCGTCCCGCGCCAGCAGCCCCAGCAGGTCATACATCTCCTGATCGCTCAGGGTGTAGAAGCCATCGAGCAACCGCTCCATGGCGCGGCCGACGAAGCCGGAGGCGCGCCCCACCGCGAGACCGTCGGCGGCGGTGAGGTTGTCGATCCCCAGATCCTGCACCGCAATGGCATCGTGCAATCCGGTGTGGACCCCGAGCAGCATGCAGGGGGAGTGGGTGGGTTCGGCAAACAGGCAGTGGACATGGTCCCCGAACGCGAGCTTGAGGCCAAAGGCCACGCCCCCCGGGCCGCCGCCGACGCCGCAGGGCAGATAGACGAACAGCGGATGCCCGGCATCCACCACTATGCCCATCTCATCGAACTGCTTTTTCACCCGCTCGCCCGCGACCGAGTAGCCGAGGAAGAGGGTGCGGGAGTTCTCGTCGTCGATGAAGAAGCAGTTGGGGTCTCGCTCGGCCTCCTTGCGACCCTGCTCCACCGCCACCCCGTAATCCTCGGCATATTCCACGACTATGACGCCGTGTTCGCGCAACTTGCGCTTCTTCCACTCCCGCGCATCGGCAGACATGTGGACGGTGACGGTGAAACCGAGCTTGGCACTCATGATGCCGATGGACATGCCGAGGTTGCCGGTCGAGCCCACCGCAATGCTGTACTGGCCGAAGAACTGACGAAACTCGTCCGTGAACAGCTTGCGATAGTCGTCCTCTTCGCAGAGCAGACCGGCCTTGATGGCCAGCCGTTCGGCGTGGGTCAGCACCTCGTAGATGCCGCCACGGGCCTTGATGGAGCCGGAGATGGGCAGGTGGCTGTCTTTTTTGAGCAGCAACTTGCCGGTCAGCTCGACGCCGTAGCGCTGGTTCAGGGTGGCCTGCATCGCCGGGATGGCCGCTATCTCGGACTCCAGAATGCCGTTGCTGGCGCGGGTCTCGGGGAAGGCGTCGCACATGTAGGGGGCGAAACGGGCGAGCCGGGCGGAGGCATCCGCCACATCGCTGCCATCCAGGCCCACATGGGGCAGACCAGCCGCCAGCGTGGTGGCCTTGGGGTTGAACCAGGTGACGGGCTCGAGTGCGATCAGGGAGCGAACCAGCGGGAATTGGGTAATGAGTTGTTGGACGTCGATGTGTTTCATGGGATGTCTCTGTCTGTTTACACGATATAGGAGAGCAGGAAGGTACCGGCCAGCGCCATCAGGGAGGCGACAAAGGTGGCACTGGTGTAATACTTGAGCGTTTCGTTCAGGGTGGCACCGCAATACTGCTTGACCAGCCAGAACAGGGAGTCGGTCACCATGGTGCAGCCGATGGCGCCTGAGCCGATGGCGAGCGTCATGATCTCCGGGCTGATGTTCGGGTAGTGCACCATCATGGGGGAGACGATGGCGGTGGCCCCCATCATGGCGACGGTGGCCGAACCCACGGCGGCGTGCAGCACTATGGCCACCAGCCAGGCGAGCAGTATGGGGTGCATGTCCAGCTGGGAGAGTATGGTCGCCAGGCTGTCCCCTAGGCCGCTCGCCTTGAGCACGCCGTTGAAGGCGCCGCCTGCCCCTATGATGAGCAAGATGTTGGCGATGGAGGAGAAGCACTCTTCCGTCTTGTCCAGCAGCCCTTCCATCTTCATGCGCTGACGGATCCCCAGCACGTAGTAGGCGGTGAATGCGGCGATGAACATGGCGGTGATGGGGTTGCCGATAAACTCCAGCAGGGTATAGAGGTGGCTTGCGTGATCCATGTTGAGCTCGGCCACCGTCTTGACCAGCATCAGCAGTATGGGCAGCAGCACGGTGAAGAGGGAGGCGCCCAGGGTCGGGAGGCTTGCCTCATCGCGGGCCTGGATGTCGGCAAAGGCGGCGGGCACCTCCTTGAACGGCACCCGCTTGCCCAGCAGCTTCAGCAACAGGGGGCCGCCCACCAGGGAGGCAAACAGTCCGACCGCGAGACCATAGACGATGACGGAGCCGATGTCGGCACCCAGCTGGTTGGTGACATAGAGGGCGGCCGGGTGGGGCGGCACTATGCAGTGCACGGCCATCAGGGCGGTACAGAGCGGAATGGCCAGGGTCAGCAGCGAGGTGTTGGTCTTGCGGGCGATGGAGAAGGCGAGCGGAATCAGCAGCACCACCCCCACTTCGACAAAGAGGGTGATGCCGCACACCAGACCCACCAGCACCATGATGACCTGGGGCGAGAGCCAGCGGCACTTTTGCAGGGCGAGGCCGATGCGCTCTGCCGCCCCCGACACCTCCATCATCTTGCCGAGTATGGTGCCAAGGCCGATGACGGCGGCGAGAAAGCCCAGGGTGCCGCCTATGCCCTCTTCCATGGCGTTGACCATCTTGACCGGGTTCATCCCCATCATGGTGCCGACATAGAAGCTCGCCAGCAGCAGGGCGAGGAAGGGATGCACCTTGCCCTTCACTATGGTGAAGACGATCAGGATGATGCTTGTCAGCAAGGTACCGACGACCCACATTTCAGAATTCATACTGCGCCTCGACAGGGATGATAAGAGATGAATGATGGGCCTATTGAACGGCAAGGGGGTCGGGCTGACAAATGATGAAAATGGCCTCTTGGATGATCTGGGTTGATGCAAAGGTGCCACATTCATCACATTTAGCGGTATTTATGTGACTTGGGTTCGGTTACGTCATCCTGAATCGGGTCATCCGGGATATCATGACGGCGATGTTGAGGCTGTGACGGGGAAGGCGGATGTATACCGAAGACAACTATGTATCGAGAAACAAGCTGCTCAGCGGCTATCAGCTCTCCAAGCTGCACACCTTCGAGGCGGCGGCCCGCCACAGCTCCTTCGCCCTGGCGGCGGATGAGCTGGCGCTCAGCCCGAGTGCGGTGAGCCACCGGATAGGTGCGCTGGAAGAGGAGCTCGGCTTCAAGCTGTTCCAGCGCTTTCACCGCAAGGTGGTATTGACGACTGAGGGGCAACGGGTCTTCTGGGCACTCAAGTCGTCGCTGGAGTTCATCAATCAGGAGATCCTGGAGATCAAGAACCAGGAGCTGTCCGGTTCCCTGACCGTCTACTCCCGGCCCTCCATCGCCCAGTGCTGGCTGGTGCCGCGGCTCGCGGATTTTTCCCGCCTGCATCCCCAGATCGATCTCAACATCATGACCGGCAACGAGAACGTCAATCTGCACGGCTATGGCATCGATCTGACGATCTATTTCGACGACAAGGTGCCGGAGCGGCTCGCCATCCACCCGCTGATGGATGAATACATGGTGCCGGTGTGCAGCCCCGAATATGCCGAGCGGCACCAGCTGCTCAACAAGCCGGACAACTTGAACCACTGCCGCCTGCTGCACGACCGGCAGGCCTGGGGATATGACTCCGACACCGACGAGTGGTGCAGCTGGGCTCGCCAGGCCGGGATCTCCCTCGATGGCTGCCAGTCGAGCATGGGCTTCGATCGTTCCGATCTCGCCATCATCGCCGCCATGAATCACGCCGGCGTGGCCATGGGCCGCAAGAACCTGGTGCGCCAGCGGCTGGAGCGCAACGAACTGGTGGAGCCCTTCCCGGGCAAGGCGGTTCGCTGCAATCAACGCTACTACATGGCGACGCTCCCCCATCGCCAGTGCCCCAAGATCCAGGCATTCATCGAATGGATAAGCGCCCAGGCAAAGGAAATTGATTGAACCAGGGGCAGGGATACAGAGTGCTGCCCGGCCTCGATCTCATTTCATTCGACCTAGGCATGATGCGGCCAATATTTGTACATTCCGTGCTGGCGGCTGTGGGCAGCGGTATGGTTTGTTATATATGAATGCAGGTGCTTGGATGACACCCCTTTTATCTCTGTGGCAAATACCTGATAAGTGGGACCGATTAACCCATGTTGAAGAAATAATGTCTGTTGAGCGGTGATCCGATAAGATCCCTGAGGTGAATTAACCACAATGAATAATGACCATGAGATTGTCAGGAATAGCGCTGGCGCTATAAAATCATTATGTTGTTATCGAGTGGACATGCTATTCTCAAAATGAGTTATCCCTGTGACATACAAAAATAATTCTGTGAGGAAGTAATGAACGAGTTTCTGAAGGTTCTGCTGAACATTCGCAGCTTGCGCGCTGCCATTCGTGAACTGCCGTTTGAGCAACTGCAAGAAGCGAAAGAAAAGTTTGATCTGGTATATAACGAGCGTGCCGAGTCCGTAGAGCAAGAGCGGGCCGAGCAGGAAGAGCGTCAGCGCAAGCTGAGCGAGTTTACCGAGATGCTGCAACAGGCCGGCATCGATCCGCGCGAGCTGATTGGCAGCGTGGCCGCTCCGGCCGCTGCTGGCGCGACCAAGAGCAAGCGTGCTCCGCGCCCTGCCAAATACAAGTATCAGGAAGATGGCCAGGAGAAGACCTGGACCGGCCAGGGCCGCATGCCCAAAGCCATTGCCGAGCAAGTTGCGCTGGGCAAGGATCTGAACGACTTCCTGATCTGATTGCCAGGATAGCGTCGTCAATAATGCCGCCCAAGAGGCGGCATTATTATTTTCAGGATCCTGTCTATCTATTGCCCATCGAAGAAGCCACCTAAATAGGGTCACCTGTCCACAATAGCCATGACCATCATGGGCCAATAAAAAGTATCCATTGGCGGTAAGGCAATCGCTGTCGCGTCTCGCCTGCGACACAATGAGGACTCATACAGCCCGTTTGTTATCTCTGATGACAGAAGATGACAAATAATGGTCCGTCGCCGTGGGATGAAAGCAGTGGGATGAAATAGGTGGATTTGCGGGCATGCTTCCCGCTTTGCCTGGCTGCCCATCTTCCTATCAATGGGGAAGTGCTTGTCCCTCTCGCACTATTTCTCTTTCACCATCACTGCCCTATTTGACACCCCTGTCCAGACAATATGTGAATGTCATTTATCGGTATAGGGATTGAATAGGGGTCTGGCGACCCCGCTGCGATTAAATAGGAAATAGGTCAGCTGACCGGTTGGCCGAGATCGCTGTGAAGGGGAATGGCGCGAGCGTTTGCACATTGACGGCGCGCCATGACCCCATCGGCCAGCATGGCCAGCAGGCTCTCACTCTCTTCCCAGCAAAGGCAGGCATCGGTGACCGACAAGCCATATTGCAGCTCACTCAGTGGCGCCGGTTTCTGGCTGCCCCCTTGCAGGAAGCTCTCGACCATGACGGCGGCAACGGCCGTGCTCCCGCCCCGCAACTGGCGGCAGAGCTCCCCGGCGACCAGGAGCTGGTTCTGGTGCAGCTTCTGGCTGTTGCCGTGGCTGCAATCCACCATCAGCCGAGGGTTGAGCCCCTGGCGCGCCAGGCGTTCGGCCGCGTCCATCACGTCGCTCTGGTGATAGTTCGGCAGGGTGCCGCCGCGCAGAATGATGTGGCCGCCCGGATTGCCTTCGCTCCTGATCACAACCATGCCCCCCTGGCTGCCAGGGGCGGTGAACAGATGGGAGGCCTCGCTGGCCAGGATGGCATCGATGGCTACCCGGATGTTGCCGTCCGTGCCGTTCTTGAAGCCGACCGGGCAGGGCAGGGCCGAGGCCAGTTGCCTGTGTACCTGGGATTCGGTGGTGCGGGCACCGATTGCCCCCCAGCTGATGAGATCCGCCAGATAGAGGAAGCTGGTGGTATCGAGAAACTCGGTGGCGGTGGCCAGTCCCAGTCGGTTGATGTCGAGCAGCAGTTGACGGGCCAGGTGGAGCCCGTGACCGATGTCGTTGCTGCCATCGAGATGAGGGTCGAAGACCAGCCCCTTCCAGCCGACTGTGGTGCGCGGTTTCTCGAAATAGGTGCGCATCACTATCTGCAGGCTCTCCTGATACTCGGTGGCGAGCCGTGCCAGCCTCTTGGCATAGTCGAGGGCGGCGACGGGATCATGGATGGAGCAGGGGCCTATCACCACCAGCAGACGATCGTCTGCCCCGCTCAGGATCTGGCGCACCTGGTGGCGGTGGTGGTCAATGTGCTGCGCCATATCGGCCGGGCAGGGATGCTGTGCCAACAGGTCGGCAGGGGTGGGGAGCGCCTCCACCGCGAAGGCGCGCATTACCGAATTCAAAACAGCCATCTGGGGTTACCTTGCAGTGCAAATGGGGTCGACGATGTGTCCGGAGTGTTCGGGTGTCTGGATCAGGGGATCTGCGCCCGGTACACAGCATCTTTGTTGAGAGTGATTATCATTATCTTGCTGTTCGTCTCAAATGCAAGCACTACCGAGAGGATTACCAAAGATGGGGGGCGGGCCGTAAAAAAGGGAGGGAAGCATGGCAACCAGGCCCGCTCCCGAGCGGGAGAAGGCCTGATAAGAGCAAGGAGTACAGGGTGTTATCAGCTATCCATCACGACGTGGCGATCCTGATGGTAGGCGTCTTCATCCTTGCCGCTGCGCCAGTAAGGCACTGCGTAGACCCGCTGGCGATCGGTGTCCAGGGTCCGCCTGACATGACGACGCAGGGGCACCACCAGACCCTCTTCCCCCCCGAACCAGAAATAGCTCTCCTCGGCGGCCATGGGCAGGGCGGTGAAGTACTCCACCAGGGGGCCGGTCTGGTCCGGCGTGCCGACAAACCAGCGCAGGCTGACCCCTTCGGGCAGCGACAGATCCTGCACATCTTCCTGATGGGGCACCAGCAGGGCGATATGGCCCCTGGCCTCTGCCGGCATCACCTCGGCCATGGCGCTGATGGCGGGCAGGGAGGTGAGATCGCCGGCCATGTAGTAGTGAGCGGCCAGCTGCAACATGGGATCCGGGCCGCCCGGGCCCGAGATGGCGAGCCTGTCCCCCGGCTTGGCGTGGAGGGCGAAGCGGCTGGCGGGGCCGATGTCGCCGTGCAGGGCGAAGTCGATGTCGATCTCCAGGGCCTCGCGGCGGAAGGCGCGGATGGTGAAGGTGCGCAGTATGGGCTTCTGGCTCGGATCCTCCCAGCGGGGACCCTTGGGGGTCGGGGTTGGCAGCACTATCTCGCTCTGGCCCGGCCGGGGCAGCATGATCTTGATATGGGCACCGCCACAGCTGAAGGGGTAATCCGCCAGTTCAGGGCTGGTCAGGCAGACTCGGCGCAGATGAGGGCTCACATCGTGGACATGCTTGACGGTGAGCAGGCGAGGGCGATTGACCGGGGCGGGCTGTGACATTTGAGTACTCCTGACAGACGAGAGCGCTCATTTTTCATTAAATGAAAACTATTATCAATTGCTTTGTTGTGAAGAGGATACAAGGGCGGCCAGCATGGAGGTCATGCCAGCCACCCTGGGGGCTGACCGGGCTCTAGCTCCGATCGCTCCCTCCCAGCGCCCGGTAGATCCCGGCCATGGTCTTGAGCTGGCTCTGTTGTTGGGCCAGCACGCCGAGCTCGGCATCCCACAGTCGATTCTGCTCGTCCAGCCAGGGCTGAACCCCGGTGGCGCCCGCCAGGAAGCGGGCACCCGCCAGCCGCTCGGCCTCTTTGGCATAGGTCAGCTGCTGCTCGAGATAACGCAGCCGCTGCTCCCCCTGCTGGCGAGCGGCCAGGCCATCTTCCACCTCCAGCAGGGCCGTATAGAGCTGCTTGCGAAACTCGGTCTCGGCTATCTGATAGTCAATCTCGGAGCTCGCGATGGAGAGCCGGGTCTTGTTGTACTCGAGGAAGGGGAGCGCCAGGGTCGCACCCAGGGTTCCCACCGGGTTCTGCAGCACCTGGGTCAGGGTGTCCGAGGTGGTGCTGGCACCGCCGGTGAGGCTGAGGGTGGGGTAGAAACCGGTGCGTATCTCGTCCCCTCTGGCCAGCGTCTTGCGAAGGCGCAGTTCCGCGGCCCGCACGTCTGGGCGCCTGGCCAGCACATCGGCGGGGATGCCGACCGCCAGCGTCGGAATGGGGCCCATGGCGAGGGAGGTCGGGGCAAATTCCAGCGGGCCGCTGCTGCGGCCGAGCAGCAGGCGCAGGGCGTTGCCGGCCTGCTCCCGTTGCAGGGTGAGAGAGGCGAGCTCCGCCTGCTTGCCGGCTTTCTGCTGGCTGGCCTGTACCAGATCGAGGCGGGTGACGGCCCCGGCGTCATATTTTGCCCGGGTCAGCCGCTCTATCCGCTCGTAGTTGGCCAGCTGGCGCTCGCCCAGAGCAATGGCCGAGCCGAGATACGCCAGCTGCCAGTATTGCTCCAGGGTCTTGCCTACCAGCATCAGGCGGGTGGCGGCGCGATCCTGCTCGCTGGCCTCTGCCTCCCACTGCGCCTGATCCCGCACCGAGGCGAGCCGGCCCCAGAGATCCACCTCATAGCTCAGGTTGAAGGAGGGGCCCAGGTTGCTGCTGGCGCTGCCATCCTTCATGTTCTTGTTGCCGCTCGCCCCCAGGCTGGCGTTGACCGAAGGGGTGAGGTTGGTGTCGGCGAGATCGGCGCCGAGCAGGGCGCTCTTGAGCCTGAGCCCCGCGACCTGCATGTCCGGGTTGGCCGCGAGCACCTCATCGACCAGCAGGTCGAGGGCGGGATCCCGGAACCCCTGCCACCAGAGCCCGGCCTGCTGGCCGCCAAGATCCCGGGCGTCCTGCTGCCACGCTGGCGCCACATCCAATACGGGCCTGTGGTAGGTGCTCTGCTGGCTGCAGGCACCGAGGCAGACGGTGAGCACTAGGCTGAGCGCAGTCTTTGACGAGAGGCGCAGCCCCCGGCCGGATAAGTTGTGCATCATCATTCCCTCGCCAGTGCCTCGACCGGATCGAGCCGGGCCGCATTGCGGGCGGGCAGGTAACCAAACAGGATCCCGATGAGCGAGGAGCAACCGAAGGCCATCAGGATGGAGAAGAGCGAGAAGCGCATCTGGAAGCTCTCCACGAGCAGGGAGAAGATAAAACCGATGAAGATGGCCAGGCCGATGCCGAGCAGGCCCCCCAGCAGGCTGACCATCACAGCCTCGATCAGAAACTGCTGCAGGATGTCGGACTGACGGGCGCCGACTGCGATGCGGATCCCTATCTCCCGGGTGCGCTCCACCACAGACACCAGCATGATGTTCATCACCCCGACCCCGCCGACGATGAGGGAGATCACCGCGATGGCGGAGACCAGCAGCGTCAGGGTTGCCGTGGTCTTCTCCACCGACTTGACGATGCTGTCGCTGCTGAAGGTGAAGAAATCCTTCACCCCGTGGCGCTGGGTCAAGAGCGCCACGGCGGCCTGCTCGGCCAGCGCCGGCTGGACCCCGTCCTTGACCCTGATGGTGATCTGGCTGAAGTGGTTCTGGGAGATGAGGCGGCTCATCACGGCGCTGTAAGGCAGCCAGACATTGACCGACTGGCTGCTGGGGCCAAAGCCGGTCTCCTGGGCCACCACGCCGACGATGCGCACCGGCAGAGTGCCGACCAGTACCACCTGGCCGACGGGATCCGTCTTGCCGAGCAGGCTGGTGATGGTCTTGCCATCCACCACGGCCACCGCGGTCCGGCTGCGGATGTCCCGCTCGTCGAGCAGTCGGCCCTGGGTGAGGGTCATCCCCTTGACCCGGAAAAAGTCGCTGCCGACTCCCACCACGCTGCCGCTGCTGGTCTTGTTGCGATAGCGCAACTGGCCCGAGGTGGCGATCTGGGGGCTGGCCCCCTCCAGATAGGGCTGGCCGAGCAGGGCGTCGAGATCCCGCTCGTTCAGGGTCTGGATGCTGGCGGCCTTCTCGTCGCCCCAGTCCTTGCCGGGGAAGATGTCGATGGTATTGGTGCCCATGGCGTTGATGTCGTCGATCACCTTGGCGCGGGCACCCTGGCCGAGCGCCACCACGCTGACCACGGCGGCGATGCCGATGATGATGCCGAGCATGGTGAGGAAGGTGCGCATGCGGTGGGCCAGCATGGCGTGCAGGGCCATGCGACCCGCCTCCCGGTAGCGATCCCAGCCCTGGCTGCCGCGTTTGGCGACGGAGGCGGTGGGGAGCCGCTCCGGCGCCGGCTCGCGGGCTTTCTGCCCGGCGGCTGGCCGGGGGAGGGCGCAAGATAGCTGCTCGACAGTGGCCTGGGGGATCTGCTGACGCTCTTTCACCCCGTAGGCCTTATCCGGGGAGATGGGGGGGTTGGCAGCCGGCTGGCCGCTGTCCTCCACCACGCGCCCGTCCCGCAGGGTGATGATGCGATTGGCGTGGTTGGCCACCGCCATGTCGTGGGTCACCAGAATGATGGTGTGACCCTGGGCGTGCAGCTCCTTCAGGATGGCCATCACCTCCTTGCCGCTGTGGCTGTCGAGGGCACCGGTGGGCTCGTCGGCCAGGATCACCTCGCCGCCATTGGCCAGCGCCCTGGCTATGCTGACCCGCTGCTGCTGGCCGCCGGAGAGCTGGCCCGGCCTGTGGTGGCTGCGATCGCTCAAGCCCAGGCGGGTCAGCAGGGTGCGGGCACGTATCTGGCGCTCGGGGCGGGAGGTGCCGGCATAGATGGCGGGGATCTCCACGTTGGCGGTCGCATCCAGATGGGGCAGCAGGTGGTAGCGCTGGAAGATGAAGCCGAAGTGGTGGCAGCGCAGCCGTGCCAGGGCCAGGGCATCCAGACCGGCGGTGTCCTGACCACGAAACAGGTATTGGCCGCCGCTCGGACGATCGAGGCAGCCCAGCAGGTTCATCAGGGTGGACTTGCCGGAGCCGGAGGCACCGACTATGGCCACCATCTCCCCCGCCGCTATGGTCAGATCCAGCGGGTGCAGCACCGTCACCTCGTGCTCCCCGCTCTGGTAGCGGCGCTCTATGCCCTTGAGCTGGATCAGGGGCTCGCTCACGGGACCATCTCCATCTCATCGTTCTGGACAGGCTTGCCCTGCTCCAGGGTCACCTTGTCCTGTTCGTCAAGACCGCTCACCACCTCTATCTTGATGTCATCCTTCATGCCGGTCTTGATGCGGCGGGTCTCTTTCTGCCCGTCCTCCTTGAGCAGGGTGACCTCATATTCGTTCTCCCCCAGCTTCTTGCCGAGGGCGGTCTGGGGGATGGCCAATACCTGTTTGCGTTCACCCAGCACTATGGTGACCTGGGTGGTCATGGCGACCCTCAGCTGATGGTCGGGGTTGGGCACATCGAACAGGGCGTAATAGTAGATGGCGGCATTGCTGGTGGCCGTGGTGTTGGCGCTCTGCTCGTTGATGTTGGTGGGGGCCAGCTCGACAGTGCGCAGGGTGCCGTGATAGCGGCGATCCGGGTCTCCGATCAGGGTGAAGTAGACCGGCATGCCGGCCCTGACCTTGGTGACATCCGCCTCCGAGATCTGCGCCTTGACCGTCATGGTGTCCAGGTTGGCGAGCTTGAGCAGGGTCGGGACCGTCTGGCTGGCGGCCAGGGTCTGCCCCTGGCGGGTCACTATGCTGACCACTGTGCCATCCATGGGGGCCTGAATGCGGTTATAGCCGAGTTCCGTCTTGGTGCGCTCCACCTTGATCAGGGCGTTGTCGATATCCGCCTGGGCGCTCTGCAGCTCGGCCCGGGTGACGGCCAGCTGCGCCTCTGCGCTCTCCAGATCGGCCCGGGAGCTCGCCTCCTGCTTGAACATCTGCTGCTGGCGGCGCCAGGCCAGCTCGTTCTGCTTGAGCTGCGCCTGCTTGATCTTGAGCTGGGCACGGCGGCTGGCCAGCTCGGCCTCGGCGGTCTTGAGGTTGTTCTGGGCTATCAGGGGATCTATCTCTGCCAACAGGTCCCCCTGCTTGACCTGTTGCCCGGCTTCCACCGCCAGATAGGTGACCTGACCCGAGACCTGGGCCCCCACATCCACCTGCTCTATGGCCTGCAGTACGCCGCTGGCCAGCACCGTCTGCTCCACATCCTGACGGGTCACTGTGGCGGTCAGCACGGGGTCCGGGGTCTTGCCGGGCCAGGCCAGCCAGACCACGAGGGCCAGCAGTGCCAGGGCAAGCAGGGCATATTTGCCCGGTTTTGGAAGAGTCTTCATTTATCACCTGAACGAAACGAGCGAAGGCGTGCAAGGGCGATATCCTGCAGCAAATGGCACTTAAAAAGAAGCGAGCAATGTGTAAGAAATCATGTAGATGAAGTTATCAATTAAGGGGCCGGATGACCGCCGGAGGAGGGGAGGTGAGACCTGCTTGATGCCCTTTGGGCAGTGCAAGGGTCCGGGAGGTCTACCTAGGGGATAAATGCAGGGAGGCCCCGCGGTGGGGGGGGGGGCCGGGGCTCAGCCCCCCGCCGGGGGGGGGGGGGGGGTGGGGGG